>CALVXO010000005.1 GCA_944371325.1 uncultured Bacilli bacterium | reverse complement strand
AGAAGAAGAACCAAAAGCTAATGAAGTAGAATTAAAATTAGAAATGTTGCAAAATAAAAAGAAAAAATTTAAAAATATAATTGAAAAGATTATGTTTATTAAAGAAGAAGAATTAAAAGAAATAATAGATGTTTTAAATAATGATGAAACTTTAAAAACAAATGAAGCAACAATTAGAGAAAACTTCTTAAAAGTATATATTGATGGTAAATATTATAATTATTGCGGAGATGTAAATGTCGAATATAATGGTCGCAATATGAATACTAGAATTGAAAATGCGCTAAAAGAAGCTGCTCAAGAAATGATTAAAGCATACAAAGGAACTGATAATAAATATAGTGAAAAAGTAAAAAAATACACTAATATATTTACTTTGGTTATGCATTTAGAACATACATATTTAGTTATAGATGATACTAAAATAAAAAAACAAACTTATAAAAATAAGATGGTTAAATTAATTGGAACTGAAGTCGATCCTAAAACAATGAATTCTATGATTAGTAAAATACTAAAAATTCAAAGAACTTATAAATCAGTTGTTAAAGAAGCAATTGAAAAATTAGAAACAAGTTTATTTGAATTAAAATATAATAGTTTATCAATTAAAAATACTTACGCAGTTGAATTAAATCATAATATTAATTTTAGCAAGGTATATAGTGATTATATTGTTGATAAAACATATTATGATGGTATTGTTGCTGAAGATAAAATTGAAGTTTTGTTAACATTATTATTAGTACAAGTTGTTAAAGATATGTTGAATGCTGATTTTAATAAAAAATATATATTCTACATACCAGAAAGTTTATACACTAAATCTAATAAATTAGATAAAATATTTAATTTGTTTGGTGATGAATATGCTAAAAATAATATTATTGTTTTAGCACAATATGAAGAATTATCAAAGAATAAAAAGGTTATAAAATCATTAATTAAAGATGGATATAGATTTGCCGTTGATTTACAAACTTCAGCAGTTAAAGCAAAAGATCAAGGAATTGTTGAAGCAATGGAATACATATTTATCGATAAAAGAGTAAAAGGGAAAATGTTTGAATCGATTGATGTTTTATCATCAATTAAAGAGGAATTACACAATAAAATTGCTTATGATGATATAGCAAGTAAAATAGGAAGTTATTGGGGAGAGTAGTTTATGAATACATTTTTGAGATTTTTTTACGAATTTATATCTATCTTTTTTGATGGATTGTTTAACGCCTTTAAAGGATTTATTAATGGTATTAAACAAATGTTTAGTTTTAGTGATTACGCTAAAATAATTGAAAGTTATAAAGACAGCTTTAATGGCAATGAAAAAGTATTCGTTGTTATGTGTGTTGTTTGTTTAATAATAATTGTCTTATTAATAGCATTATTAATCTTCTTATTAGTTAAAAAAATAATAAGAAAATTAAATAATAATTTAAGTAAAGATGAATTGTTGACTGAGATTGGCAATTTAAATGATCAAGTTAGAAAGTTAATGAAAGAAAGAGAAGAATTAATGGCTATGAAAGTTTCTCAATTAGGCATTAATCCTGAAGAAGAAACTGAAGAAAACAAAGAAGAAGAAAAACCTGAAGAAGATGAAGCAATTAAAGGAATTAGATTTCCTAAATTGGTGGCTATTGATGAACAATTTGAAGGTTATAAAATTAAAAAATATCAAAATGATACAACTTTAGCTCAATTAATTGATGATTTTAGATGCTTTGCAGCTAGTCAATTACATTTATATTATGACTTTACAATTTTAAGACCTTTCTTTGGTGGTTTAGCTTGTGGTAAGTTAATTATTTTACAAGGTATCTCTGGTACAGGTAAAACTTCCTTAGCATATGCTTGGGGAAAATTTATGGGAATGGATGCTTGTGTATCTTCTGTTGAACCATCTTGGAGAGATAAATCAGATTTCTTAGGATATTTCAATGAATTTACTAAAAAATTCAATGAAACTAAAGCTTTAGGTGAAATATATGCTGCTTCATTTGATGATGACGTTCATACAATTATTCTAGATGAAATGAACTTAGCTCGTGTTGAATATTATTTTGCAGACTTATTATCAATTCTTGAAATGCCTAGTCGTGATGAATGGTTAGTAGATTTAGTACCTAGTGCTTGGCCAGATGATCCTAAAAAATTAATTAAAGGAAAAATTAAATTACCTGGTAATATTTGGTATATTGGTACTATTAATAATGATGATTCAACATTTATGGTAACTGACAAAGTATATGATAGAGCAATGCCTATTGATATTAATACTAAAGTAGATCCATTTAAATGTCGTGAACAAGATGTAGTAAAAATTAATTCAAGTTATTTAGACAGTTTATTTGCTGATGCGGTTGAAAAATATCCATTATCTGATAAAGGATTAAATTATGTTGGAGAAATAGATGATTACGTTATTGAACATTTTAGAATTGCTTTTGGTAATCGTATTATGAAACAATTAGGGGTATTTACTCCTGTTTATGTAGCTTGTGGTGGTAAAGAAATAGAAGCAATTGATTACTTTATTGCTAAAAAAATATTAAGGAAATTTGATCAATTAAGTGTTGCTTTATTAAGAGATGAAATTGATCCATTTATTTCATATTTAAATAAAAAATTTGGTAAAGATGTAATGAAAGAATGTATTGCATATTTACAAAATCTTAAGAAAAGCATATAGTTAGGGGTTGATATTATATGGACAATTTTAAATGTGAAGTTGAAAAAGAAGTAAAAGATAAAACCGATATATTTCTAAAAAAATTAGGTTCTGAAATGTTTTTTAAATCTGATTATGAAGGAAATTTAGTATCTTTTGATTGGGTTGATATAATAGAAGAAGCTTGTCCATATATCGATATTATTGTAAGACAACCTAAAATCGCACTTATTAGAGAAGAAAATACTGTTAAAATCGAAAAATCAAAAAAAATTACCGTGGCAAGTATTAAAGATTTAAGTAAACATACTGAATATATTAATAAAATTGATAAGAAAACAAAAAGTGTTGAACCAAAAAAAATATTAGATGTTAGAAATGAAGAAACCTATAATATATATGAAAATAGGTTTCTCTACACTCTAATAGATTCTTTGTTAAAATTTGTTTTAGAAAAGGAAGAATTACTTAATAATTTTGAATTAAGTGATGATAAAGTATTAGAGTATTCAGCAAAAACAGTAACTGATTTTGAAAAAGTAGATATCGAATTGAAAGTTACTTCAGAAACTTTACCAACTGCTAAAGTTGATAAAAAAATAAAAGATGAAATAAAAAAAATCAAAGCAAGAATTAAACGAATTAAAGAATATATCTCTAGTTGGCAAAGAAGTGAAATGTATAAAGCTTTAGATAAAGCGCATGTATCATTTATAAAACCACCAATTAAAAAAACTAATATCATTTTAAAGAATCCAAATTTTAGAATAGCAGTTAAATTGTGGGAATATTTATTAAAATTTGAAGATGATGAAGATACTAAGGAAAATGATACTGATAATGGTAATGATGTATTAAAAGGATTTTTGGATCATTCATTCTTAATAGATTATTTAGTTTTAGATTCTTTAGTACCTTCTAAAAGAGAACAAAAGAAAAAAATGGCTAAAAATGCAGTTTTATTGTTAAAAGAAGAAATTAGAAGAATTGTTGATTTATTATTAAGTGCTGGTATAGAAATAACTGATGAAGAATTATTAAATATGATTGCTAAAGAGATAAAAAAAGATAAGAGTGAACGATTAGTTGGTATAGATGATGTTAAGAAAAAATTTAAAAATGCGATGGAAGAATACTTAGAAAGGGCACAAGAGTACTTGTAGTGGTTTAGTATGAATAATAAAACTTTTAAAATAATTAAAACAATTTTAAATATATTTGTTGCAATTTTTATTATTTTATTTTTGTTAGTAGTTGCTTTACAAAGATTTAGTAATAATAAAATATCATTTTTAAGTTTTAGAATGTTTACGGTTGTATCTGGAAGTATGGACCCTAAATATAAAATAGGTGATGTTTTAATTGCTAAAGAAATTGATCCTTCAAAAATTGAAGTTGGTGATGCTATTTCATATTTAGGAAAGCAAGGTACTTTAGCAGGAAAAGTTGTAACTCATGAGGTTATTAATATTGAACAAGATGAAGATGGAAAATATATTTTTCATACACAAGGTATTGCAAATGATACCCCAGACCCAATAGTTTATGAGAGTCAAGTTTATGGTAAAATTATTTATAAACCTATAATATTATCATTTATATATAAAATAGTTGCCACAAAATTTGGAATGTTTTTCCTAATATTTGTTCCAATTTTATATATAATAGGTTCTGAAATACTTACAACAATGTTAGAAAAAGAAGAAAAAAGAAGAAAAAAAGCGTAAAAGAAAAGGAGTTGTAACAGTGGAAAGAAAACATAAATTATATTTGAAATTAAATTTGATGTCGCTATTTTTTGTTGCAATTTCTTTTGTTTCTATTACTTTAGCTTGGTTTGCTTATAGTGGTTTATCAAGCGCTACTGTTGACGTTGATATTAAAGCTTGGAACATTGAATTCAAAAATGGTGAACAAGTTGTTTCAAATGAAATAGTTATTTCTTTATCAGATATTCATCCAGGCATGGATACTGAAATAAAAGATGTCGATATAGCTAATTTAGGTGATTCAGATGCTCAAATTAGTTATAATATTAAATCAGTTAGATTTTTTAATGATACTTTGAATAGTGCTTCTAATGAAGAATTAACAGATAAATTATCGCATGATTATCCATTTCATATTAATATGAATTTAGATAAAGATTATGCTTTGTCTCATGGTGATAGTGGCAAATTTAATGTTTCTATATCATGGCCACTTGATTCTAATAATGATAAATTAGATAGTGAATGGGGAAATAAAGCATATCAATTTTATATGGAAGAACAACAAAAAAAACAAGATAATCCTGATTATGAAATAAGACCTTCATTAGAAGTGATAATTGAAATTAAAGCTGAACAAATGCTAATAACGAATGAATCATCAGATACAAATTATAATTTAGGTGATGTTGTTTTATATGATGTAGTTAATAATAAAGTTTGTGATCAATTAAGTGCATTTTGTTTAAAAACTTATGTAATTGATTCAAGAAATAAGGTAGGAGATACTACAGTTAAGTTATTACCAGATTTAAATAATAGTTTTAATGTAAGCACATATGAAAATTATAATAATACTATTAATGAAATAACTAAAAATTGGAAAGTTACTTCAAAACCTTTAGAAATGAATGATATATTGCCAGTTATTTCTAAAGATGTTAATAATTCAGTTTTAGTAAGAGAAAATTTATCTGATATGATAATTGGTAATTTGAATTATCAAGAACGTTTGAATACTGAATTAAATTTTGCAATAAATAATAATGGTTATTATAAATTTAATAATTCTAAATTTAATTACTTAATCTCAAATAGTTGTTATTGGATTGATACTGAATATAATGATGGTGCTTTTCAATATCAAAAAATAGATGATAATAATTCAAAATATTATAAAGGTTTAAAAACTGATAGTTGTAAAGTAGTTCCAGTTATTATAGTTTCAAAATCTAGTTTAATTTAAAAATATGTTAACAAAACATATTTTTATTTGTAACTTTACAAAATAAAATAAAAATGTTATAATTACACAGTTGATTGGGAGTTGATTTTATGGAGAAAATAAGAAATATAGCAATAATAGCACATGTCGATCATGGAAAAACTACATTAGTAGATAAGTTGCTAGAAATGTCAGGAACATTTAGAGAAAATGAAAATACATATTCAATGGATTCTAATGATATTGAAAAAGAAAGAGGTATCACTATTTTAGCTAAAACAACAGCTATAAATTATGATGGATATAGAATAAATATATTAGATACTCCAGGACATGCCGATTTTGGTGGAGAAGTAGAAAGAATAATGAATATGGTAGAAGGTGTTTTATTAGTAGTTGATGCATATGAAGGAACAATGCCACAAACTAGATTTGTTCTTAAAAAAGCCTTAGAAGCAGGAGTAACACCAATAGTAGTAGTAAATAAAATAGATAAACCAACTGCTAGACCAAAAGAAGTAGTAGATGAAGTGCTAGATTTATTTATTGAATTAGGTGCTGATATAGATCAATTAGATTTCCCTGTTATTTATGCATCTGCTATTAATGGTACATCTAGTATTCATCCGGAATTAGAAACACAAGAAAAAACAATGAATCCAATATTAGAAGCAATAATCAATTATATACCTGCTCCTAATGTTGATATAGAAGGTGGATTTCAATTTCAACCTGCTTTATTAGATTATAATGATTTCGTTGGAAGAATTGGTATAGGTAGAGTAAAAAGAGGAAAAGTAAAAGTAAATGAATTAGTATCTTGTGTAAGAAGAGATGGTTCTATTAAACAATTTAGAATTCAAAAGATGTATGGTTATTTAGGATTAAAAAGAATTGAGATAACTGAAGCTAAAGCTGGTGAAATAGTTGCTATAGCTGGTTTACCAGATATTGAAGTTGGTGAAACTGTTTGTACACAAGGAATGGAAGAACCTTTACCATTACTTAAAATAGATGAACCAACATTACAAATGACCTTTGGAGTTAATACTAGTCCATTTTGTGGAAAAGAAGGTAAACTATTAACTGCTAGAAAAATAGAAGAAAGATTATATAAAGAAACAGAAAGAGATGTATCCTTAAAAGTAGAACCAAATGATAGTGAATCATTTATTGTTTCTGGTCGAGGTGAATTACATTTATCTATTTTAATAGAAAATATGCGTAGAGAAGGATTTGAACTTCAGGTATCTAAACCACAAGTAATTATAAAAGAAATAGATGGTGAAAAATGTGAACCATTTGAAGATGTTTTAGTAGAAGTACCAGAAGAATATGTAGGATCTGTAATAGAGGCATTAGGTAATCGTGATGGTGAAATGTTAAATATGAGTAATCACGATAATCAAGTTAGATTAAGTTATGTAGTTCCTTCAAGAGGATTAATTGGCTTTATGACTGAGTTTATGACAATGACTAAAGGATATGGTATAATTAATCATACTTTTAAAGAATATCGTAAATTGGCTAGTTCAAAGGTTGGTCAAAGAAAACAAGGTGTTTTAGTATCTATGGAAAACGGTAAAGCAACAGCTTATGCATTAGGCCAATTAGAAGATCGAGGAGTTATGTTTATTGAACCTGGTGCTGAAGTTTATGAAGGCATGATAGTAGGAGAAAACAATCATGATAATGATTTAGCAGTTAATGTTGTTAAAGGAAAAAAATTAACTAATACAAGAGCTAGTGGTAGTGATCATACAGTAGTATTAAAAAGACCTAGATTATTAAGTTTGGAAGTATGCTTAGATTATATAAATAATGATGAATTAGTAGAAGTTACACCATTAAGTTATAGATTAAGAAAAAAAATATTAAATACTGAATTAAGAAAAAAACAAGATAGTAAAAAAACCGATTAATCGGCTTTTTTTATTGAAAGAATACAGGACCATTATTTTCTACTTTTTCAATTTTTTCTTTATTATCTGTTTCTACAACTACATTATTTTGAGTTGTATTATTTTGTGGCGAATCAACTTTGTTAAATTCATTCATAACTCTAAACATTGTTCTTGCATTATTTATTACTGGTCCAGCTTGTTTAATAATAGGAATTGCTTGATTAACAACATTTAATGTCTTTTGAGTTCCGCTTAATATTGAACTCCATTTTATTCCACCAAATAATGATTTTAAACCACCAACTTTAGGAACTTGTGTAAAAGAAGTATAAGGAAAATTATAATAAGGATAAAAATTCATAATTTCCTCCTTTCAAAAATATTATATGAAATTTTAAAAAAAAGTTTTACTTTTTAGAAAAATATGGTATAATCGTATTAGTATTAAGAATAGCAAAAGGGAATGCGTGGTGATACTATTTGAATAAACCAATTTATTTGTTGCCATTTATTTATGTATATAAGATGGTACGTTTTTTGTTTGTCTTTACTATAACTTTTATAAAATACGTAAATGTTGGGTTCTTTATAACTTTATTTGTTTTAATAGATATAGTAGTATCAACTTTTAGTTATTTTATAAAACTTATTAGTTATGTATTTTTATATTTATCATATTTTTGGTATAAGTTATTGAAATATGCATTTATCGGCTTTGTAGTTATTTCAAGATTTGTATATTTATTTATAAAATATGTTGTATTCGGTTTTGTTTATCCAATTATAATTATTTCAAGATTATTTATTAAATTAAACGAAATTAATAATAAAATGCTTGAAAAACAACAGTTACAACAAGAAATGAAAGCTGCAGCTAGAGAAAGAAATAGACAAATCGATGAAGAAAATAAAAAGAGATTAGCGGAAAATAGAAAAAAAGAAAAAGAAGCAATTGCAAAGAAAAAAGAAGAACTTAAAGAAAAAAGAAAAGCTGATATTTATATTAATGAAAATGTTGTGTTGGAAAAAAAGAAATTTGCAGATCATATTAACGACTTGTTTATGTCAATTGGTAATATACCTAAAAAAATAAAAAATATTTTTACTAACAATAGATTTGCTAAAAATGCTCAAAATAAAAAAGATATTAATAGACAAGCTTTATTATTGGATTTTGAAGGTGCCGATGCTGAAAAAAGTGAAGAAAAAGTTATGTATAAATATGTTGCTAAAGATCCAAATGGTAAAATTATCAAAGGATATTTCCCAGCATATTCTAAAGTAGAAGTTCATTCATTTTTATTAAGTGAAGGAAATGAAGTTTACAGTATTGAGACAAATAAATGGATTCAAAGAATATATGGTAATGGTTCTTCTAACAATCGATATAAAATAAAAACAAGGGACTTAATATTCTTTTGTGCGCAATTATCTACATATATTAAAGCTGGTATTCCTTTAGTAGAATCATTAAAAATATTATCTCATCAATTTAGAAAAAAATCATATTCGCGAATATTTAGAACTATGATATATGATTTAACTATGGGAGATAACTTTTCCACCGCAATGGAAAAGCAAGGTGAAGCTTTTCCAAGATTATTTATTAATATGGTGAAAGCGTCTGAAATGACTGGAGAGTTGCCAGAAGTATTAGATGATATGGAAGATTACTTTACAGAAACTGATAAAACAAGAAAACAAATGATTACAGCAATGACTTATCCAGCAATTATATTCGTTTTGGCTATTGCTGCAGTTGTATTTATTATGGTATGGGTAGTGCCACAGTTTGTTAAGATCTATGAAGGAATAGATGGTGCACAAATCCCAGGAATCACAATATTTGTTATGAATTTAAGTGCTTTCTTACAAAAAAATTATTTATTCTTAATTATAGGAGTTTGTTCATTTATTTTAGTATTTGTTTATTTATACAAAAATGTTAAAGCATTTAAAACATTTATTCAATGGTTGTTAATGCATACACCTATATTTGGTAATGTTATTATATATAATGAGGTTACTATGTTTACAAAAACATTCGCATCCCTTTTAGCTCATAATGTTTTTATAACAGATAGTATGGAAATATTAAATAAGATAACAAATAACGAAATTTATAAAATGTTAATACTTGATACAATAACAAATTTAGCAAAAGGTGAAAGAATATCATTAGCATTTAAAGATCATTGGGCATTCCCAGTTCCAGCTTATGAAATGATTACAACTGGTGAAAGAACAGGTCAATTAGCTGAAATGATGCAAAAGGTTTCAGCTTATTATCAGGAATTACATAGAAATGCGGTTACAAGAATTAAAACATTTATTGAACCTGCTTTAATTTTATTCTTAACATTTACTGTTGGTGGAATAGTATTATCAATTGTTATTCCAATGTTTAGTTACTATAGTGCAATTCAAATGTAGGGGGATTTTTATGGAAATAAGTATTGTAATAGGATTATTCATATTAGGAACCATTTTTGGTTCCTTCTATAATGTTGTAGCATATAGATTACCAAAAGGAGAATCAATTATTTATCCAGGTAGTCATTGCCCAAATTGTAATCATAAATTAAAGCCTTTAGAATTAATACCAATTTTATCTTATATGTTACAAAAAGGAAAATGTGTTAACTGTAAACAAAAAATATCCATATTTTATCCTATATCGGAAATTATTTGTGGATTGTTATTTGTAATTTGTTATTTATCATTTGGTATATCATATGATTTAATAATTGCTTTAACATTTACTTCTTTGTTAATAATTGTTATTTTAAGTGATTATTATTATATGATAATAGAAGATAGTGTATTAATTGTATTTAGTTTATTATTAATAATAGAAATATATTTTATTAACGGATTAGATGTTTTATTACATTCTATAATAAGTGCTTTAATAGCATTTATAATTATGTTATTACTTAAATTATTTGGTGATTTTATATTTAAAAGAGAATCTATGGGTGGAGGAGATATAAAATTAATGGCAGTTTTTGGTTTAATAATAGGTTGGGAATTATCAATTATTACCATATTTTTATCTGCTTTTATTGCTTTACCTGTCTCAGTTTTTATAATGAAAACAAATAGAAATCACGAAATACCTTATGGACCTTTTTTAAGTATGGCTGCTTTAATTATTTATTTTAGTCATATAGATATAAATATTATTTTATCTTTATTGGGATCTTAATTAATAGATATAAATAGCAAAATGAAATCTGATAATTTTAATATAATTATCAGATTTTTATATTTTACTTATATTATAAAATATAGTATAATATTATCGGTGATTTTAATGTACAAAAAACTAATTATATTTGGTGTTATATTTTTATTAATTGATCAAATATCAAAAGGATTAATTAATATATACATGAATGTTAATGAAAGTATAAAAATATTTGATTTTTTATCTTTAACTTATGTCCATAATACTGGAGCTGCTTTTAGTATGTTAAGTGGAGCAAGATGGTTATTTATTGTTTTAGCTATCATCGCTTTAAATGTTATTTATATATTTTTTATAAAAGATAAAAATTTAAATAATTTTGAAATCGTTACTTATGCTTTATTATTAAGCGGAATAATAGGTAATTTAGTTGATAGAATCTTATATGGTTATGTAATTGATTTTATAGATGTTACATTATTTGATTTTGCTATCTTTAATTTAGCGGATTCATTTATTGTAATATCAGTAATATTATTATTGTTAGGGATGAAAAAATGCAAGAACACATAGTAGAAAATGGTAATGTTAGAGTTGATATTTATTTATCAAAATTATTAGATGTGAGTAGAAGTAAAATAGCTAAGTCAAATATAATTGTAAATGGAAAGCAAGTAAAAAGTAGTTATATTGTAAAAGAAAATGATGTAATTGAAATACCAGAATTAAAAGAAGAAGAAATAAAAGCCGAACCTGAAAAAATGGATTTAGATATTGTTTATGAAGATGATGATGTTATAGTAGTTAATAAAAAAAATGGTATGGTTGTTCATCCTGCTGTTGGTAATACAAAACATACATTAGTTAATGGATTATTATATCATTCAAAAGAATTAAGTAAAAAAAACGGGGAATTTAGACCTGGTATTGTTCATAGAATAGATGCTTATACAACAGGATTATTAATGGTAGCTAAAAATGATAAAGCCCATGATTTCTTAGCTAAACAGTTAAGTGAGAAAACAACACATAGAAAATATATTGCTTTAGTTTGGGGCGTTATTAATAATGATACTGGTACTATTGATGCTCCAATAGGAAGAGATATTAATGATCGAAAAAAAATGGCTGTTACAGCTGGTGGTAAAGAAGCAATTACTCATTTTAAAGTATTAAAAAGATACAAGGATGCTACTTTAATCGAATTAAAACTTGAAACAGGAAGAACTCATCAAATAAGAGTCCATATGAATTATATAGGACATCCTGTAGTAAATGATCCTGTGTATGGTAAAAGAAAATTAATCGATAATACAGGTCAATGTTTACATGCTAAAGAATTAGGCTTCATTCATCCAAAAACTAAAAAATATATAGAATTTAGTTGTGAATTACCAGAATGTTTTATTAATATATTAAATAAATTTGAGGAGGAGTTATGAATTATCTAGAAAAAAATGAAGAAGTAATTGTTAAATTATTACACTATTTTATAACTGATAAAAATTATAATCCTGTAATATTGCATGGAGCTAAAAATGAGATATGGTTGGAAAATTTAGATAGTGATTATAAAATAATTAGAATCGTATCAAATTATATTCATAATGACGAACAATTAGATTTTGATGTATATAGAACAAAACAAATTATGAAGTCAATTAAGAAAAAAACTTTATCTTTGAAAGTTCCAACTTTAAGTATTTTTGTTAATTTAGGTGAAAATGTTCATTTAGATAAAGAAAAAAATATTGATAATATTACATGTTTAAAAGTTGAAAATTTAGATGATGTTATTAAAAATAATACTATTTTAGAATGTTTCCCTGATATAAGCAAAACTAAAGAATATAAAGAAGAAGGAATGAATTTATTTTTAAAGTTAACATCAGAAATAAATAAAAAAACTGAACAAGATGCTAAAGAAGCAGAAAAAATATTTGGACCTAAAAAACCTATTATTACTTATACTTTAATTTTTATCAATGTTTTAGTTTTTATGGCTATGTATTTATTTGGTAATGGTAGTGAAGATAGTTTAACTTTATTGATTTTTGGTGCTAATTATAGAAATTTAATATTAGATTTTAATCAATATTATCGTTTAATTACTTCTAGTTTTTTACACATTGGAATATTACATTTATTATTTAATATGTATGCATTATATATAATTGGTGCACAAATAGAAAATTTTTATGGAAAAGTAAAATATTTAATTATTTATTTAGGTAGTGCTATTTTTGGTAGTTTATTGTCAATTTGTTTCCATGATGGTATATCAGCAGGTGCATCTGGTGCTATATTTGGATTATTAGGAGCTATATTATATTTTGGATATCATTATAGACTATATTTAGGTAATGTATTACAATCACAAATTATACCAATTATAATATTAAACTTATTTTTAGGCTTTATAACACCTGGTATTGATAATGCATGTCATATTGGTGGATTAATAAGCGGTATTTTCTTATCAATGGCATGTGGTATTAATAAAGATAGAAAAATGGAAAAGATAAATGGAATCGTTTTAACTATTATTTTCTTAATGTTTATATTGTTCTTAATTAAAAATATTAATTATTAAAAATTAATATTTTTTGTTGACAAAATTTTAAAAAAATTATATAACTATATAGTGAATTGGAGGAGTATTTATGCAAACAACATATATTTTTGGTCACAAAAAACCAGATACTGATTCAATATGTGCAAGTATTAGTTTATCATATTTAAAAAATAAATTAGGATTAAAATCAGAGCCTATGACTTTAGGAGAGATAAATAAAGAAACAAAATATGTTTTAGATTATTTTAATTTAAAACAACCAAAATATTTAAATGATGTTAAGTTACAAATTAAGAATATAGAATATAAAAAAAACTGTTATTTAAATTCTAAGGAATCAATAAGTACAGGATTTAATTATATGAATCAAAATGATTTGACAGGATTACCAATCGTTGATGATAGTAAAAAATTAATGGGTTTAGTGACATTAAAAGAATTAGCAAAAGAATTAATTCATGGCGAATTTACTCATTTAAAAACATCATACAAAAATATAATTGATACTTTAGATGGTGAAGAAATATTAAAATTTGATGATGAAATTGAAGGAAATATAATGGCTGCCGCCTTTAGAAGTACTACATTTATTGAAAATATAAAAATAACTAATAATGACATTTTAATTATAGGTGATAGAAATAATATATTAGAGTATATAATTAGGTCTAAAGCAAAATTAATAATATTAGTTGGTAATGGAGAATTATCTAATAATAATTATGAATTAGCTAAAGAAAATAAAGTAAATATTATTAGAACAAAACATGATACATTTACTACTTCAAAAATAATTAATTTAAGTAATTATATTGAAAATGTGGCATTTTCATCACCTATAGTTATTCAAGATACTGATTATTATTCATATTTTAAAGAATTAAGTAATAAAACAAAGCATACAAATTATCCAGTAATTAATAAAAAAGGTGAATGTTTGGGATTACTTCCATTAACTTTGTCTAGTTTAAAGAAACCAAAGAAAGTAATATTAGTTGATCATAATGAAAAAGAACAAAGTGTTGATGGGTTAGAAGAAGCAGAAATAGTTGAAGTTGTTGATCATCATAAATTAGGAACTTTAGCAACAACACAACCTATTAATTTTAGGAATATGGCTGTTGGTAGTTCTAATACAATAATTTATAACTTATTTAAAGAAAATAAAGTTATAATACCACAAAATATAGCTGGGGCAATGTTATCTGGTATTTTATCCGATACATTATTATTGAAATCACCAACTACTACAAAATTAGATCAAGAAGCTGTTTCAGATTTAGAAAAAATTGCTTTAGTAAATTATCAACAATATGGAATGGATATGTTCAAAGCTGGTTCTTCTTTAGAAGGAGTTTCAAAAGAAAATATTATTTTTCAAGACTTTAAAAAATTTAATTATAATAATGAAAATATTGGTGTTGGACAAGTGTTTACAACAGATGTTGATTACATTTTAAATAAAAAAGAAGAATATATAACATTATTAAATAATATTTCTAAAAATGATAATTATAAAATTATTTTATTATTTGTAACCGATATAATAAATAATGGATCATATATTTTATATAATGATGAATCATACGATATAATTATGGAAAGTTACAAATTAGAAAGATTAAAACAAGGATACTATTTAAAAAATGTTGTATCAAGAAAAAAACAAATTATTCCACCAATATTAGAAACATTAGAAAAAAAATCATAAGTTATTTTATAAATAACTTTTTTTTGACATTTTTTAAAGTTCTAAAGTGATATAATTATCAATATATTAATTTAGGTGAAAAATATGAAAAGAATGAAACTAAAAAAGAAAAAAAATGTTAGAATTTTCATAATCCCTTTATTAATAGTAATTTTAATTTTAGTTATTAATTTTTTTATAAAAGATTTAAAATTAAATAGTAATGAAAAATTTATAAAAAATATGTTGACTAACTCTAATTATTTTTTTATTGATGAAGATCAAAAAAATAATTTATTTAGTAATTTCAATATATTTAATTTAGATTTAAAGCAACCAATTTCTATCATAGACAAAATTTTTGCTTATGAAAAAAATATAGAAAGTGATCAAGTATTTTCTTATATTCAAAATAATGTTGTATCAAATCCTAGAGTTTATATATATAGTACTCATCAAAGTGAAAAATATTCAGGGGATAAATTAGAAGGATATGAATTAGATAATACTGTTGTTTTAGCTTCGATTATTTTACAAGAAAAACTTAATTCATTAGGAATAGAAACATTGGTTGAAGAAAGGAGTGTGAGTAACTACTTAAATGAAAATAATTTAGACTTTGTAGATAGTTATAAAGCAACGCGTTCTTTTTTAAATGATAAACTATCTAAATATGATTTTGATTTAATAATAGATCTTCATAGAGATGCTGTTTCAAAAGAAAAAACAACTACATCGATTGATGGTAAAGATTATGCCAAAATAATGTTTGTGCAAAATGTTAATTATAAAAACAATATAGCTTTAGCAAATAAATTAAACGATATTTTAACAAATAATTATTCTACTATATCTAGAGGAATTTATAACAAATATGTTGATAATTTTAATCAAGATTTAAGTGATAATGTTTTATTAATTGAAATAGGTGGAAATTATAATACAATGAATGAAGTATCAAATTCAATAGAAGTTTTAGCAAATTCAATAAAGGAGCTATTAAAATGAAACCAGTAAAATTAAGAACAAAAATATTTAGATTTACTTTTATAATTTTATTTGCTGTTTTTTTAACAATGTTTATAAGTAATAAATATGGCTATTATGAATATAAAAAAAGAGAACAAGTGACCTTAACTCAAGAACAAATTAAACAGTTTGAAGAAGATGTAAAAAATGGTAAAAATGTTGATTTAGAAAATTATTTAGAAAAAACTAATAAAAATTATCAAACAAAATTTTCTCAATTAGGTTTAAATATTTCTAATTCATTAGCAAATGCAGTCGAAAGTGGTGTTAATAAATTTTTTGGCTATATTAATAAATTTGTAACAGAAAGTTAAAAAATTCATAAAAAAACTTGACAAACATATAATAAATGGTATAATTATATACGAAATGAAGAAGGAAAGCGAGTATTCTCCACCTGATAGCACATTAGCTATGGGTTATAAGCCATTTTAAAATTGTGTTTATAAAGGTGGATACTATTCGTATCTACTTTTTTATTGTGGAGGTGTCAATTATCGCAAATAAATCAAGAGATTCATTAATTAATGAACAAATTAGAGCTAAAGAAGTTATGGTTATCGGACCTAAAGGAGAACAATTAGGTACAAAAAAAATAAAGGATGCATTGACTTTAGCTAATTATGCAGGATTCGACTTAGTTTTAATAAATCCAAATGGTAATCCCCCAGTATGTAAAATAATGGATTACAACAAATTTAAATATGAAAACAAGAAAAGAACTAAAGAGAATTTAAAAAAACAAAGAGAAGCAAATTTAGAAATGAAGGAATATCGTTTATCTGTAACTATTGATATTCATGATTTTAATACAAGAGTAAAAAATAGTGCTAAGTATTTAGAAAAAGGACATAAGATTAAAGCAACAATTAGATTTAAAGGAAGAGAAATGGCTCATCCTGAATTAGGAAAAAATGTTTTAATGCGCTTTGCTACTGCACAAGAAAGTGTAGCGATTATTGAACAACAACCTAAATTAGAAGGTCGTATCATGTCTATGATATTAGGGCCAAAAAAAGAAAAATAGGAGGAATTATATATGCCAAAAATGAAAACACACAAGGGTACTAGTAAAGTATGTAAAGTAAGACCAGGTGGAACAGTTAAGATTGGTCATCCTGGAACAAGACATAACACAGGAAAGAAAAATGCTGCAAGTAATAGAGTAGGTAGAACAGCATCTACTTTAAGTAAAAGTGATTACAAAAGAATTAAGGATTTAATATAAGGAGGTAATATTATGGCAAGAGTTAAAGGTGGAACTATTAGTCGTGCAAGACATAAAAAAGTAATGAAACAAGCTAAAGGTTACTTTGGTAGTAAACATAGATTATATCGTACTGCTAATGAACAAGTAATGCATTCTGGTAAATATGCTTTTCGTGATAGAAAACAAAAGAAAAGAGATTTCCGTAAATTATGGATTACAAGAATTAATGCGGCTTGTAGACAAAATGATATTAGTTATTCTAAATTTATCAATGGTTTAACTAAAGCAGAAATTGATATCAATCGTAAAATGTTAAGTGAAATAGCTATTGATAATCCAGCTGCATTTACTGAATTAGTTAATACTGCTAAAAATGCTTTAGAAGGAAAAGTAGAAAAAACTACTAAAACTGCTAAAAAAGAAACTAAAGAAGTAAAAAATGATTTATCTAGTAAAACAGTAGCTGAATTAAGAGAATTAGCTAAAGAAAAAAACGTTGAAGGATATTCAACAATGAAAAAAGCTGAATTATTAGAAGCATTAAAATAAATTGTTAATGAAAATTAGCAATTTTTTTATTGTTTTATAAAATAAATTATTATATAATTATAGTGGTGATACTATGAAAATAATAAAGTGGCCAATAATTTACTTTTTATTTCAATTTGTTTTAATATTTTTATTAGCTTATACCTATATTTCATCTGGTAATGATATTAATTTATTTAATGAATATTTTAGTAGTAAACAAATTTATTTGGCGCTTATTTTGGCTATTATTTTTATACCAT
Organism: uncultured Bacilli bacterium; assembly: GCA_944371325.1. Lineage (GTDB taxonomy): Bacteria > Bacillota_I > Bacilli_A > RF39 > UBA660 > Faecisoma. Next base: position 52,730 of record CALVXO010000005.1, on the reverse strand, counting down.
TATTAATAAAAGATTATAAAAAATATGAACAAAAAAATAAATTTAATTATTTTTATTTAATTATAATAGGTGTTATATTAAGCTTATTTTATAATGTATTTGCTTATTATTTTAATTTTTTATTAAAAACATCTTTATTTGATAATAATAATAATTTAATAGTAACATTAGTATCAACTGGTTTAATAGGTCCAATAATAGAAGAGTTAATGTTTCGAGGTATAATTTATAATGAATTAAAAAATAAATATTCAAATATGAAGGCAATATTAATAACAACTATTTTTTTTGCCATAATTCATTTTAATATAATTCAAATACTATATGGATTAATAATAGGATTTATATTAATATTTGTTTATGAAAAATATAAAACTATTAAAGCACCAATTATATTACATATGGCTAGTAATATAACTACAACATTATTTTTACCAATATTAACTAAAAATATTTTACTAATTAATTATAGTATATTTTTAATTTGTTTAATTTTGTTAATAATAATAAAGAAATATACGAAAATATTTAAGATATGATATAATTATATAGGTGATGTTATGAAGAATTTATATATAGATTTTGATGGAGTAATAATGGATACAATAGGAGTTACTTACGATATGTTAGATAGATTAGAAGTTGATAGAAAAGATCCTGAAAAAATGAAAGAATTTTTTTCTAATTTAAATTGGAAACAATTACTTACTTTAACACCTATAATTAATGATGCATTTAATTGCTTAAAAAAAATATTTGCTTGTAATAAATTTAATGTGGCAATCTTAACACATGTTAATTCATTAGATGAAGCAGTTGCTAAAATAAATCATATTAGAAAATATTTTAAGGATGTAACAATTATCCCGGTTCCAAGAGAAATATCAAAAACTAAAATATGTTTAAGTAAAGATGCTATTTTAATAGATGATTATTCTGGTAATTTAAAAGAATGGGCATCTGAAGGTGGTATTGGAATTCAATTTTCAAGAGATTTAACTAAAGATAAAGGTTTTCCTGTTATTGATAGATTAGATAAAGTAATAGATATGTTTTAAGGAGGAAAAGTATGACTTTATTCATTATTTCATTATTAAGTATGTTTATATATATATGCTTAGATTTAAAAAAGTCTTTTCATATGTTACAACAAAATTGGTATAACGATGGTAATAGATACTTAAAATGGATAGAAAACAATAGTAGTTTTGTATTTTTATGGTTTGATTATTTATATATATTTATTGTATTATTAGGATTTTTTATAAATAATAATTTGTTAAGTATTATTGTAATTATTTATTACTTAATAATATCATTAATGTTACATAATAGATATAAAAATGAACAAGTAAAAAAACCACTTGCTTTTACTAGTAGAATTAAAAGAATGTGTGTTACTATTTTTATTATATATTGTATTCCAATTGTAACTATATTTTTAACATTCTATTCTAAAAATGTATATTTATATTATTTTGTCATAGGAAGTTTAATTTATTTTAATTATTATATAGTTTATTTAGCTAATATAATAAATAAACCAATTGAAAAATTAGTATATTTATATTATAAAAGTAAAGCAAATAAAAAATTAAAATCATTATCACATATGAAAGTTATTGCTGTAACAGGTAGTTATGGTAAAACAAGCACTAAAAATATTATAAGTGATATATTAAATGTTAGATATATAGCTTTTCCAACTCCTCAAAATTTTAATACTAATTATGGTTTAATTAGAACAATTAATGAATATATTGATAAATATAATGATTATTTTATTGCAGAATTAGGTGCATTTAGAAGAGGAGATATTAAATCACGCGCTAGTATTGTTAAACCAACATATGGTGTTTTAACTAAAATTGGGACTGCTCATCTAGATACATTTGGTTCTATAGAAAATACAACTAAAGCAAAATTTGAATTGATAGAAAGTTTACCTAAAGATGGTGTTGGCTTTTTAAATATCGACGATGAATTACAAGTAAATTATAAATTAAAAAATAATATAAAAATTGTTTGGTATGGATTATCTAATAAAGCAGATGTTTATGCTACTGATATTAAATATTCAAATAAAGGAATGAGTTTTAATGTCCATTTTAAAGGAGATAATAAATCTTATGAATTTACTACTAAATTGTTAGGTGAAGCAAACGTATATAACATTTTAGCAGGTATTGCTGTTAGTAAAGAATTAGGCCTAAATATTTTAGAATTACAAAAAGGAGTACTACAAATTAAACCGATTGAACATAGATTACAAATGAAAAAATATGGTAACATTACTTATATTGATGATGCTTATAATTCTAATCCAGTTGGATCTAAAATGGCTTTAGATGTTTTAAAATTAATGCCTGGTAAGAAGATAGTTATTACTCCAGGAATGATTGAAATGGGCGATAAACAATATGAAGTAAATTATAATTTTGGTAAATTTATAGCAGATAGTGTTGATTTAGCTATTTTAGTCGGAGCAAATCAAACTAAACCAATTCAAAATGGAATTAAGGATTCTAAATTTGATAAAGATAAATTAATTATTGTAAATGATGTTAAAGAAGCAATAAATATAGCTCAAACTTATTTTAAAGGTAAAGAAACATATATTTTATTAGAAAATGATTTACCAGATATATTTAATGAAAAATAAAAGCAATTTTGCTTTTTTTTTACAATTTGACAAATTCATTTAATTAGAATATAATACTCACTAATAAAAAAGAGGGGGATTATATATGGAAAATAGTTTACGTGATTTGATAGTTTTAATATTTGAAGGTTATTTAAAAAGAAAAAGTGAACACAGATTATATCAAAAAGATAGTACAATTCCAGAACAAATAATATCTATGTATTATCAATCTAATGAAGAACCACAATTTAATATTATTTATAATAATTTTAAAAGAAATTATTTATATAATGAAAGTAGAATAGATGAAACTTTATCTGATGAAGAGCGAAAAGGACTAGCAAAAGTATATGATTATATAAAAGATTATGATTTTAATAAACAAAAATTTGATATTTTTATTGAGGCTATAAAAATACATATGATGTTATATTCAGAATGTCCGCATCCTGAATTTGGGGGAAATTTAAGAGATGGTAGTGTTATTTTAAACAATGAAAAAGTTGAAATTCCACCAGCAGCTGAAGCAAAAAGATTTTTTCAATCATTTATTGGTAAAAAATTACCAGAAGTAGATTTTTCTAATTCAGTTTCAATTTTTGATTATATTAATACTTGTATTTATATAACAACTGAATTAATAAAAGTTCAACCATTTAACGATGGAAATAAGCGTACTTTTAGAGCATTATTAAACTTAATGTTTAAACAATATAACTTACCTCCAGTTTACGTTAAAACAAAAGAAAGAGCTGAATATAAAGATGCATTAATGAAAGCAATGAAGAAAAGAGATTATACATCATTAAATCAATTTTATTATTATAAAATATGTGATTCAATTTATGATTTAGATATTTCTTCAGAATTAAAACCAGAAAATCCAAAACATTTAATAAAAAAATAAAAACTCTATTTAAGTAGAGTTTTTAAATGCTTTTTAACTTCATCAATATCACAAAATTCAATTATTTTATCTTTTAATATTTGATAGTTTTCACTACCTTTACCAATAATTAAGACAATATCATCTTTATTAGCAATATTAATTGCTTTTTTTATTGCTTCACTTCTATCTAAAATAATTTCATAGTTTTTATAATCTTTAACATCACTAACTAAATCATTAGCTATATCCATGGGATTTTCTCCTCTTGGATCTTGACTTGTTACAATTGCATAATCACAATTAGTTATAACATTATATCCTTTACTAGGTCTTTTAGATCTATCTCTTTCTCCTGGTTCAGAAAAGACAACAATTAATTTATTAAATACTAAACTATTAATAAATTCTAATAGTTTACTTATACCATTAGGGGTGTGAGCATAATCAACAATAACTTTGAAATTTTGACCCATATCAATATTTTCTAATCGACCACTTACTTTAATATTTTTAACTTTAGCTATTAATTCATTTAAATCATATCCTAAACTAACTAAAGCAAGTAAAGCAGCACACAAATTATAAACATTAAACATAGCTATTAAAGGACTTATTATTTTATATTCTTTATTTTGATAAACAATAGTAAATGTTGTTTTATCAATATCTAATTTGACATCTTTAAAATATAAATCATTATTACTATCTTTACCATAGGTATGTATTTTTTTGCAATGTTTAGATACTTCATTAAAATGTTCATCATCTTTATTTAAAATACAAGGGCCTATAGTATTATCAAATAATTTACATTTACAATTAATATAATTTTCTAAAGTTTTATGAGTATTTAAATGTTCTTTAGTAATGTTAGTTAGTATACTACAATTAAATTTAATACCATCGACTCTATTATAATAAAGAGCTTCACTAGATACTTCCATGCTAACTGTTTTAATATTATTTTTAACCATATCATAAAATAATGGCATTGTTTTGTCTAATCCAGGGGTTGTATTACTTGTTTTTTCTTTAAAATCATTGTAATTGATTCCATTTGTTCCAATATAAGCACAGTTAGATAATAATTCATAAATAATTGTTGCCACAGTTGTTTTACCATCGGTACCAGTTACTCCTATCATATTTAATTTTTTAGTAGGGTAGTCATAAAATTTATTTATAATATCAACATAAGTTTCATTTGGATTATCAACTTTAATAACGGGAACTTTTTTATTTTCAACATCTTTACTAACAATAATAGCACTAGCACCTTTATTAATAGCATCATCAATAAATAGGTGTCTATCCATTGTTTTTGTATCAATACAAATAAATAAATCTCCTTTTTTAACATTTACTGAACTAGTTTTAATACCAGTTATATCTATATCATAATCACATTTTATTAATTTATTTAATTTCATTTTTTCACCTTCTTAATTATTATTATAGCACATACACTAGCAAGAAAAACAATTACATAATTATTATTATTTATTTTTGGTTCTTTAGATTTAACCACTTCAAAATTTTCATATTCATTAATTAAATTATTTATATTTTCTACATTTCCATCAAAGTTAATAAAATAATTTTTAACTTTATTATTAATTGTATTATAATCATCATTATCTTTATAATTATTATAAACTTCAATTAAATTATTCATTTCAGCAGGTATTTCATATAAAGATGGGGCAATACTAGGTGTTTTATAATAATTAGTTATATTTTCATATGCACTAGCTATTTGGTATAAAGTTGTTTCATTTTGACTCATTATCTCCATACCGTATGGTAAGTCATCATAATATCCCATTGGTACACTAATAGCTGGATAACCAATTAAAGGCGCTGTACTAGAGCTTGGGGTATATATTTGACCATACTTTGCTTCTTCATTAGTCATTAATTCAGTTTTTAAAGTAGGGTAAATAATAGCGTCATAATTTTCAAATCTATTATTTGCAGTTTTAATATTATTATTACGTATATTTATATAATTTTTATAACTACTAGTTTGCTTATAATCATTATCACAATAATATCCATTATATCCATCAATATATTGTGTATACCCACCATTTTTAATTAAATCATCTAAACTTTTAATTTTACTTGATGTTCCTTTAATATATTCATTAAAGTTATAACACATTGTATTTGCATCAAATTTATAAGTTAAAGGAAAATTATCAATATATATTATTTCAGCACCCAATTCTTTTAAATCTTCGATAGCATCATTTATCATATCATAAACAAATTTATCAGTTTTACCATAAGTAACACTAGTATTATTAGTATTAGGATTCATAAAACTTTTGACAACTGCTATTTTAATACCATTTAAATCTTTATTTAAATAATCTTCATATTTAATATCTTTATCATCTAAAATATCTAAAACAATTGCATTATCACTTACATATTTTGTTATAACACCAACGACATCTCTTGTTTCTTCAAATTTAATTACACCTTTAGTATTTATTAAGTCAAATGATGGTCTTAATCCTACAACCCCATTGGCACTACTAGGTACTCTAATTGAACTACCAGTATCAGTTCCTAGGGCATAGACTGCTAAATTACTAGCTACAGAAACCGCACTTCCTCCTGATGAACCATAAGATGAATAATCTGTATTAAAAGCATTATAAGTATATCCAAAACTACTATGAGTGTATGATGCATTAAAAGCAAATTCATCCATATTAGCTTTTCCAATTATAATTGCACCATTATCAATTAATTTTTGAACAGCATAACTATTTTCATATGGATAAGAATCTAATAAAGCTTTAGTTCCATTAGTTGTAGGAAGTCCTTTAACATCAATATTATCTTTAACGATAACAGGTAATCCGAATATTAAATTTCTTCTTCCTTTTTCTTGATATTCTATATCTAATTTTTTAGCTTCTTCTAAAGCATTTTCATTAATCGTAATTAACGCATTATATTGTTCATTATATTCATTAATTCGATCTAAATATAATTTGACTATCTTTTCATAAGTTAAATAACCTTTATCAACATATTCTTGTATTTCATATATATTTAATTCATTAATATCTACTATTGCTTGTTCTAAAGCATTAATTTTAAAAGGAATCAATAATAAAAGTAATAAAAGCTTTTTCATTTTTATTCACCATTTATATTTTACCACACTTTTCCATTAATTGAATAGACTATATTAGGTGATTAAAATGAATATAAAAGATGATTCAAGAAAAGTAAATAAAGGTGATATATTTGTAGCCTTAAAAAAAGTAAATGATGGGCATAAGTATGTGTTGGATGCTATAAAAAATGGGGCTAGTAAAGTAGTAGTAGAAGAAGGTGATTATGAAGTTGAAACGATAAAAGTTAAAGATACTCATGAATATTTGGTAAATTTTTTATATGATAATTATTATGATAAAATAAAAGACCTAAAATTAATTGGTATGACGGGAACTAATGGAAAAACAACAACTTGCTTTTTAATTTATCAAGCCTTAAATAAATTAGGTATAAAATGTGCTTATATTGGAACGATTGGTTTTTATTTAGATAAAAAAATTAAATCTTTAAATAATACTACTCCTGATATATTAGAAATCTATGAATTATTATTAGAATGTGTAGATAATGATTATGAATTTGTTGTAATGGAATGTAGTAGTCATGCATTAGATATGCATAGATTAGATAAGCTAGAATTTAAATATGGGATTTTTTCTAACTTAACTCAAGATCATTTAGATTATCACAAATCTTTAGAAAACTATATAAAAGCTAAACAAAAATTATTTGATAAAGTAACTATTAAAACATTTGTTAATAGTGATGATAAATATAAAGATTATTTTATTAGAGATAATACTGTAACTTATGGATTAAATGGCGATTATAAATTAAGTGATATAAATCTTAAAGAAAGAACTTTTAAAGTTAATGATATAACTTATAAAACTAATTTAATTGGGAAACATAATATATATAACTTATTAGTTGTAATAGCGTTATTAACTGAATTAAAATTGGATACAAAGGTAATAGAAGAATTATCATGTCCTCCGGGTAGAATGGATATTGTATATTTTAATGATAATTTAATTGTAATTGATTATGCTCATACACCTGATGCTGTAAGTAAAATTATAGATTCTGTTAAAGAATTAGATTTTAATAAAATAATAACTATAATAGGTTGTGGTGGTGATCGGGATAGATTTAAACGACCAATTATGAGTAATATAGCTTGTTCTAATAGTGATTATGTAATTTTTACTAACGATAATCCAAGATATGAAAACCCAAATAATATTATTAGTGATATGTTACATAATCTTGACAAATTTAATTACGAAATTATTTTAAATAGAGAAAAAGCAATCATAAAGGGTATACAAATATTAGAAAAAAATGATATACTATTAGTGCTTGGAAAAGGGCATGAAGATTATCAAATTATAAATGGAGTAAAACATCATTTTGATGATAAAGAAGTAGTAAAAAAATATATTAAAAAATTATAAGTGGAGATGATTATGTGTTAATTTTAGCAAAAGCTGTACTAGCATTCATGATAGGGTTTATATTATCAATTATATTTGGAGTTATTTTAATTCCCTTATTAAAAAAATTAAATATAAAACAAACTGTAAGTATTTTTATAGCTAAACATAAAGATAAAGATGGTACTCCAACAATGGGAGGATTAATATTTATAATTCCAACTATATTATCAGTTGTTATATTACTTTTATTAAATAAATTAGAAATGACTTATAATTTAGGAATTGTTTTATTTGTTTTCTTAGCTTATGGTTTATTAGGATTTATTGATGATTATTTAATTATTAAAAGACATAATAATTTTGGTTTAACTGAAACACAAAAATTAATAGGTCAAATATTAATAGCTATTATATTCTTTGTTTTGTTTAGAGCAGGTGGAAGAGAACCTGTATTAGAAATATATACATTTAATTTAACTATTCCTTTAGGTTTGTTTTATTGGTTATTAATATTACTTATGTTAGTAGCAACTACTAATGCAGTTAATTTAACGGATGGTTTAGATGGATTAGCAGGTGGTTTATCAGCAATAGCGTTTTTAGCTTTTGGTATGATAGCTTGGGCATCACTTGGTATTGAAGGTAATGAAGATATTGGTGTTTTTTGCTTTATATTAGTAGGAGCATTAATAGCATTTTGTTTCTTTAATACATATCCTGCTAAAGTATTTATGGGTGATACCGGTTCTTTAGCCTTAGGTGGTACTTTAGCCGCTGTTTCAATTGTATCAAGTCATGAATTAACTTTAATAGTTGTAGCAGGTGTATTTGTAGTTGAAACTTTAGTATGTATAATTCAAAGAGCATCAGTAAGATTTACTGGGAAAAGAATATTTTTAATGACACCTTTACATCATCATTTTGAAAAACTAGGATGGCAAGAATTAGATATAGTTAAGACATTTTGGTTTTTCGGAATTGTTTTAGCCGCCATAGCAATACTATGGGGTGTATGGATATAAACACTTAATAGTGTTTTTTTAATGTACAAAAATCTAATTATAAAAATAGATAAAATATTAAACTTTTATTTATATGATATTGTATTTATTAATTTTATTTATTATAATTATATAGGGAGATGATTAGATGATAATAGGATCACATGTTTCATTTAAAAAAGATACTCAATTAGTGGGAAGTGTCAACGAAGCACTAGGGTACGGAAGTACTACTTTTATGTTTTATACAGGTGCTCCACAAAATACTAGTAGACAACCAATAAATGATGATTTGACTAAAGAAGCAATGGAAATAATGAAAAAAAATAATATTGATATAAATAATGTAGTTGTTCATGCTCCTTATATAATTAATTTGGCTTCTAATAATGATTTTGCAGTTACATTTTTAAAAGAAGAATTAAAAAGAGTTGAACAATTAGGTATGACCAAATTAGTGCTACATCCTGGTAGTAGTGTGAAATTAAGTAAAGAAGAAGGAATAAAAAATATTATTGATAATTTAAACAAAGTAGGTAAAAGTAATGTTTTGATATTACTAGAGACTATGGCAGGAAAAGGAACTGAACTAGGTAAAACATTTGAAGAAATAAAAGAAATTATAGATAATGTAGATTATCCTTTAGGTGTTTGTTTAGATACATGTCATATAAATGATGCTGGATATGATTTAAATAATTTTGATGAAGTATTAGATTTGTTTGATAAAATAATTGGATTAAAACATTTAAAATGTGTTCATGTAAATGATAGTAAAAATTTAATTAATACACATAAAGATAGACATGAAAATATTGGCTATGGAACAATTGGTTTTGATAATTTAATTAAAATAATATATCATGAAAAACTAAAAAATATCCCTAAAATATTAGAGACACCTTATGTATCTATTTCTGATGATTCTAAAGAAAGAATGTACCCACCTTATAAATTTGAAATAGAAATGATTTTAAATAAAAAATTTAATAAAAATTTAATTAACGATATAAGGAACTATTATAAATAAAGATTTTTGAAATAAATATATAAAGATTCTATTTTTTGATAACTTGTACTATCTAGTTTTTCTTTTAAATCGTCTAATATACCTCTAGGATTTCCAAAAACGATAGTACGCCAATTATTTTTGATATGATCGTAAATAAGTTTTACTTCAGTATCTTTTAAAATAATTCCATTTTTTAAAGCAAAATTATTTACATCATCCAAAGTCATTTTACTAACATATTCACTAATTAATTTTTCTTTCATATCATCACCGTTATATTATATGTAGTGATGAATAATGTTATGAAAATTAAATAAAATATTAAAAGGAGGAATAATATGTACGAACCATATATAACTGATTTTACTATGAGTATTCATAATAAAATATTAAATGATTATATTGATAAACTAGGTGATTTAAAAGATTATAAAAATTTAGTTAATAATATTGATCAATTTCCTATAAATGAAAGAGGTAATATTTTATTTAATTTAGGTGGTGTTTTAAATCATCAATTATTTTTTAGTATTTTAGGTCAAGGTGAATTAAGTGAAAATTTAAAAAATAAATTAATAGAAGACTTTGGTTCTATTTCTAATTTTAAAGAAGAATTTATTAAAAATGCTAATTATGTTGTTGGATCTGGTTATACTTTTTTAGTATTAAATAAAGATAACAATTTAGAAATAATCAACACATCTAATGAAGATACACCATATTCTTATGGGCTAAAACCAATCATGAATTTAGATTTATGGGAACACGCTTATTTTTTAGATTATCAAAATAATCGACAAGAATATATTAATAATTTTTTTTCAATTGTAGATTTTAGCAAAGTAAGTAAAATTTATGAAGAAGTACAAAAAGATTTATAATGTAAGTATAAAAAATAAAGATATTAAAGAAACAGTTGAAAAAAGATATAATATTTTAATTATAGTAATATGCATAATAATGTTTATATTAGGAAGTAACTTATTTATAATTCAAGTTGTAAAACATGATTTTTATACTCAAAAAGTTGAACAGTTAAGTCAAAATATTGTTACATCTACTAGTACACCAAGAGGTAGAATTTATGATCGAAATGGTGAAATAATAGTAGATAATGAAGCTGTTAAAGTAATTTTTTATAAAAAGCCAAGTGGAATAACAACAAAAGAAGAAATAGAAATAGCATATAAAGTAGCAGATATGATTTCATTAGATTATGAACAATTAAGTAGTAAAAATTTAAAAAAATTTTGGATATTAAATAACAAAGAAGAATCTGATAAATTAATAACAGAAGAAGAATGGCAACAATTAGAAGAAAGAAAAATAACTTCTACTGATATAGAAAATCTAAAAATAGAAAGAATAGATGAACAATTAGATGATTATGAAGAAATAGATTTAAAAGCTGCTTATATTTATTATTTAATGAATGTTGGGTATAGTTATGATGAAAAAGTAATAAAAAAAGAAGATGTAACTGATAAAGAATATGCTTTAATTGCTGAAAATGTCAATAATCTTAAAGGGTTTGATGTAAGGTTAGATTGGAATAGAGTATATCCTTATGGTGATGTTTTTAAAACAATTTTAGGCAGTGTCTCAACTAATGAAACAGGTATTCCATACGAATTAAAAGATTATTATTTAGATTTAGGATATAGTTTAAATGATAGAGTAGGTATTAGTTATTTAGAATATCAATATGAATCAATTTTAAAAGGAGAAAAAACTGTTTATCAAATATTAGATGACGGAACAAGAAAAATAATTGATGAAGGTAGTCGTGGTAATGATATTGTTTTAACTATTGATATAAAACTTCAAAAAGAAGTAGAAAAAATACTGGAAGAAGAAGTTTTAAAAGGTAAAGAGTATCCTAATACAAAATATTATAATAGATCATTTGTTATTATTAGTGATCCTAACACTGGTGAAATATTAGCTATGGCCGGAAAACAAGTCGTAGAAAAAGATGGAAAATATGAAGTCTATGATTATACACCAGGTATTGTTACAACACCTGTTACAGCAGGATCTATCGTAAAAGGTGCTTCACATGCTGTTGGTTATAAAACAGGAGCTTTAAAAATAGGCGAAAAAAGATATGATACATGTATAAAAATAGCTGATACACCTTTAAAATGCTCTTGGACAAATTTAGGTAATATTGATGATATAGATGCTTTAAGATATTCTTCTAATGTTTATCAATTTTATACAGCTATAAATGTTGGTAAAGGTAATTATACATATGATGGTAAATTAAGTATTGATCCAGAGGCTTTTAATATTTATCGTGAAACCTTTAATCAATTTGGGTTAGGAGTTAAGACAGGCATTGATTTACCAGTTGAAAGTTTAGGTTATACAAGTGATAGTACATTACCTGGACATTTACTAGACTTTGCAATCGGTCAGTTTGATACATATACACCAATTCAATTAAGTCAGTACATAAATACAATTGCCAATGGTGGATATAGGATACAACCGCATTTATTAAAAGCAGTATATAAACCAACTAAAGATGGGTTAACTGATTTACTATATGAAACTGAAACAGTTGTATTAAATAAAGTTGATTTAGAAGAGAAATATATTGATAGAATCCAAGAAGGTTTTAGAGCTAACATGGTTTCTAGCGGATTAGGAGTAAATTTTGTCAATACCAAGTATAATGCTGCTGGTAAAACTGGAACTAGTGAAAGTTTTATAGATACAGATGGTGACGGAGTTGTTGATAAAGAAACTATGAGTAATACTTTTGGAGCATATGCTCCATATGATAATCCTAAAGTTTCCTTTGTAATAGTTTCTCCAGATATTTTTTATAAAGAAACATCTACTTCGCGAGCACCTATAAATAGAAACATTTCTTATAGAATTTCTTCAAAATATTTTGAAATGTATGATTAAATTACATAATTTTAATCAATATAATAAAAAAACACTTTGAATTTCTTGAATAATTTGGTATAATTATGTAAGTGTTTTAAAAGGAGGGATTAATATATGGCTAAAAAAGGAGAAGCAAGAGAAAGAATTACTCTTCAATGTACAGAATGTAAAAGTGAAAACTATCGTACAGAAAAAAATAAACGTAATACAACAGAACGCTTAGAATTAAAAAAACATTGTCCAAAATGTAAAACAACTACAACTCATAAAGAAAAAAAATAATAGGGGGTAAAATATGATAAATGTAAATGATATTAAAAATGGTATTACATTTGTATTAGATGGAGATATTTATCAAGTATTAGAATTTTCACATGTTAAGCCTGGTAAAGGTGCAGCTTTTGTTAAAATGAAAATAAGAAATTTAAGAACTGGTTCTACTACTGAAAAATCATTTAATAGTGGTACTAAATTAGAAAAAGCTATGATTGAAAAAAGACCAATGCAATTTTTATATGCATCAGGTGACACTTACAATTTTATGAATATGGAATCATATGAACAAATTGAATTAACTAAAGATCAATTAGGTGATGATATTAATTACTTAAAAGAAGGATTAAACGTTGATTTAAGTTTTTATGAAGGTGAATTATTAGGTGTTATGTTACCAGATAAAGTAGAATTAGAAGTAGTTCATACTGAACCTGCTGTTAAAGGTAATACTACTAACAATGCTACAAAAGATGCTACATTAGAAACTGGATTAGTAGTAAGAGTTCCTTTATTTGTTGAGCAAGGCGAAAAAGTTATTATTTCTACTAGTACAGGTAAATACGATTCAAGAGCTTAATTATTTATAAAATCAAATATAAAAGTTTGATTTTTTTTAATGTTTCACATATTTTTTATGAATTTGTACAAAATAAAATTAAAAGGTGGTGAAATTGATGAAAAAAGGTTTTACATTAATTGAATTATTAGCAGTAATAATTATTTTGGCTATTGTAGCTTTAATTGCAACACCTATTATTTTGGATGTTGTAGAAGATGCTCGTAAGAGTGCTGCTGCTTCTGAAGCTAATATGATTGTAAGTGGAATTAATACCTTTTGTGCAACAGCTGAAATGAAAGCTCAAATTGACGATGAATATACTGATATATGTGCCGATGGTGTAACAACTAGTGAAGTTCCAACAATGGTTAATATGGGGAACGCTACTTTATCAGGTGATCCAACATATACAGATGGAAGAGTAACTGCAATAACTGTTATAAGTAATGGTTATAAAGTTGTTATGACAGGAGGAGTATGGGCAGATCCAACAAAGTCAGAATAGTATTTTGACTTTTTTCATTTAATTTACATAATTAATTGACTTAAATAAAAAAACAATGTATAATGAAGATAGTTAGAAAAGTAAGGTGGTGAGATTAATGAAAAAAGGTTTTACTTTAATCGAATTGTTAGCAGTTATTATCATTTTAGCAATCGTAGCTTTAATCGCAACACCTATTATTTTAGATGTTGTAGAAGATGCTCGTAAGAGTGCTGCTAAATCAGAAGCTAGTATGATTTTAAGTGGTATTCAAAGTTATTGTGCAACTGAAGATATGAAAATTCAAATGGGTTCAGTACAAGCATCAGCAGCTAAATGTCCTACTGCTTCATCTGGAACTATTACTGCTGAAAATGTAGCAGATATGGTAAATTTAGGTAATGCTGAAGTTAGTTCTGTAAAAGTAGCAGATGGAGTATATTCATTTTATGTATTATCTAATGGTTACTTTTTAGATGTTGCTAATGGAACTGTTCCAGATCCGTCAACAAAATCAGATACTGTTCCTAGTGCTTACCCAGGAGCAGGAGCATAGTAATAATTAAAATTGCTTCACAATTTGTGAGGCTTTTTTCATATAAAGGAGTTTGCTTATGAAAAAACAATTATTATCATTTTTTATTCCTTTTTTCTGTTTAATTGTTTTATTTTTTATTAATAATTTTATATTTGGTGAAAATTCTATTTTATATAGTGACTCAAAATATCAATATTATCAATCATTTATTTATTTAAAACAATTATTTAATAATGACTCTTTTTTTTCTTTTCAAGTTGGATTAGGTTCTCCAATGATTGCAACTATTGCCTATTATTTGGGGTCATTTTCTAACTTGTTAGTTATATTTTTTGATAATATTGAGTTATTTTTAATCATAACTGTTTTAGTAAAAATAAGTTTATGTGGTCTAACTATGTATAATTATTTAAAATATAATTATAAAAGTAAGTATATATTAATTTTTTCTACTGCTTATGCATTATCTTTTTATAGCCTAGCAAATTATTTCCAATTTATGTGGTTAGATGCTTATTTTTTAAGCCCTTTATTATTATTAGGTGTTGATAAGATAATAAGAGAAAAAAAATATTTATTATATGGAATTACTTTATTTTTAATTGTTTTATCTAATTATTATATGGGATATATGTGTTGCTTATTTTGCGTCTTATATTTTATATATAAATATTTATTAAGCAACAAAGATAAAAAATCGATTAAAATATTTATAATAATTTCTATTTTGTTTGGTTTAATGACTATGTTTTTACATATACCTAATTTATTAGAACTTATAAAAATAGAAAGAAATAGTTCAAAGGACTATTTGTTTAATAATGATATTTTAGGGGTACTATCTAAATTATTTGTTGGTTCTAATGTTGAATACGGCATATTGAATTATTATCATCCGTATTTATATATTGGAATATTTAATGTTGTTTTGTTATTATTTTATTTTGTTAATAAAAAAATAAATTTAAAAGAAAAAATATTATCTTTAATATTTATAATTATTTTATTTTTAAATATTATTTTTGTACCATTTGATAATATTTGGCATGCTTTATCTTCACCTATTGGGTATAATTTTAGATATATATATTTATTTAATATATTTATAATAAGTCTTTGTTTAAAATCATTTATTAATATAAAATATATAGATAAGATATGGTATTATATAGTATTTGTTATATTTTTATTAATAAGTGAGTTAGTAATTTTAAGAGATATTATGAATTATATTAATATTTATATAAGTATTATATTATTTTTAATGTATTTAATTATTTTTAAAAGTAGTAATAAAGAAATTAAAATATTGTTTAGTGTTTTAGCAATATCAGAATTATTCTTTAATAGTTATACAATATTTAAAAAGTATGAATTTTCAACAAAAACTTATTTAAATAATATTTATATGGAAAAGCAAAATATTTTAGATAATATAGATGATGATTCATTCTACCGTTTAGAATTTTTAACTAGATTTGCTTATAATGATTCTTTAACTTATGGATATTATGGTTCAAGTGGCTGGTTTTCAAGTGCTTATTTTAATAAAAGTTTTTATAATAATATAGGATATAACACTAGTAATAATATGTTGGGTTACAATAATTATATATTGCTGGATAGTTTATTTAATATTAAATATATTGTATCTTTAAATGAATTAAAGTATTATAATTTAATTAACACTAATAAAATATCTGCTTATGAAGAAGAGTTCTATGGTATTGGATATATTGATAGTTATTTATATCAAAATCCATATAATTTAAGTTTAGGCTATATGGTTTCTAATAAAATAAAAGAAGATATTGATTGTAACAATCCATTTGATTGTCAAAATAAAATTATTAATAATATGACAAGTACAACTTATAACGTGTATGAAGAATATTTGTATGATGATAATGTTGAATTAAAAGATGAAGATTTTTATTTATTATCTATAATAAATGATTATAAAAAAAATAATAGTTTGTGTGTAAATGAAAAATGTTATAGTTTTGATGATAAGACAAACAGAAGTTTATTTTTTGAAAATAACTTTGATGATATTGAAATAAAAACTGAAAATATTGATGAACTTTATTTAGCTTATTTCAATTTTGATGAATTTATGAATAAATATAATATACTAAAAGATAATCAATTAAATATAACTAATTTTAAGGAAGATCATATTAAAGGAAACATTAATGTTGACGATAATAATGTATTATTTTTAAGTATTCCTTATGATAATGGATTTAAAATATTAGTTGATAATAAAGAAACTGATTATTATAAAGTTATTGATAATTTTATTGGTTTAGATTTAGAAAAAGGTTATCACGAAATTGAAATAATTTATGAAGTAAAAGGATTTAAATTAGGGTTATTTATAAGTTTAACAGCATTAATTATTTTTATAATTTTAAGACATAAAAGTTCTTTATTTCAATATAATTAAATAGGTGATAACGTTGAAATTAAGTGAAATAAATCATTTTTTAAATGGTAAAATAAATAAAGATGTTGAATTTAATAAAATAAGAGTAAATTCTAATGAAATTAAACAAGGTGATTTATTTCTAGCAATTAATAAAGGACATAATTATATAGATGAAGCTATTAATAATGGCGCCGTTGCAATAATAAGCGAAAAAGAAATAGAATATCCAAGCATTAAAGTAGACGATAGTGTTATAGCTTTAGGTAAAATTGCTCATTATATTAGAAATTTTTATAATATTCCTTTGATTGCTATTACAGGAAGTGTAGGAAAAACAACAACTAAAGAGTTAATATATTTAGTTTTAAGTAAAAAGTATAAAGTTTTAAAATCAAATAAAAATCAAAATAATCATATTGGTTTACCATTAACTTTATTAAATTTAGATAACACTTATGATGTAGCAGTAACTGAATTAGGAATGAATCATTTAGGCGAAATTTCTTATTTATCTAAAATGTGTAATCCTAATTATGGCATAATCACTAATATAGGTAGTGCTCATATAGGTAATTTAGGTAGTAAACGAAACATTTTAAAGGCAAAATTAGAACTTAAAGATGGATTAAATGGAATTTTAATTGTTAATAAAAATGATAAATATTTAAAAAAAACAAAAAAAACTATTAAAGTAAATGAAAAAGAATTAAAAGTAAAAAATATAAAATATGGTTTAATTCAAGAATTTGATATAGGTAATGTTCATTTTATTTTTAATTCGTATAAACATTTATTAGATGATGTTTTCCTAGCAATTAAAGTCGGATTGATTTTTAATATTGATTTAAAATTAATTAGTCAAGCAATAAGTGAATATCAAGGCATTGAAGGAAGATTAAATGTAATAAAAGGGAAATACACAGTTATAGATGATAGTTATAATAGTAGTTTTGAATCATTAATAGGTGGTTTGAAAGTATTAAAAAATATTAAACAGTTTAAATATATTATTTTAGGTGATATGTTGGAATTAGGAAATTTTAGTATTAAATATCATAAAAAAATAAATAAATATTTAAAAAAACTAAAAAATAAAAAAATTTTATTAATTGGGAATTATACTAAATATATTAATGGAATTCATTTTAATTGTATAGAAGATATAAAAGATTATTTAAGCAAGAATAAATTAGATAATTGTCTTATTTATATAAAAGGTAGTAGAGCAATGAATTTAGATAAAATAAATGATGTTATATAAAAAAGAAGTTAAATTTAACTTCTTTTTAACGTGTTTTAACTTTTGGACCAAATTGTTCTTCTTCTAATTTTTTATATAAATTTCCTTTTAAAATAATAACTTCGTTTAATTTTGCTATTATTAAATTAAAATCCTTAACTCCAAAATAATATCTTATTACACAACACAAATACTTTATTTGACTTTTAGCTACTTCGATATCTCTATTTGAATCTATTTCAAGATCATTATTTTTCTTAACATTTGAGATAAGTCTTAAATATGAATACAATTTAAAAAATTTAATTCCTTTAGAAAGTAATGCTTTGATAAATGCTTCATCGTCGTTAAAAACAATATTAGCGGCAATCAATTCTTTTATTGTTTCATTTTTATTTCTATATTTATATCCTAAACTAGAAATTTCACGAGCTCTTTTAACTAAAAAGTTTTTTAAATATTCTTGATCATAAGATTGTCTTAAATAATTTGCATGATATAGACTTTCTTTATTAATAAAATCTATGTCATCCACATTTAATTCAAATAGATTTTCCTTTGTTATAAGCGTATCAAAATTAATTGTATTATCATTATTGAAAACCATTTTAAACTCCCCCTTCAAAATACGGGAATTATAATAACATAAAAATATATCCTTGTCAAATTTATTATTTTAAGTTATAATTACATAGGTGGTTTTTGTGAAAATAAAATATGAATTAATTAAAAATTATAATAAAGCAAGACTAGGAAAATTAAAAACAAATTATGGTACTTTTGATACTCCTATGTTTATGCCAGTAGGAACTTTAGCTAATGTTAAGACATTAACACCAGAAGAATTATATGATATGAATAGTGCAGTAATACTTTCTAATACATATCATTTGTGGTTAAGACCAGGTGAAGATATAGTAGATAAAGCAGGTGGATTACATAAATTTATGAATTATAATGGTCCTATTTTAACTGATAGTGGGGGATTTCAAGTTTTTTCTTTAGCTAAAAAGAAAGATATAAGTGAAGAAGGTGTTGTTTTTAAAAGTCATATTGATGGCAAAAAGTTATTTTTAACGCCTGAATTATCAATTCAAATTCAAAATAAATTAGATAGTGATATAGCAATGAGTTTTGATGAATGTATTCCATATCCAGCTAGTTATGAATATGCTAAAGCAAGTACAGAAAGAACGATTAGATGGGCTAAAAGAGGAAAAGATGTTCATAATAATCCTAATCAATCTTTATTTGGTATAGTTCAAGGTGGCGAATTTGAAGACTTAAGAGAATATAGTGCTAAAGAAACAGTTAAATTAGATTTTGATGGTTATTCTATTGGTGGAACTAGTGTTGGTGAAGATAAAGATACAATGTATAAAATGATTGATTATGCAATTAAATATTTACCTATTGATAAACCAAGATATTTAATGGGAGTAGGAGAACCTATCGATTTATTAGAAGGTGTCGAACGTGGTATTGATATGTTTGACTGCGTACTTCCTACTAGACTTGCTCGTCATGGTAATGCTTTTACAAGAAATGGTCGAATTAACTTAAAAAATTTAAAATATAAGGAAGATTTCACACCTATTGAAGATAATTGTGATTGTTATACATGTAAAAACTACACTAAAGCATATATAAGACATCTAATTACATGTGATGAAATGTTAGGTGGAAGATTATTATCAATTCATAATATAAGATTTTTAATTAAAGAGATGGAAGAAATAAGAGAATCTATAAAAAATGATACTTTTGATGAATATAAAGAACAATTTATTAAACAATATAAAAATAGTGATTAATCACTATTTTTTAAATTTATTCCAACCATACTACCAATTATACTAGATACTAATGTAATTATATATAAAATTATATTTGAAATATTAAAGCCTTGATCAAATGCTAAATAATTGAATATAAATGATAATAATATTATTATTAAACCAAATTTAATTCCTTCTAACCATCCTTTATTAATACTTGTTTTACCTAATAATAATCCTCCTATAAAAAATGAAATAAAAGGTGTTATGTAAGAAAAAACAGTGACAATTTTAATATTAATCAAATTAATATAGTTAAATAAAGTAATTATAAATGTCATTATTAATAAAATAATTATACTAATTCCTAATGATTTACCTAATTTTTTTAAATATAACATGATATCACCTAATAATTATTATGATTATGTATAAAAAAATAGAACTTATTTCATAATGATAATAGGTGATAAAAATGTATTTTAATATTATATTTAAAACTTTAGTCTTGTATGTTTATATAGCTATATGTTATAGAGTAATGGGAAAAAAAGAAGTAGGACAATTAGGTATAATCGATTTAATAGTTTCAATTTTAATAGCTGAATTAGCAGCAATGAGTATAGAGGAAGTTGATAGATCTATTTTTGTTTCTTTAATTCCTATAGCAATATTGGTAATATTACAAATAAGTTTAAGTTATATAGCTTTAAAAAGTAATAAGTTTAGAAAATTTATTGATGGTAATCCGCAAGTAATAATAAATAAAGGTAAAGTTGATTTTAAACAAATGCAAAAAATTAGATATAGTTTAGATGATTTAATATCACAATTAAGAGAACAAGGTATAAAAAATATTAATGATGTTAATTATGCTATATTAGAAAACAATGGTAAATTATCTGTTTTTAGTGATGACAACACGTATCCTATGCCAATTATAATAGATGGGACAATTGATGTGGACACAATAAAAAATATGAAAAAAGATTTAAATTGGGTTTATGATATTTTGGATAAAAACAAATTGAAATTAGAAGAAGTATTTTATGCTTTTTATACCAAAAATAAAACATTTATTATCAAAAAAAATTGACTTGGTAAATATTAAAATGTATAATTAAATTAGGTGATAATAGATGAAGGGTTTTACTTTAGCAGAATTATTAGGAGTAATTATTGTATTAGGAGTAATAGCGTTAATAACATTTCCAATAATAAATAATACGATTAAAGAAAATAAGGAAAAATTATATAATTCACAATTAGAAGAAATAAAAATGTCAGCAGAGAAATGGGCATATGCAAATATAAATATGCTACCCACAACAGAAAATGATACAATTACAGTAACTTTATTAGAATTAAAAAAAGCTGGTTTTGTATCATTAGATGCTAGAAATCCGAAAACAGGAGAATTACTCCCAAATGATATGGTAATAACAATAACTTTAAAAAATAATAATTATGACATAGTTGTTGATGGTAATAGTGGAATGGGTATTGATAATGAATTTAATCAAAATGCTCCTACGATAATATTAAATGGTAATTATATCGAGTATATTGAAATAAATGGAGTTTATGAAGAAAAAGGTGCTAAAGCTATAGATAAAAATGGATCTGAAGTAGAAGTAAACATAATATATCAAGAAAATGGTACAGAAGTAGGAAGTATAGATGTATCACAATTTAAAACTTATACAGCTATTTATAGTGCGACAAGTGATGGTTTTACTTCAAAGGTTACTAGAACAGTAGTGATAAGAGATACAACTCCACCTAATTTAATAACACCTGGAACAATTACGTTGAAAAAAGAAGAGTTATCTTCATTTGATTTGTTAAAAGGTGTAACTGTTACTGATAATAGTGGTGAAACGATAAATGTTGAAACTAGAGGATTTGATAGGCTACCAACTGATAAAATAATAGAATATAAAGCATGTGATAGTAATAATAATTGTACTACTAAAAGAAGAATGATCAAAATTTTTAAGGAAGATGAAATTGCTGAAGATTATAAAGATAATAGCGGAGCAAATAGTCCAGAATTATTAGATAACATGGTACCAATCAAATATGAAAATGATAACTGGATAGTAGCAGATAAAACACAAGAATGGTATGATTATGATAAGAAAGAA
The DNA here is from genome assembly GCA_944371325.1 of uncultured Bacilli bacterium. Taxonomy (GTDB): domain Bacteria; phylum Bacillota_I; class Bacilli_A; order RF39; family UBA660; genus Faecisoma. The sequence continues at coordinate 30,313 of CALVXO010000005.1, read as the reverse complement.
TGGGCTAATGCAGTAGTATTAAATACTACTAAAAATGTTGGCGAAGTAGTAAATGAAGAAGATATAGATTTATGGTATGTATGGATACCACGATATACATATACAATATTTAATGGAAATAACGGAGGCATAAATCCGTTAGAAATTCAAATACAGTTTGAAAGTGGAACAAATAGTAGTGGCACAGTAAAATGTGTCGATGTAGTAAGTGGATCTGGAACGAGTAGTGAAACATGTACTGATGTAATAAACGGAAGTATAGTAAATGGAACAAGTACTTATACTCATCCAGCCTTTACATTTGATAATAATGAATTAACAGGATTTTGGGTAGGAAAATTTGAAATAAGTGGTAGTATTGATAAAATAACAATAAAACCAAATGTAAGTAGTTTACGAAATCAAACCGTAGCATCATTTTTCAATGCGATTAAAAATATGAGTACAACACATTCATTAAATGGAGATAGTCATATGATGAAAAATATGGAATGGGGTGCAGTATTCTATTTATCTCATAGTAAATATGGAACTTGTACAAATGGTATTTGTGTAGAAGTAGGAATAAATAATAATAGTAATTATATAACAGGATGTGGTGCAGTAGCATCAAGTGCAGCTTCTAGTACATGTAATGCTTACAACACAACGACTGGAATGTTAGCAAGTACAACGCAAAATATATATGGAGTATATGATATGGCTGGTGGTGCATATGAATATGTGATGGCAAATATTGTAAATAGTAATGGATTGTTTTATTCTAGTGATTCTGGGTTAAGTAAAGCTCCAGAAAGTAAATATTATGATTCTTACACATATAACACTTCTATTTATACTACTCATAGTCGAGGTAAACTGGGTGATGGGACAAAAGAAACGTTAACTACATCTTCGGGAGCATATAGTGGTTGGTATGAAGATTATACTGCTTTTCCTTCTTCTAATTATTCTTGGTTTATTCGCGGTGGATATCAAGGAGATGTTAAATTTACAGGATTAGCTTATTTTAGTAGCACAACAGGTGCTTCTGGTGATTGGCTATCAACCAGAGCTATATTATTAAAAAAACAATAGTTTTAATTGCTTTATTATAATATAAATGTAAATCAGTCGGTTTTGATAAATAAATTGATATATTTATATACTTACTTAAAAAGATTATCATAGAAAATGTAAAATGAGAATATGAGATATAAAAAAGAAATGGTATGATTATAATTCTAAAGAATTGGCAAATGCTGTTAATGGAAATTGGGATACTCATCCTGTATTCACTTTTGATAAACAAGAATTAATTTTTTTTGGATCGACAAATTTGTAATAAGTGGTGATAGTCACTTGATAAAAAATATAGAATGATAGACAATAACTTAACTTTATCATAGTAAGTATGGAACATATACTGATGGTAAGAGAGATAAATTAGGTGTGGTTAATAGTGGAAGATCTGCTCATTCCATATTATTTTTGTAAAAATACCAAAATTTTTCTATTTTTAAATAGTCTATTTTTAATTCAGATACATATAATTTTATAGGTGATTACATGAAATTTGACATAGGTGATTTAGTAACTAGAAAATCTTATAATCATGATACTGTATTTAAAGTAACAGATATAATTGATAATGTTTATTATCTAAAAGGTGTGAATATTAGATTATGTGCCGATAGTTTTGAAGATGACTTAGTTAAATTTGAAAGTGTTGATGAAGAAGAAAAAGAATTTGAAGCGAGAGTAAAACCTAATATTGATTTAAATAGAGATGATTACTTTTATATACCTGGTAAGATATTACATATTGATAGTGACTTAGATTATTTAAATAGATGTTTAGATTATTATAAAGAAGCTAATATATGGGCTATGGGAATAAATGAAACAGAAGAAAATGTACCTTTATATATTAAAGATTGGTTAGAAGAATATAACCCTAATATAATTGTTATAACAGGGCATGATGCTTATTACAAGAAAAAAGGTAGTCAAAATAATTTAAGTGCTTATAAAAATAGTAATAATTTTGTAAAAGCAATTAAAGAAGCGAGAAAGTTTGAAAAAAGTCATGATAAACTAATTATAATAGCAGGCGCATGTCAATCGGATTATGAAGAATTAATAAAAGCAGGTGCTAATTTTGCATCTTCTCCTAAACGAGTTAATATTCATGCTTTAGATCCAGCTATAATAGCAACTAAAATGAGTTTATCAGATGTTAGAAAAGATATTGATTTAAAAGATATAATTGAAAATACAAAGTATGGAAAAAATGGTATAGGTGGCGTTATTACTAAAGGAACAATGTATACGGGGTATCCAAGATGATAGGGCAAGTAAGAGGTAAACTAAATGATTATATTGGAGAAGAAGTAACTATCAAATATAATTTAGGAAGAAATAAATATGAAAAATATAAAGTAACTATTAAAGAATTATATGAAAATGTTTTTTTAGTGGAATTAAATAATAATTCAAAGAAATCATTTACATATACAGATGTAATAACTAAAACAATTAAAATAGATTATTAATTGTATTGAAACACTAAAAAAGTGTTTTTTGTATTGACTTTACATTTAACTAGAGTGTTATAGTTTAAGTGAGGAGGGATACTATGAGTAAAAATGAAAAAATAATTATACTTAAAAACATGAGAAGTTTTTTGTTAAATGAATTACCGAATATAATAGGGAAAAATAATTTAGAAGAGCATAAGGTAAAACAAAAAGTTAAAATTTTAACACTAAATAGAAAACCATATAACTTTCATAATTAAGAAATATATGATATAATATTTAATATACTAAAAACTGGGTGATAATTATGCTTTATAAAATAGGAGATTTTTCTAATTTATCGGGTTTATCGATAAGGACACTTAGATATTATGATGATATAGATTTATTTAAGCCAAAAGAAGTAGACTTATTTACTAATTATCGTTATTATACTATAGATCAATTAGATGATTTAAAACTTATTAATGAATTAAAAGAAGTTGGTTTTTCTTTAGAAGAAATAAAAAATAATTGGGATAATTTTAGTAATGATTTATTTTTAAAAAAGAAAAATGAATTAATAGAAGAAATAGAAAATAAGAAAGAAGCTATAAAAAAGATTGATGAATTAAGAAGTAATATAGTTAATGGTAAAATAGGTAGAAATAAAATTGAAAAAACAAATAAAAATATAAAAGTTAAAAGCTTATATTAGGAGGATGAAAGATGAAAAATACAAATTTAATAATAGGAAAAATTAACAGTGGAAAAACAATGGGAATATTATTTAACGAATTCAAAAAATCAATTGCAAATAAGGAAAATTTATTCATACTAGATGAAAAGGAAGAATATTATAAAACATTTAAACAAGAATTAGATAATAATGGATATAAAGTTTATGTATTAAACTTAAAAGATACTTCTAAAAGTAATAGTTTTAATTCATTAATGGTACCATATAATTACTATAAAAATGGTAATATTGATAAGGCAATTGAATCTATTACTGAATTAGGATTAGAAATATTTAAAACAGATAATTCAAATATTGATCCATTTTGGGAAAATTCAGCAGCAGATTATTTTACAGCTCTTACTTTAATACTATTTAAAGAAGCAAGTATTAAAGAAATTAATTTAGGAAGTATTCAAACTATGATTACTTTAGGAAGTCATAAAATAGAAGATACATTTGTTATAAAAAAATATTTCAATAATTTAGATATAAACGATATTATTTATAAAGCTGGTTCATCAGTTGTATATGCTCCTATGGAAACAAGAGAGAGCATTATATCAGTAATGAAACAAAAATTAAATACATACTGTTTAATGGAACAATTATTAAATAATTTATGTGGTAATGATATTGATTTGACAAATATTCAATCAAAAACAGCTATATTTGTAATTAATAAATTGGGATTAAATAGTATTAGTAATATTATGATTAATCAATTAGTTAATACTAATATAGAAATGACTTATTATTTAGATAATATTGATAATGTGCCACTTATATTAGAACTTAAAAATATGTTAGATAGTAAACTAAAAGTTTATGTTGCAACCAGAAATAAAGAAGAATTTATGTCTAAATATGGAAAAACAATTATTGATTGCTTTGAAAATATAGTTGAAAATAAAGAAGTAGATGAATATACTGAAGTCGGTAGTTATAATGAATATCCAACATCTAAGAAAAATGAAGTAAAATATTTTAACATTGAAGAATATGTAACTAATAATTTGTAATATAATTATTAGAATATAAATTTTTATGATATGCATTATGATTTAGTAATGATACTTTATTGTATTTTTAATAAAAAAATAAATTTAGACATTAATTAAAAAAATATGATCATAATGTAATTGGTAGAATTGTTAATTTATGTTTTATAAGTATACAAGAAATGAAAAAACATTTTATGATGTTTTAGATATTATAGAAAAAGAAAAATATTCTAATATAATTACCTCTCATTCCAATGTAAAATCTTAATGTGATAATAAAAGGAATTTATCAGATGAACAATTAATTAGATTAAAACAATTAGATGGATATATTGGTTTAGTTGGATATGTTAATTTTGTGTCATTAGATAATGAAAATATAGATATCAAGAAAAATAAAAAAATTTTATTAAACATTTGAAATATTTGATTGATATAATTGAATTTCCAATTGATAAAATATTTGTATCTAGTGATGATATGAGTTGGAATAATAAATTTTATAATAAAGATGTGTTTAATATTTTTAAAAGCAAGGAAGAATTATTTAAATTAATTGAAAAATATTATTCAAAAGAAATAGCTAATTTAATATTAATTGTAAATTCTAAAAAGTCAATTGAAAGAGTCAAATAGTTAAAAAAAATAATTAAACTATTGCAATTTTATAAAAAATAAGATATACTTAAATTGTAATACTGAAGGGAGAGGTTTTTAAATGGAAATTACATCAGTTACAGTTCGTAAAGAAGAAAAAGAAAATTCAAGAATGAGAGGAAAAGCATCTGTTCTAATTGATGATTGTTTTGCAATTCATGATATTAGAATTATCGAAGGTAATGATGGTTTATTCATCGCTATGCCTAGCCGTCAAAAAGCAAATGGGGAATATCGTGATATATGTCATCCAATTAACCAAGAAACTCGTAAGATGTTCCAAGATAAAATATTAGAAGCTTACAAAAATGCTGAATAAGCATTTTTTTCTTTGAAAATTTATGATATACTTAATATAAAGTAAGGTGGTATTATGAGAAAGTTATTATTTGTTGTTGTTTTATTTTTATTATGTCCTGTAATTGTTTTTGGTGAAAATTTTGAAATTAAAGAATATGGTATTACAATGTCTTTTGATAAAAATTGGGATGTTTTTACACGAGAAAGTGATAGAAATGATTATTTTTTAGTTAAATATGATTTAGATTATGATTTGTTGCAAAAAAATTTAAAAGATAATTTAATCTATCTTTATGCAATTAATGAAAGAGATGATGATTTAGGAATTGAACTGTTTATTACTACTAATGGTAAAAAAGCAGATGCCGCTCGTCCAATGAATTTAGAAGAATTTAAAGAATATGCATCTTTACTAGCTGAAGAAAGAGGTGTAGAAAATTATGAATTATATGAAAGTAATTATAAATATATAACATATGATTATATTGATGAGAATGAAAAAATATATTTTATTGAGTATGCTTTATTTGTGGATTATAGATGTTACTTCTTTACTTTTAGAAAAGCATCTCTATTTACAAATGATGAAATAGCACAAATTGAAAATGTAATAGATAGTATTGTTGTTTCAGGAGATGGAATTCAATATGTAGAAGGTGGATTTACTGAAGGAACTCAAGAAATCAAAGGATTTAATTATCAAAGATTTATAATTAATTTTATAGTATATTTCATATTTGGAAGTATCACTTGGACAATTGTTAATAAGTATATTTTAAAAAGATATCGTATTAAAAAATAAAGCATTTTGAATGCTTTTTTTTAATTATCTTTATTTTGATAGTATAAATATAATTGTTTATTTTTAAAACACTTAATATATTATATTGGGAGGTGAAAAAATGAACAATGATATTTTAAAATTAAATGTATCTACTAATTTTACATTAGCAAATAACAATGAAGCAGACATTAATCTTAATTTAACTCCACCTTCAATGTCTACTACTGGAAGTGTTAATGGTATTGTTTATGATACAAATGTATTAACTGGTAATGTTGTTCCAGGAGCAACTGTAAAAGTATTTAATGCTGATGGTACCCCATTTGCGCATACAATTACAGCAGATGATGGTAGTTATACTATAAGTGATTTACCAATTGGAATTTATACTATAGCCGCTGTAAAAGATGGAAATTATTTATCTATCGATACACTTTTAACTATATCTAATGCTTTGCCTGTAACAATTAATTTAGCCATAATAAATAATGATATTATTAATAAAAATATTGTTTATGGTATATTAAGAGATTCAATAACTAATCTTCCAATTGATAATGTTGAGGTTGCTTTATATAAAGTTAATGGAGAAGAAAAAACTTTAATAGCAACTTCAAAAAGTATTGCTGATGGTGAATATGTATTAGATAAAATTGAAGATGGTACATATGAAGTGGTATTTAATAAAGCTGGATATCAAACACTAAATATAAATAATATTATATTATCTAACGGAACAATGTTTAATGCTTCTACAAATTTAACAAGTTTAATCGGAGCTATTAATAGTACTGTTTCAGGTATTGTTAAAAATGAACTTGGATCAGTTGTTTCTAATGCATTTGTTGGATTATATAAAATGGTAGATGGTGTAGAAACTCTAGTAGCAGTTACATATACAAATGCACTTGGTAAGTATATGTTTGGAAATGTTGTTGAAGGAGATTATTTTGTTAAAGCAAAGTTAGCTTAAATGAAAATATTTTATTAATAGGACAAAGTACATTATTTAAAGTATATAATTATAAGCATATAATTAATAATGTAATTATATACAAATTAAATGATAAACTTAAATTTATATTTAATTGTTCAACCAAAAAAGGAACTATATTAATTTATAAAATATTCAATCATTATCTATTAATATTATATTCAAATTGTAAAAACATTGTGAAATTATTTAAATGCTCATGATTTTCATGGGCATTTATTTTGTAAAATTATGATATAATATAACCGGTGATTTTAATGAAAACTTTAATTATGATTTCTAATTTGGATCAAGTTAATTTAAAATGTGATGGGGTTATTATTGGTATTAAAGGTTTAAGTGTTAATATGCCAGCTTATTTTGAATTAGAAGATTTAAAAAATATAGATAAAGAAGTATTTGTTTGTTTAAATAAAAATATGCATAATAGTGATATAGATTATTTAAAAGAAACTTTAATTAAATTAAATAATTACCATATTAAAGGTGTTATATTTTATGATTTAAGTATACCTAATTTGGCTAGAAAATTAAATTTAAATTATGATTTGGTATGGAGTCAAGAACATATGACAACTAATTATAACACTATTAATTTTTGGTATGATAAAAATATTAAATATACTTGGGTATCTAATGATATTACTTTAAGAGAAATGAAAGAGATAAAAGAAAATACTAAATCAAAATTAATGGTTACTTTATTTGGATATTTACCTATGTTTGTATCAAGAAGACATTTAGTTAAAAACTATTTAGAAACATTTAATTTAAAAGATGATTCTAAAATAAATTATATGGAAAAAGAAGGTCATGTTTATCCTTTAGTTGATAATAACGAAACTATTGTTTATACTGATTTTATTTTAAATGGTTTAAAAGAAAAATTATTATTAGATTATGATTATATTGTTTTAAATAGTTTTTTAATTGATGAGGATAAATTTAGTAAAGTATTGGATATATTTAATGAAATAAATAATGACAATGTTGAACAATTAGATAGTGAATTAAATAATTTATTTAATAATTTAGGAAAGGGCTTTTTCTATAATGAAACTGTTTATAAGGTGAAATAAATGAAACCAGAATTATTAGCGCCAGCAGGTGATTTAGAAAGATTAAAATTTGCTTTATTATATGGAGCAGATGCAGTATATTTAGGTGGACAATTATTTGGATTAAGGGCGAATGCTATTAATTTTACATTAGAACAATTAAAAGAAGGTGTAGAATTCGCTCATTCTTTAAATAAAAAAGTATATGTCACTGTTAATATTGTATTACATAATAAAGAAATAAAATTTTTAATTGATTATTTAAAACAATTAGATGAAATAAAAGTAGATGCCATTATAGTTAGTGATTTAACAGTAGTAAATTTAGCTAAAAAGCATACCAACTTAGAAGTTCATATATCTACCCAACAATCAACTTTAAATTATGAAGCTGTTGAATATTTAAAAGATTTAGGTGCAACTAGAGTAGTATTAGGCAGAGAAGCAACAAAAGAAGATATCGAAATTATAAAAAAAGTTGGCTTAGAAGTTGAAATATTTATTCATGGAGCAATGTGCGCAAGCTATAGTGGTAGATGCGTATTATCAAATTATTTAACTAATAGAGATGCTAATCGTGGTGGTTGTAGTCAAATATGTCGTTGGGATTTTGATTTATTAGATGAAAACAAAAATATAATTAAAGGAGATAAAAACTTTACTTTTTGTTCAAAAGATTTATCTTTATTAAAACATATAAATGAAATATGTGATATGGGTGTAACTTCTTTAAAAATAGAAGGAAGAATGAGATCAATTTATTATATTGCAACAGTTGTAAATATTTATCGAAAAGCAATTGATGATTATTATAATAAAAATTATGTATACAATTTAACTTACGAGAATATACTATCTAGAGTAGCAAATAGAGATAGTATTGTTCAGTTTTTTGATGGTAATTATGGTAAAAATTGTAGTTACTATAATAATCGAATCGAAATATCTAATCAAGATTTTTTAGGTGTAGTATTAGATTATAATAAAGATACTAAAATTGCTACTATTGAACAAAGAAACTATTTTAAGAAAGGTGATATTGTTGAATTTTTTGGTCCAAATAAAATAAATACATATCAAGTAGATGAAATTTATGATGAAGATAACAATTTAATTGAAATTGTTAGACATCCTAAACAAATAGTTTATTTAAAAACTGATTTTGAGTTAAATAAAAATGATTTAATGCGAATTAAGGTTGACAAATAAAAAAAAATATAGTATTATTTTGTAGACTTAAGAAGAGGTGAATAAAATGACAAAAGAAGTTTATGTAACTGCTAAAGGTTTAGAAGATATGAAAAATGAATTAGATTATCTAATTAATGAAAAAAGACCAGAAGTTATCAATGCTTTAAAAGAAGCAAGAGCTTTAGGTGATTTATCAGAAAATGCAGAATATGATGCAGCTAGAAATGACCAAGCAATTACTGAAAATAGAATTAAGGAATTAGAAGTTTTAATTGAAAAAGCTAAAGTAATTGATGAAGTTACAACAGATAAGGTAACTATTGGAAATAGTGTAAAAATAGAGTATGTTGAAGATGGCGATGTTGAAACTTATTCAATAGTTGGTAGTACGGAAGCAGATCCATTTGCAAATAAAATATCTAATGAATCTCCTATAGCAAAAGCTATAATAGGCGCTAAAGTTAATGATGTTGTAGCAGTTGATAGTCCAAATGGAACATACAATGTTAAAATTATTGAAATATTTTAAAATTACATCTTAATAGATGTTTTTTTAAGATTTTACTTGAAAATAAAAAATAAATATTATATACTATTTATTGAACTTTGAAGGAGGATTATAATGAAAGAAGTTATTATTAAAATTGATGGTGAAGAATGGCAAAAAGCAATGGATAAAGCATTTAAAAAATTAAATAAAGATGCTAAAATAGATGGCTTTAGACCAGGTAAAGCACCAAAAGAAATTTATATTAAAAAATATGGTATGACTAGTATTTATATGGAAGCAGCAGAAGAAAGCTTAAATAAAGCATATGAAATGATGTTAGAAAAAAATGGAGACGATGTTATCGTTGCTCAACCAGAAGTAAATGTTTCAGCTGTTACAGATGAATATGTAGAATTTAAATTTAACTTAACTTTAAAGCCAGAAGTAAAATTAGGTAAATATACTGATTTAGGTGTTAAAAAAGAAGAAGTAAAAGTTACTAAAAAAGAAGTAAGTGAAGCTATTAAACAAATGCAAGAAAGATATATTGAAAATATCGATAAAGAAGGTAAAGTAGAAAACGGTGATATCGCTGTTATCGATTTTGAAGGATTTAAAGATGGCGTAGCATTTGATGGTGGAAAAGGTGAAGATTATTCATTAAAAATCGGAAGTAATACATTTATTCCAGGATTCGAAGAACAAGTAATCGGTATGGAAAAAGGTGAAGAAAAAGATATTAATGTAACTTTCCCAGATGATTATCATGCTGAAGATTTAAAAGGAAAACCTGTTGTATTTAAAGTAAAAGTTAAAGAAATTAAAGAACAAAAATTACCAGAATTAGATAAAGATTTCTTTGATGATTTAGGTATGGAAGGAATTGATTCTAAAGAAGCTTTAGAAAAACAATTAGAAGAAAATATTAAAGCAAGAAAAGAAGCTGAAGCTGATAATAAATATATCGATGAATTATTAGAAAAAGCTGCTAAAAATACTAAAATAGATATTCCTGAAGTAATGATTAATGAAGAAATAGATCGTATTATTAAACAATATGAAGAAAACTTAAAAATGCAAGGAATTACTCTAGAAATGTTCTATCAATTTACTAATAGTGATGAACAAGCTTTAAGAGATCAAATGAGAGAAGAAGCACAAAACCGTGTTACTTATCGTTTAATGTTAGAAGAAATTGCTAAAAAAGAAAATATTGAAGTAACAGATGAACAAGCTGAAACTGAAGCAACAACTTTAGCAACTAAATATCAAATGGATAAAGATGAATTCTTAAAATTATTCGGTGGTTTAGAAATGGTTAAATACGATTTAAAAATGCGTCAAGCAATAGAAGTTCTAAAAAAATAGAACTTTTTTCATAGGAGATTATATGCGAGTAATAAGTGGTAAATATAAAGGAAGAGTATTAGATGGATTTAATATAAATGGTACTAGACCTACAATGGATCGAGTAAAAGAATCTATGTTTGCAATGATTCAAAATAATTTAAAAGATAAAATAGTATTAGATTTATTTGCTGGTAGTGGTAGTTTAGGTATTGAAGCGTTAAGTAATGGGGCTAAAATATGTTATTTCGTTGATAATAATAAAATAGCTATTGATACAATTAAAAAAAATACAATTGGAATAGATAACAAAGTAATTATTAAAAAAGATTGCTTTGAAGCCTTAAAATCTTTTGATATAAAATTTGATGTTATTTTATTAGATCCTCCTTATCATGATAATTTAATGAGTAAAGTATTAGATAAAATAAAAGAATATGATTTGTTAAATGAAAATGGTATTATAGTATGTGAAATAGAAGAAGTATTTGAAACAGATTATCAAATAATTAAGGAAAAAAAATATGGTAGTAAAAAAGTTATTATTTTGAAATAGTATATTTTTCAATAAAAAAGAAAGGTATACTATCTTTTTTTATTTAAATATAGTATAATTTTAAAAGGTGATATAAATGTTTGAAAGTTTAGGAGATAGATTAACTAGTGTTGTAAATAAAATAAAAGGTTATGGAAAAATAACTGAAGATAATATTAGTGAAATAACAAGAGAATTAAGACTTGCTTTACTTGAAGCGGATGTTAATTATCAAGTTGTAAAAGAATTTATTAATAATGTTAAAGAAAAAGCCTTAGGTGAAGAAGTATCTAATAGTTTGAAGCCTAGTGAATTATTTATAAAAATCGTAAAGGATGAATTAGTTGAATTACTAGGTGGTGAAAAAAAAGATTTAGTTACTAATAAAGATTTAAATATTTTAATGTTAGTTGGTTTACAAGGTAGTGGTAAAACAACAACAATTGGTAAATTAAGTTTATTATTAAGAAAAAAATATAATAAAAAACCATTGTTAGTAGCTTGTGATGTATATCGCCCAGCCGCTATTGATCAATTGAAACAAATAGGTAAAGAACTAAATATTGAAGTATATGAAGAAGGTAAAAAAGACCCACGAGAAATAGTTACTAATGCTATTAAATATGCAAAAGAAAATAATTTTAATTATGTATTAATTGATACAGCAGGTAGATTACATATTGATGAAGCATTAATGGATGAATTAAATGATATAAAAGATATAGCAAAACCAGATGAAATATTATTAGTAGTTGATTCTATGACTGGACAAGATGCTATTAATGTTATAACCGGTTTTAATGATAAATTAGAACTAACCGGCGCTATATTAACCAAACTAGATGGTGATACTAAAGGTGGTGTAGCATTATCAGTAAGACATTTAACTAATGTTCCAATTAAATTTGTTGGTGTTTCAGAAAAAATGGATGGTTTAGAAGAATTTTATCCTGAAAGAATGGCTACTCGTATTTTAGATATGGGTGACATAATGAGTATGATTGAAAAAGCAGAAGGTATCATGGATGATGAAGCGGTTGAATCAGCTAAAAAAATGCAAAAGGGTAATTTTGATTTAGAAGATTTTTTAGTCCAATTAAAACAAATAAAGAAATTAGGACCTTTAGAAAATATATTAAAAATGTTGCCTGGTGCTAAAAAGATGGGATTAAATAATATTCAAATTAATCCTAAAGATATGTTACATATTGAAGCAATTATTTTATCAATGACACCTTATGAAAGAAAACATCCTGAAGTTTTAAAAGCAAGTCGTAAACAAAGAATTGCTAAAGGTAGTGGCAGAAGTGTTGAAGAAGTAAATAGATTATTAAAACAATTTGAACAAATGAAATTATTAATGAAACAATTTAAAAATGGTAATTTTAAAATGCCATTTTAAAAAATAGACACTGAATTAATCAGTGTCTATTTCATATTCAATAATTTTTCCTGTAGTAGCATTTATTTCATAACTATATTCTTTATTATTAGCATTAAATTCAATTTCATATTTATTGTCATCTAGCTCAATTTCATAATTAGTTATATTAGTAACATTAGCATGATTTAAAGCGATTTGCTTAGCTTCATCTTTACTAATTACAGGATTAGGTTCTTTATAATTATTATCAATAGAATATTTGATTATTTTGCCAGTGGTAGCATTTATTTCATAATCATATTCTTTATTATTTGCTTTAAATTCGATTTCATATTTATTATCATCTAATTCAATTTCATAATTAGTTATATTAGTAACATTAGCATGATCTAAAGCAATTTGCTTAGCTTCGTCTTTAGTTATTTTATCAGTTGTTGTATTGTTTGAATTATTATTTGAACTATTATTTGAATTGTTGTTTGAAACTTCGTTATTATCGATTTCATATTCGATTATATCGCCAGTTAAAGCATTAATTTCATAATCGTATTCTTTATTATTTGCTTTAAATTCGATTTCATAAACCATAACATCATCAAAATCTAATTCAATTTTATAATTAGTTATATTAGTAACATTAGCATGATCTAAAGCAATCTCTTTAGCTTTTTCTTCACCAATATAAGCTTTTTGACTGGCATTACCAGTAGTATTTTCATTATCTTTTAAAATTAAATTTAATTCATTAATAGATAAATCAGCTAATTGATCAAAAGTTAATAAATTATTATTAGCCATTATTTGTTTTATTATTTTAACTTTACCTAAAGAAATATTATATTGGTTAGCTAAATCAGTTAATTCTTTTTCTTCGTTAACAGTTTGACTAATAATTGAAATATTTTCCATATTAATTTGATTTAAAATTTCTTGTCTTAAATTTTCTGCTTTAGTATTATCATTATTTTCAACTGATATTAAAATTGAATTAGCTAATTCATTAATATATCCATTTTTAACCATAGAACCAATTAAAGCATTAACAGCTACATTAATATCACTACCTTTTAAATCCATATCACTAATAATTTTTTCTCCATCTTCATTATTAGCGATAACTTCTAAAACTTTTTCTTTTTGATTGATTTTTAATTCAACACTTGGATTAACATCGATTCCTACTTTTGATGTAACTTTATAATTATTATTATAATATAATCCCCCTATAAACAATAAGCATATTACACAAAGTGTACTGATTGTCGCCATAATAGGCAATTTTCTTTTCTTTTCCATATAAACATATCCTTTCTTTTCTAAATTATTTAAATCGAACTTAGGAAGTTTAATATTATTTAAATTTTTATTAATTCTTTTTTCAATACTATTCATTTTTTCCCTCCTTTGTAAGTTCTTTTAATTTTTTGATTGCTCTATGATATTTAGAGAGAGTAGTAGTTAATTTTAAATCTAAAATCTTAGCAATCTCATGAAATTTAAATCCATTCATTGCATGTAAGATAACAATATTTCTTTCATCGTCATTTAAATTATTTAGTAAATATTCTATCAATATTTTATCATCATGATTAGGTTTTGATATAAATTCAATTTCATCAACATTAATTGTTTTTTTGTTACTTTTAATTTTATTGTAGGCAATATTTTTAGTAATTGTTAAAATCCAAGCCATTGGTTTATTTTGATTTTGATATTTAAAAGCATTGTGATAAATTGTAATAAAAACTTCTTGCATAACATCTAAAGCATCTTCGTTGTTTTTTAAAATACTAAGAGCAAAACTATAAACATTATTATTTATTAAGTTATATAGTTCATTAAATGCTTCAATATCTTTCATTGCAATTCGTTCTAAGTAGTCACTAACTTCCATTTTTTTACTCCTCTCAATATAATAACAATTATGAATATCATTTTATTGCATATTTTTTAAAATATATCATATTTTTTTTAATTAGTCAAAAATAGTATTGACATTAAATTTATAATTGCATATAATTATATAGCGTGCTATATAATTGGGGATGATTAAATGGATCGACATATTGGCTTTTATTTTAAAAAGATTTTTCAGATAATGGAAAAAAATATGAATAAAAAATTAGAAAAAATTGATTTAACTAATAGTCAGGCAAGTATACTAATTTATTTATACAAAAATAAGGAAATAGTAAATCAAAGAGATATTGAAAGAAA
Source organism: uncultured Bacilli bacterium (assembly GCA_944371325.1). Lineage (GTDB taxonomy): Bacteria > Bacillota_I > Bacilli_A > RF39 > UBA660 > Faecisoma. The sequence goes on along the minus strand of CALVXO010000005.1, from coordinate 15,115 downwards.
GTTTGAGTTGACTAATCCGACAGTCAATGGTATTTTAAATAGATTAGAAAATAAAGATTTTATTAAACGTACTGTTAGTTTAAAAGATGCTAGAAATAAAGAAATTCATTTAACAGAAAAGAGTATATCTTTAATAAATGAAATGCGAAATGAAGCAAAACAATTAGAAAAAGAATTAATAGCAGGCATATCAAAAGAAGAATTAAATATTTTTAAGGAAGTTTTAAAAAAAGTATTTAATAATTTACAAGGAGGAATAAAATGAAACATGTATTAAAAACATTAAAAAATTATAGTTTTCAAATAATATTGGTATTTGTATTACTTTTTATGCAAGCAATGTGTGATTTAAGTTTACCAGAATATACTTCTGATATAGTAAATATTGGTATTCAACAAAGTGGTATTGAATCTTCAGTACCAGATGTAATTAGAGAAAGTGAATATGAAAAATTATTGTTATTTGTAAATAATGAAGATAAAGAAATTATTAATAGTAACTATACTTTAATAACAAAAGATGATACGGAGTATTTAGAAAAATATCCATTATTAAATGAAGAAAATTTATATGTTTTAACTGGTGATGATGAGTTAAATGATATAATGACTTTACCGATTATAATGGTATATAGTTTTTCTAACAACACAATTGAAATACCAGAATTAAATATTCCTGAAGGTATGACTATTTTTGATGTTTTAAAAAATATGGACGAAGAAACTCATAGTCAATTTTTAAATAAATTAAAAGAGAATTATTCTAATGAAAAAGTTAGTTTATTAGAACAAATGGCTACAGTTTATTTAAAAAATGAATATACCGAAATTGGTATTGATGTATCTAATTTACAAATTAGTTATATTGCAAAAACAGGAGTTAAAATGTTAGCTGTTGCTTTAGCTGCTATGGTATTAACTATCGTAACAGTATTTTTATCAAGTCGTATTGCAGCTTTCTTTAGTAGAGATTTAAGAAGTCAAGTAGTTAATAAAGTTATGACTTATTCAAATAAAGAATTTGAAAGTTTTTCAACTGCATCTTTAATTACTAGAAGTACTAATGATATTCAACAAGTTCAAATGTTAGTTGTTATGTTACTTAGAATAGTATTCTTTGCTCCAATCATGGGAATAGGTGCTTTAACTAAAGTTAGTGGTAATGAAATGAGTTGGATAATCGGTTTAGCTGTATTAGTAATTATAAGTTTTGTAATTATATTATTTAGTATTACTATGTCTAAATTTAATAAAGTTCAAAAGTTAATTGATAGAGTAAATTTAGTGGCTAGAGAAATATTATCAGGTATTCAAGTTATAAGAGCTTTTGGTACTGAAAAACATGAAGAAGAAAGATTTGATAAAGCCAATAAAGATTTAATGAAAGTAAATTTATTTGTAAATAGAACAATGACAATTATGATGCCAACTATGATGTTTATTATGAATGGTGTTAGTGTTTTAATTGTTTGGGTAGGTGCTAGTAAAATAGATGCTGGTACAATTCAAGTTGGTACTTTATTAGCATTTATTACTTATACTATGCAAATAATTATGTCATTTTTAATGATTTCAATGGTTTCAATTATGGTGCCTCGTGCATTTGTTTCAATGGAAAGAATAGGGGAAGTATTAGATAAAGATACTTCAATTAAACAAAAAGAAAAATGTTTAAAATTTAATAATAATTTAAAAGGTACAGTTGAATTTAAAGATGTTTATTTTAGATATCCTGATGCTGAAGAAGATGTTTTACAAAATATTAGTTTTAAGGCAATTAAAGGAACAACTACAGCCTTTATAGGATCAACTGGTTCAGGTAAATCAACATTAATAAATTTAATTCCAAGATTTTTTGATGTTACAGGCGGTAAAATTTTAATCGACGGAATTGATATAAGAGACGCTAATATCAAAGAATTAAGAGATAAAATTGGTTATGTACCACAAAAAGGAATATTGTTTACAGGTACTATTGAATCAAATATTGCTTTTGGATTACATAAAAAAGATGATGAAGTAATTAAAAAAGCTGCAGAGATAAGTCAATCTTTAGAATTTATCAATGATAAAAAAGATAAATATGAAACTGCTATATCACAAGGTGGTACTAATGTATCAGGTGGTCAAAGACAAAGACTTGCTATTGCAAGAGCCATTGCTACAAATCCTGAAATATATATTTTTGATGATAGTTTTTCAGCATTAGATTATAAAACAGATGCTAAATTAAGAAAAGAATTAAGTAAAGTAACTAAAGATTCTACTATATTTATTGTCGCTCAAAGAATAAGTACTGTTATGAATGCTGATCAAATTATTGTTTTAGATAAAGGCCATATAGTAGGAATTGGTAAACATAAAGATTTATTAAAAAATTGTGTTATTTATAAAGAAATAGCTTACTCACAATTATCAAAGGAGGAGTTAGAAAATGAATAGAGGTCCAGGTGCAATAGGCAGTGTTGAAAAAGCCAAAGATTTTAAAGGAACATTAAAAAAATTATTTAAGAGTATGAGCAAATATAAAGTACAATTAATAGTTATATTTATATTTGCTATTGCTAGTACTATATTTTCAATAGTAGGACCTAAAATATTAGGTAATGCTACAACGGAATTATTTAATGGAATTGTTAGTAAATTATCTGGTGGTACTGGTATTGATTTTAATAAGATTGCTTCTATTTTAATATTTTTAATAATTTTATATATTATAAGTGCATTATTTTCTTATGTTCAAGGATTTATAATGACTGGTATAAGTCAAAAGTATACATATGAATTAAGAAAAAAGGTATCTATTAAAATAAATAAATTACCTATTTCTTATTTTGATAAAAAGACTCATGGTGAAGTTTTATCTATTATAACTAATGATATTGATACAATGAGTCAAAGTTTAAATCAGAGTGCAACTCAATTAATAACATCTATTACAACTATTATTGGTATATTAGTAATGATGTTATCAATAAATGTTACAATGACGATTGTTGCTATATTAATTTTACCAATTGCATCATTTATAACAATGTTTATTGTTAAACATAGTCAAAATTATTTTGCTAAACAACAAGAATATTTAGGTCATGTTAATGGTAAGATTGAAGAAATGTATTCCGGACAAAACGTTATTAAAGTATTTAATGCTGAAAATAAAGTTTTGAAAGACTTTGAAAAAGATAATACTTATTTAAGTAATGTTGGATGGAAGAGTCAATTCTTTTCAGGTATGATGCATCCAATTATGAATTTTATTGGCAATTTAGGTTATGTTGCAATTGCAATATTAGGTGGTTATTTTACTATTTTAGGTAAAATTACTGTTGGTAATATTCAATCATTTATTTCTTATACTAAAAACTTTACTAACCCAATTGCTCAATTAGCCCAAGTATCTAATATGATTCAATCAATGATTGCTGCTAGTGAAAGAGTATTTGAATTCTTAGATGAGACAGAAGAAAAAGAAGTTAAAAATCCTCTTAAAGTAGGTAATATTGAAGGTAATGTAACATTTGATCATGTTAAATTTGGTTACAATGAAGATCAAATAATAATTAAAGACTTTAGTGCAAAAGTTAAAAAAGGTCAAAAAATTGCTATAGTAGGACCAACTGGAGCAGGAAAAACAACAATGATTAAATTACTTATGAGATTTTACAATGTTAATGATGGTGCTATTTTAATTGATGGTAACAATATTAATGATTTTAAAAGAAGTGATTTAAGACATATTTTTGGTATGGTTTTACAAGATACATGGTTATTTTCAGGAACCATTATGGAAAATTTAAGATATGGTAAACTAGATGCAACTGATGATGAAATAATTGAAGCAGCTAAAAAAGCTCATGTTCATCATTTTATTCAAACTTTACCAGATGCTTATAATATGGAATTAAATGAAGAAACAAATAACATATCTCAAGGGCAAAAACAATTATTAACTATTGCTCGTGCTATTTTGGCTAATCCGAAAGTATTGATATTAGATGAAGCAACTAGTAGTGTTGATACAAGGACAGAAATATTAATTCAAAAAGCAATGGATGAATTAATGAAAGGAAGAACATCTTTTATAATCGCTCATAGATTATCAACTATTAGAGATGCTGATTTAATATTAGTAATGAACCATGGAGATATAGTAGAGCAAGGAAATCATGAAGAATTATTAAAGAAAAATGGTTTCTATGCTAATTTGTATAATTCACAATTTGAACAATAATTTGTACAAAAAAAGACAAATATAAAATTTTACTTGTCTTTTTTTATGTTATTATTTTGTTTTATGTGTTTGATTATTCTCAAATTCTTGTTTTCTAATGTTTTCAATAACAGAGTACATTTCATCGACAGATATCGGTATGATTTCTTTGCCATTAGATTTATTTATAACATATTTTAATACCTCTTCTGCTTCAACATAACTAATGTTATCAATTTTTTTGGAATTTGGAAAGTAATAGGCACCTGGTCCAAGCGGACCTTCAAGATTTTCACACTCTGGTTTAATTTGTATTTTTCCTAAAATAAAAATATCAATTTTTCTAGCAATATCTCCCTCTTTAACACGAATATTGATAGATGGCTTTACAAATATGCCATATTTAGTACTAAATAATCCAGTAGCAGTAACATTTTTAAGCCCATCAAAATCTCCAAAAATGGAAAATGCTTTAATATCTTCATCAAATCTAGAAGGACCATAAAAATTTCCAATAAGATATCTAGGTGTTTTTTTTCCAATTATTTCATTATCTTTTTCAAGTATTTTTTCTGAAATATACATAAAATTACCTCCTAGACTAATTATATCATATTTGAGATTTGTAGGCAACTTAATTTTAAAAATATAGCGAAAAATCAAGTCTATTTTAATAGACTTTGATAGAACTCTAATTACTACAATTCTAACTAAAACACATATATTTTTAATTTTATTATTGATAAAAAAAGAAAAATAAGGTATAATGTTTATTAGAATATGAGGGATGAAAAATGAAGAAAACAGTTTTATTTTTAATGAATGGTTTTGGAATTGAACAATTAGATTCATATAATATATATAATGCTAAACTAATGCCTAATTTAGATTCATATACTAAAAATTATTTATTTACACAAATTGAATCAAAAGCTTATAATTTGACTAGTGGATATCGTATGTTTAGTACTGGATCTGATTTACCTTTAACTTATTCCTTAATAGATAATTATTATAATAAATTTAATGAAAATAAAAATTTAAATTTTTATGTTAATAGTATAAGACCAGAAGGAAAAGTTCAATTGTTTTTGTTTTGTGAAAATGAAAAAAGTTTAGATCATATTAGAAAATTTTGTGATTTTATTAAACAAAAAAATTCTAAAATTTATCTACATTTAGTCTTAACATCTTATAATACAAATAATTATAAAGAAATTGAAAAAATAATAAATAAAATAAGTTATGACCATAAAGATATTAAAATTGGTATGATTTTAGGAATTAATTCTTTGACAGCTCTAAATTTAACTTCACTTATGAATTTGTTTCAAAACGAAGTAGGAGAAAAATGGAAAGAGATAACTAAAAAGATAAGTTATTTAACTACTTCAAAAGTACAACCGAAAGATGTTAAAGAATTTTATATGAATGAAGGTTTTAAATTTGATGTTAATGACAGTATATTTTTCTTTAATTATGAATTTTTTGATGTTTCTAATTTTATTTCATATATTAGTAAAGTAAATAATATAAATGATTACTGTTCATTATTTCAAATGAATGGAGTAAAATATCCTATGTTTGCATATCCTTCTTCAGGAATATCTATGAATAATTCTTTAAAGAAGATAGAAGCGAAAACATTAATTTTATCTAATAGTGAAAATATAAAAGAAATAAATTATTATTGTAATGGCTTAAAAAATGAAGTATCAGATAATATTTGTTTTTCCAAAACTGATGATGGCATCAATCCTGCTTTATTAAAATCAATAATTAGAGATTCAAATTATGATTTAATAATTATTAACTTTCCTATAGATAATGTGAAAAGTGTTTCTGAATTAAATGATAAATTATCTAAATTAGATAGTATGCTTAAAGTGGTTCACGATTTTTGTGTTGAAACTAGAACAACGTTATTTATATCTTCTTTATATGGAATGCAAAAAGAATTAGAAATTGATAATTTTACTAAAGCATATGTTGATTTTTCTATGAAAGTACCTTTTATAGTTATAGACCCAGTATTTAATAAGAGCAATTTTGTTTTAGGAACAGGAAATACTTATACTTTAGCTAATACAGTATATACAAATATAAATTCTAAAAATGATGGAGAAGTTTTAATTAGAAAAAAAAGTTTTGTTGTTAAAATGTTAAAAAAATAGTTGACTAAAAATATTTATTGTAATAAAATAATTGTATCAATGCGATGACAAAGGTTGGAAACTTTAGAGCAATATATTAAAAAAGCGATTCTATTAGAATAAGTAAGGTGGAACCACGGTAATGCGTCCTTATAATTTTCTAATAGTTTTTTATTTATAGGGGGATAATATGAAATATAGAATGCTATTTTTAATAAAGTTAGGTTATTACTTATATGGAAAAGAAATAACTATAAATACTGAAATGTATAGTTTATTGTATGCTTTTGTTTTGAATTATGTCTTTTCTTATGATGAAGAAGTACTAATAGATAAAATGATGCAACGAAAAAATGGTGCATGCTTAATAAAATATAAAGAATTTAATGATTCTTATGAAACAATTAAGAAAAAATTTTGCTTGAAAGATAATTTTACTTATGATGAAATAAGCCCTAAATTTTATTTAGATTTTTCTCAAGAAGAATTGGTTGCAATGAATAGATTTGTTTGGTATTTTTATAATTTTTATTCAAAATATATTGAAGTATTATCAAATGGTAAGGACCATATAGGCCCTTATGATTCAAAAATATATACAAGAACACATTTTATTTCTTAGGAGGAGATTATTTATGACAATGGAAAAAATGGTAAATTTGTGTAAACAATATGGATTTATATTTCAAGGTAGTGAAATATATGGAGGCTTAGCTAACACTTGGGATTATGGACCATTAGGTGCAAGATTAAAAAATAATATTAAAGATGCTTGGAGAAAAAGATTTATTCAAGAAAGAAAAAACAGTTATGAAATAGATGCAGATATTTTAATGCATCCAAGAGTTTGGGAGGCATCTGGTCATGTCAGTTCTTTTTCAGACCCTTTATTAGATTGTAAAGAATGTAAAAGTAGACATCGTGCTGATAATTTAATTGATGATTTTGATCCTAATGCTCACGCTGATGGAATGACTCAAGAAGAAATGGTAAATTATATAAAGGAACATAAAGTTCCTTGTCCAAAATGTGGTAAATCTAATTTTACTGACATTAGACAATTTAATTTAATGTTTCAAACATATAGAGGAGTTACTAATGATGCTAAATCAGTAGTATACTTAAGACCGGAAAATGCGCAAGGAGAATATGTAAACTTTTTAAATGTTCAAAGAAGTATGCGTGCTAAATTACCTTTCTCAATTGGACAAATAGGTAAAGCATTTAGAAATGAAATAACTCCAGGTAATTTTACTTTTAGAACAATCGAATTTGAACAAATGGAATTTCAAACTTTTTGTAAAGAAGGTGACGATTCTAAGTTATATGCATATTTTAAAGAATATGGTAAAAAATTCTTTATGGATTTAGGATTAAAAGAAGAAGATTTGAGATTTCATGATCATGAAAAATTGGCACATTACGCTAAAGAAGCATGTGATATTGAATATAGATTTCCATTTGGTTGGGGAGAAATAAATGGTACTCATAATCGAACTAATTTTGATTTATCTAGACATCAAGAATATAGTGGAGAATCACAAACTTATTTAGATCCTGATACAAATGAAAAGTACATTCCATATATTATTGAATCAACATATGGATTAGATAGGACTTTTTTAGCAATTATGTTTGCAGCATACCATGAAGATACATTAGAAGATGGCACAACTCGTGAAGTTTTAAGCTTATCTCCTTTCTTAGCGCCATATAAAGTAGCGGTATTACCTTTAATTAAAAAAATACATTCTGCTAAAGCTTTAGAAGTTTACGAAAAATTGTCTAAACATTTTATGACTAATTATGATGAAACTGGTAATATTGGTAAAAGATATAGAAGAAATGATGTTATAGGTACACCTTATTGTATAACTATTGATGATGAAACAATCAATAATAACACAGTAACATTAAGAGATAGAGATACAATGGAGCAAATAACTATTAGTTTAGATGAAGTAGTAGATTATGTTAATGAAAGACTAAAATTTTAATATTTTAGTTTTTTTGTAAAATAAAAAATTTCCACGCGACATATAATTAAGGTCTTGTAAATTATCAAAAAATAATGTATACTTAATTTAAAGTAGTAGAACTATCAAATATAAGAAGGGAGAAAAATATGAAAAAATTAGGTTTTACACTTATTGAATTACTAGCAGTAATTATTATCCTTGCTATAGTAGCACTTATCGCAACACCTATTATTTTAAACGTAATAGAAGATGCAAGAATATCAGCTGGTAGGTCAGAAGCAAATATGATATTAGGTGGAATAAATAATTATTGTGCAAGTGAAGAAATGAAATATCAATTGGATAATAATTATGAAAGAATATGTACATCAGATATGGATAAAGACGATGTGCCAACAATGGTCAATTTAGGAAATGCAACAATAGAAGAATTAGTATATGATGGCGAAAAATTAACAACATTGGTTATTAAAAGTAACAATCATAAGTTTACATTATGCTCAAGCGGAACATTCGCAATGGATGATGAAAGGTGTGACGGAGAAGTAGCAATAACAACCAAACCACTTATTGATATTTTATTACAACAATATCAAGAAGAAAACCAAACAGGATTAGTAAAAGATAGTATAAATGAAAATTTATATTACTATACTGGGACTAATGAACAAGTTTCAAATAATTTTTTATGGTATGGAGGACATCAATGGCGAATACTGGAATTTGATACGGAAGCAAATACATTAACATTGATAACGCAACAACCATTGACATCAATTCAGCCTACAAATATAGTTTGGACAGATGAAAAAACATATGATTCAAGCTATATAAATAAGTGGTTAAATGAATATTTTTGGAATAGTTTAAATAGTAGTATAAAAAGCACCATATTAGATAATACATTTAATGTTGGTATATACGGTGATACAGAAGAAGAGCAAAATGTGAGTGAAATAACAACAAATAAGAAAGTTGGTTTATTAGATGCCGAACAATACATTAAGGCTGGCGGAGCAAATTCGTTTTTAAACATAAAAGATTATTGGTGGTTAGGAAATAGGTCTAATTCATCTATAATCAAAGTATCTTCTAACGGAAATTTTAATGACTCATTTTTAACTATTGGTTATGGTGTTCGCCCAATAATTAAAATTTCGAATGTTAATATTATTGAAGGCAATGGTACTTTTATTTCAAATTATAAATCAATAAATGTATCTTCAAATACAAATGATGTACAAGTTGGAGAATATATTAATGTGCCTTACAACGGCGATGACAATGCTTGTGGAGATGATAATATGTGCACATTTAGAGTAGTAAGTAAAGATAATGACAGCATAAAAGTAATTTTAAATGGGTTGCTACCTAATGAAAGCGTTTATGACGATTTGTCAGTAATCTCGTCTAATAGTATAATATATATGTCACTTAATAGTTTTGCTAATAATATATCAACTAATTATCGTTATGCACAAGACAAAGTTTTTTACATCGGAGATTATCCTTATAGTGAAAGTTATGAAATTGTTCAGGATGAAACTTTAAACTCAAATGTTGGGTTGCCTACTATTGGAGAAATGTTTAGTGGAAATGACATAGATTTATCTTATCCTGCTGAAGATCCTAAAGTGTTTGCAGATGTAAACACTTTAGAAAATTCAACAGCTGCTAGTATTTATTCTACAATGAATCGATTTGATTCAACTAAAATTTATCGTGTTGGTGATGGTGGAATGCTTTCTTCAGCTATTTCAACTGGAGAATTTGGGGTTCGTCCTACTTTATTTTTAAAAATGGGATTAAAGTTTACTGGTGGTGACGGTACTGCTCAATCACCATATACTTTACAATAATAAAACATAATACATAAAACAGTAATATACAAATGAAACAATATACACTTTTGCTAATGTATATAATAATATCATTATTATAGTTCATCTAGCTTTCACACGTCAACAACACTTTTTATTATAATATAAATTGTTTATAAGTATATTCCTTTTAAACTGAGATTTATGTGACTAAGGTTATATAAAGAGAAGCATTAAGAAACAATTCTCATTCACTAGGGGAACCTAAAAATATTGATGATGAAAACAAAAAGAATAAAAGTGGTTTAGTAGAGTAAAATCGAAAATCGCTTTTTTTGTAAAATTAAATAAATATGATAAAAAGTAAAAAATAATATTCACATTTTAAATATTTTATGATAAAATTAATATAGTATGTGTATTGTATGCATCAAGGAGGAAAAAGGGTATGAATTTAAAAAAATGGTTTTCAGCAGATGAAAATGATATATTAACTGATAGTTCAAATGATCAATATTATAATATTAAATCAAGTGAGGCAATAGCTGATGATGGAAGTACAAAGTTGGTATTATTAGAACCACGTGCATTTTCAGAAGCACAACAAATAGCAGATCAATTAAAAAGTAGAAATACAGTTGTTGTTAATTTAAAAAGGGTAACTTCTGATCAAGCAAAAAGAATAGTAGATTTTTTAAGTGGAACTATTTATGCAATAGGTGGATCTTTACAAAAAGTAGGTGGAGGTATATTTTTATGTACACCTAACAATGTTAAAGTAAATGGTAAAATAACAGATGATAATGAAGGTAAAGAAATACACGATAATGGTGATATTAATATAGAGTGGTAAATATACTATTTTGAGGTGAAGTTATGGAAAAGTTCAGCCGAGTATTAAGAGGTTATGATCCAGAAGAAGTAAATGATTTTCTTGATAAAGTAATAGCTAAAGTAGAATTAATGGTTAAAGATATTGAGGAAAAAGATAAACAAATAGCTGAGTTAAAAAAATCAGAACAGGAAAATAAAGATAAACAGATGTCTGATATAAAAAAGCTAGAACAAGAAAATTTAAATTTAACTAGTAAAGTTGCGCAATTTGAAAGAATGGAAGAAAATTTAAAAAAAGCTATTTTAATGGCTGAAAAAACTTCTGAACAAATTAAGTTGACAGCTTATCAAGAAAGAGATATAATAGTTAGCGATGCGAAGAAAAATGCCAGTAGAATAGTTAATGAAGCATTGTTAAAAGCTGAATCAATTGAAAAAGAATCTGATATGTTAAGAAGGAACATGATTGTGTTTAAAAAAAGATTGAAAGATGCTTTGTCTACACAAGTTGAATTAATTGAAGATATTGAAAAAATAGAGATATAGCAGATGAAAAAGACGGTATATTAAATTTATTTGATAGAGAGTTAGTGGTTGGTGGAAACTAATAAATAATTAATATACAAATCACTTTGGATGCTTTTTATGGATAAGATAAAAACGGTAACGCGTTATAGTTAATAAGTTTAAAAAAGGTGGTACCGCGGATATATTCGCCCTTTATGGTATCATCTTTTTTTATATACAGGAGGGAATGTTATGAATTTTAAAGAATTAAACAAAAAAACAATTAATGAATCAGAAACAGAAGTATTATCTTTTTGGAAAGAAAATAATATATTTGAGAAATCTATAGAAAATAGAAAAGATAAAAAAAACTATGTTTTTTATGATGGACCTATTTATGCTAATGCAAAACCTGGTATTCATCATGTATTTGCTAAAACAATTAAAGATTCATTTACTAAATATAAAACAATGCAAGGATATCGCGTTTTAAGAAAAATTGGGCTTGATACTCATGGATTACCTATTGAAGTTAATGTTGAAAAGAAATTAGGTTTTAAAAATAAATCTGATATTGAAAATTTTGGTATTGAAAATTTTTGTAAAGAATGTAATAAAGAAACGGCTATTAATATAAGTGAAGTTAAAAAAATAACTGATATGATGGGACAATTTATTGATTGTGATCATCCATATGTTACTTGTGATAATGAATATATTGAATCTGAGTGGTGGATTGTTAAAGAAATGGATAAAAAAGGTTTGATATATAATGGAAATAAAGTATTACATTATTGTCCTAGATGTGGTACTGAATTATCTAGTAATGAAGTAGCGCAAGGATATCAACAAGATTCAGTAAATACTGTTATAGTTCCTTTTAAGAAAAAAGATGAAGATGTTTATTTCTTAGTTTGGACAACAACACCTTGGACTTTAATGGCTAATGTTGCTATTTGTGTTAATCCAGATTTAACTTATTTAAAAGTTGAAAGTCAAGGTTATAAATTTATTTTATGTGAATCTTTAGCTGATAAAGTTTTAGGTGAAGATTATAAAGTATTAGAAAAATATAAAGGTAGTGATTTACAAGGTATCAAATATGAACAATTATTACCTTTTGTTAAAGTAGAAGGTAAAGCTTTTGAAGTTGTAGCAGATAGTTATGTAACTGATTCCGATGGTACTGGTATTGTTCATATCGCACCTGCTTATGGTGAAGATGATAATAGAGTATGTCGTGAAAAAGGAATTTCTTTTGTTAATCCAGTTGGTAAAGATGGATGTTATTTAGAAGGGCCTTGGAAAGGTAGATTAGTAACTGATACTGATTTGGAAATTGAAATTGTCAAATATTTAAAAGAAAATGATAAATTATTCAAGAAAATTAAAATAGTTCATGATTATGCACATTGTTGGAGATGTAAAAGTCCTTTAATTTATTATGCTAAACCAGCTTGGTATGTTAAAACTACAGCTTATAAAGATAAGATAATTGAAGCTAATAAAAAAGTAAATTGGTATCCTGATTATATTGGTGAAAAAAGATTTGCTAATTGGTTAGATAATATGGTTGATTGGGGAATTTCAAGAAATAGATATTGGGGTTGTCCTATGCCTATTTGGACTTGTGAATGTGGACATAAAGAAGTAATTGGTTCTTTAGATGAATTACAAGAAAAAATAATTGAAGATATTGATGTTAAAAAATTAGAATTACATCGTCCTTATGTTGACGAATTGCATATTAAATGTAGTAAATGTGGTAAAGTAATGGATAGAGTAAAAGATGTATTAGATGTATGGTTTGATTCAGGATCTATGCCATATGCTCAATTTCATTATCCATTTGAAAATAAAGAATTGTTTGAATCACAATTTCCGGCTGATTTTATTGCAGAAGGAGTAGATCAAACAAGAGGATGGTTCTATGTATTATTAGTTATATCAACTATTATATCAGGAGAATCAAGCTTTAAAAATGTTGTAGTTAATGATATGATGTTAGATGCTTATGGTAAAAAAATGAGTAAATCAACTGGTAATATTATTGATCCTGTTAAAATTATGACAGAATATGGAGCTGATACAGTAAGATATTATATGCTATATGCTTCTCCTGTTTGGACACCTTTAAAATTTGATGAAACTGGTTTAAAAGAAATATATTCTAAATATATATCAACATTTAAAAATGCTTATTCATTCTTCGAAATGTATGCTAATGCTGATCATATCGATCCAAGAGAATATCATATTGAAGAGAGTAAAAGAGAATTAATCGATAGATGGTTACTATCTAAATTAAATAAATTAATAAAAAATGTAACTTCAGCTTATGAAGAATATGATTTAAATAAAGTTGCAAGATTAATAGTACCATTTTTAAATGATGATTTATCAAATTGGTATATTAGAAGTAATAGAAGAAGATTCTGGGATAGTGAATTAACTGAATCCAAAAAAGCTGTTTATTTAACAACTTATGAAGTATTAGTAACATTATGTAAGTTATGTGCTCCTATAACACCTTTCTTAACAGAAGAAATATATCAAAAATTAACAGATGAAAAATCTATTCATTTAGCAGATTTCCCTAAATATAATGAAAAATTAATTGATGAAAAAATCGAAGAACAAATGGATTTAGTAAGAGACGTTTGTTCATTAGGAAGATTTGCTCGTGAAGAAGCTAATATTAAAGTAAGACAACCAATATCACATTTAATTTTACCTAAAAATGACGAAAAAATTATTGGTAATTTAATATCTGTTATCGAAGAAGAATTAAATGTTAAAGAAATAATATTTAAAGAAGATATGAGTGAATATTTAGATTATATAGTTAAACCTAATTTTAAAGTTTTAGGTAAGACTTTAGGACCTAAAGTAAAAGAATTACAAGAAATATTAACTAAATTATCAACTAAAGATGTTGCTTTATTACAAAGTGATGGATTAATTGTTAAATTAGGCGATGAAGATTTTAAATTAACTAAGGAAATGGTGTTAATTTCTTTAAAACAAAAAGAAGGTTATGCATCAAGCTCAAATAATAAAACTTGTGTTGTATTAAACACTGAATTAACTGAAGATTTAATATTAGAAGGTTTAGCTCGTGAATTTGTTCGTAAAGTTCAAAATTTAAGAAAAGAAGCTGACTTTGTTATAACAGATCATATTAAAGTTATTTACCATGGAAGTGATAAAATTAATCAAATGTTAGATAAATATTATGATTATGTTATGGGTGAAGTTTTAGGTGATGAATTAATTAAAGATGAAACATTAACATTTAATGATAAATTAAATGATGAAGATGTTGCGATTAAAGTGGAAAAGAAATAATTATTCTTTTCTTTTTTATTGATTTTAATGATTAAAGGTGTTAAAATATATCTTTACTTGGAGTTGATTATATGATAGAAGTAAGAGAGATATATGATTTTGAATTGCAAAATGGTAAAAAGTGTAATAGTGATGATAATAATGTTTTGTTATTAATACCAGAGTTATTAGATGAAAATATAAATAAAGTAAAAAAATATTATGATGATAGATATTCATATGATTTTATAGGCTTTTTTAATAGTGGATTAGCTTTAGTAA
>CALVXO010000004.1 GCA_944371325.1 uncultured Bacilli bacterium | reverse complement strand
ATAAAATAAAAAGCCTTATTTTATAAGACTTTTTCTAATTATTAAATTGTTACGAACTGATAATAATATTTCCCCCTTGAAATTCCCCTCGAGAGAGGGGAATACTTTTGTTTATAAAAAATTTTTAATTAATTTTGATTTTTTAAGATACTAAGATAAATTTTTTCTAATTTATTTTTTTATTCTTTAGTGTAGAATTTTTTCTTGGATGTTCTAATTTCATAATATTTTCTAGTGTGCATTATTGCTTGGTTATTAAATTTAATTTTACTTTTGCAAATATATTTTTTATACCATTCCTAATTTTTTTTCGGTGATATAAATATAATATGTATCATCTAAAATAATTTTTTTCTTAATTTTCCAAATGAGAGAACAATATGTCTTTTACTATTATTGTTAAGAGAGCAGATGTTAATACTTTCTAATTCTTCATTAGTTTTTACTAATAGAGAATCAAACGTCTACATAGCACTAACTGATATATTTTTAGGCATTACATGATCGTTAGTAATTTCTTTTTTAATTTCCTTTTTGTACCATGTGTGATATTAAGAACAACATAAGCATAATATTCTCCTAAAAGCTTATTAATGTTATTTTATCCTAAAATATAGACGTTTTGAAAAAAAAGTGATAAAATTAGCTTATGAATAAAAGAACAATCAAAAATAATTGCTGATAAATGAAAATAAAATAATTAGTATAAAAAAATATATAATCATGATTTAGAACTTTATGGAAAATATTTATTTAATATTTGAATAGATTTACTAAACAACAATGATTTTGTGTACAAGAATGCAAAAAATTTAATTGAGTACTAATTAATAGATAGAAGAATAAATTATCTTTCGTCTATAAAATATTTAAACATAAGTATATTATTTTAAATAAAAAAGAAATTGATTGTGTTTTTAAAAATTATGTTGAATATACCTTAAATAATATAGGAAGTGATAGCGATGGATACAAATAAATTTTTAAATAAGATGATTATAGAATTAAATTTAGGTAATTTAACTGAACCTATATCTCAAGTATCAGGCGGATTAACACATAGAATGTTTAAAATATTTACTGATAAAGGAAGATATATCGTTAAACTACTTAATCCAAATATTATGAAAAGGCCAACAGCAATGAATAATTTTAATACTGCAGATAAATTTGAAGAAATATTAAAAGATAATAATATTAATGCTGTATATTCATTAAAGTTTAATGATAAAAAAATGCAAGAGATAGAAGGACAATATTTTTATGTATATGAATGGTTTGATGGTAAGTCTTTAAAAGATGATGAAATTACTATTGAACATTGTAAAAAAATAGGTGAATTACTTGCTAAAATTCATAATATTGATTTACGAAAAGATGATAATAAAGGTAAAATTAGAAATATTGATTTTAAATATTATATTGATTTAGCAAAAGAAAAACATTCGGTAATTTATGATATGATATATAACAAATTAGACATATTAAATCAAAGTATAAATAAAGGAAATGAATCTGTTGATAAACTACCAAGCTTCTGTGCTATATGCCATAATGATATGGATAGTAAAAATGTAATGTGGTTAAATGATAATTACAAATTAATAGATTTAGAATGTTTGGGATATTCTAATCCATATCTAGAACTGTATGAACTAGCATTATGTTGGTCAGGTTATGAAAAATGTCATATAGATTTTAATAAATTTAGTGCATTTTTTGAATCATATATCAAAAATACAACTTTAGATATGAATGTAGACTGGGAATCAATATATTATGCTAATAATGGGAGAATTGAATGGTTAGAATTCAATATTAAAAGATCATTAATGATAGAATGTGATACAGAAGAAGAACAACAAATTGGAATTAATGAAGTAAAAGAAACAATAGAACATATCGTTTATTATGATAAAGTTAAAGATGAAATTTTGAGTAATATTAATAAATTAATATTGAAACAAAGAAACAGAGACACTATAATTATGAGTAGTGAACCTGCAATCAAGGTATCACAGTGTCATAAATAGGGTATTGTGAATGGTAATAATGATAACAAAGATTAAAATTAAAAAATTCGATTCAATAAAATATGAACAACTAATAAAATTCTAAATATAAAAACCAGATACAAAAAAATAAAATAAATGTAGTTTAATAAACTTTAGAAAATTCAGTTAAAAGAAAAATTCTTATTTTATAAAACTTTAACAAAATATTAAATTATTACGAAATGATATTATGTTTTCCAATGAAGTTTACTCGAGAGAAAAATCTTTTTACTTATAAGGAATCTTTAATTATTAAAATTATATTAATACAATGTAACTATTTTTTTAATTTTGGTTAGAGTTAATAAGAAGCAAATAACTAATGTAAGTAATGGAAAATTTGTAGTATAGATTAAAAATTGCATGAATTATAGGAGGTAGTATGGGTAAAGGAATAATAATATCTGCATTTGCAACTTGTGGCAAAACTTATTTAGGAAATAAATATAAAAATGTAATCGATTTAGAATCTAGTAATTATAAATTTGATAATTCTGAATTAATTAATATTTCTCCAGAGGAACGAAAAGGTACTTCAAGAAAATTAAATCCTAATTGGCCTAATAATTATTATGATGCAATTATTAAAGCAACAGATCAATATGATGTTGTATTAGTTCAGTTAAAACCAGAACATTTTGATTATTTTGATAAACACAATATAAAGTATAGTATTGCTTATCCAAATTTGAATAATTTTGATGAAATAAAAAGAAGATGTATAAAACGAAATAATAATGAAGATTTTATATTTAGGCTTAGGGAAGTATTTGAACCATACTATGAAGATTCAATTAAAAGAAACTACGAAAAATTCTATATATTAAATGATAATATGACATTAGAGGATTGTTTGTTAGAAGATGGCATATATTTAGAAAAGAAATAAAAAATTTGTTCTATAAATTGTTAATATCTGTAAAATGCTTAATAACCTAATTTTTGATTATTAAGCATTTTATCTATAATATTGACTCTTTACCTAACTATAATGTTATTATTATATTGAAAGGAGAAATAATGTGTATAAAATAAACAATTTTTCGAAAGAAACTAATATATCGATTCAAACTTTAAGATATTACAACAAAATTAATTTGTTTAAACCTTCTTATGCCGATTTTTTACTGGATATAGATATTATCAAGAAAATCAAATAAATGAGATAAAATTAATTAAAAAACTTAAAAATATCGGTTTATCATTAGAAAAAATTAAACATTATTTAGAAACTTATAATAATAATATATTGTTAGATTATAAAGAGTAGATGAAAAATAAAATGAATAAAATAGATGAATTGCTAAATAAAAAAGATAAATATACAATTAAACAATATGATTATAAAAAAATGTTGAAATTAATGGATTAAGACAGGCAGAATGCTGTCAAGCCCTTGAGGTAAGAGATAACAATGCTACTTATTATATTATAGAAAAGAATGATAAATTTTTTGATGATTTTGTTATTTATAAAGATGAAAAATGGATAACTATTAATAAAAGATATTTTAAAGATGAAATATTAATTAAAACTATATTTGATTTTGTTAAAAATGAAGTTGGATATGATCGTGTAATAATTTATGTTCCTAAGGAAGAAAATGTAAATATACCCAAAGAATATAAAATTGAAACATCAGTTGTTAAACAAAATAAAATAAAGATATACTTATAAAAAAATTGAGAAAATTTACATGTGTTGTTTTAAATCAATGTAATATAGATTTTCTTTAGACATTTTTTCTATAAATTTAGCGCCAAATTTTTCATAATAATTAATTAAATTAGTTTTTAAATATATTTTTTTATAACCTAATCTTTTTGCTTCTTCTATTATTGCATTATTTAATATTTTAGAATATCCATTATTACGATATTCTTTTTTTACATACATTGTAGCATACCAAGGAGTTAAATCAGTTCTTTCATCTCCATCTATTTTAAATAATGATATAAAGCCAATAAGTTCATTTTCTACTAATCCAAGTACAGATATTACATTTTCACCTGATAGAATATTTTTAATTTTTTTATTAATGTATAGTTCCATTTGTGCTTTTGTTTTTGGTGTTCCCCATTCTTTTGAACATAATTCTATGTATTCTTTTAAATATTCTTCATTTTCCTTTAAATTAATTAATCGCATATATTATCTCCTTTTTTATATTAAAATTATATCATATTTAAAAATTTTTTCTATATTTATGGTACAATAATAATGGTGATATAATGCAAGAGGCTTATAAAAAAACAATTGAAGAAATTTATAAAGAATTAGATACTAGTGATAAAGGTATTAGTTTTAAAAAAGTTAAACAATTACATAAATTATCTGGTAAAAATGTATTAGTTGAAAAAGATAAAAAAACTAAGTTACAAATATTTTTAAGTCAATTTAAAAATATTATGGTTATTCTTTTATTAGTAGTAGGTATATTGTCTTTACTATACTCTATATTTAATAAAAGTGATTTTTTAGAGCCTATTGTTATATTAGGTACAACATTAGTTAATTGTTTTATGGGATTTTTACAAGAATCAAAAGCTGAAGATGCGATAGGAAAATTAAAAAAATATTCAGCAAATTATGTAACTGTTAAAAGAAATAATAAATATAAAGATATTGATTCTAAAAACTTAGTAGTAGGTGATTATATTATTTTAGAGTCAGGTGATAAAATACCAGCTGATGCTAGAATTGTTAAAAGTTATTATGCTAAAGTTGATGAATCAATATTGACTGGTGAAAGTGCTAGTGTTGATAAAAATAATGAAGTTATTAAAAAAGATGCTTTAATATCAGAACGAAAAAATATGGTTTATTCAGGAACTATATTAGTATCTGGTAAAATAGAAGCTGTTGTTACTGCTATTGGGATGGATACTGAATTAGGTAAAATCGCTTCTATTGTTGATAGTGATGTTGAACCTTTAACACCATTACAAATGAAAGTTGCTCGAGTTAGTAAATTTATTTTATTTGTAGCTTGTATTTTAATTTTCTTTGTTTTAGTTTATAGTGTTATTAATAATCACAGTTTTTTAACAATAGCTATGCTTTGTATATCAATGATTGTAGCAAGTGTTCCGGAATGTTTACCAATTGCTATTACAGCTACTTTATCAATTGGTGTTAGTCAAATGGCTAAGAAAAAATCTATTGTTCGTAATTTGGCAGCTATTGAAACTTTAGGAGCTACTGAAGTTATATGTACTGATAAAACCGGTACTTTAACTAAAAATAAAATGGAAGTAGTTAAAGTTTATAGTTCATTAAAAGAAGTTAATGAAGTAAATGATACATTTAAAAATATAATTAGTTTTTGTAATACAGCTGTTTTAAACGAAGATGGAAACTATATTGGTGATTCAGTTGATGTTGCTTTAAAAAATTATTTAAAAGAAGAAATTAAAGGTAAAAAAATATCAGAAATGCCTTTTGATTCTGATCGAAAAATGATGAGTGTTGTTTATGATATTGATGATAAAGTAATGTTATATACAAAAGGTAGTTTTGAATCAATATTAGATAAATGTATAAAAGTATTAATTGATGATAAAGTTGTTAAGTTAGATAAAAAAATAAAAGATTCATATGTTGAAATAGAAAGTAATATGGCAAAAGAGGGCTTAAAAGTTTTAGCTTTTGCTTATAAAGAAGTTTCAAATAAAGATTATAATGAAGATGATTTAATATTAGTTGGTTTAATTGGATTAAAAGATCCTGTTAGAGATAATATTAAAAATTCTATTTCTGAATGTAAAGAAGCTGGTATTAGACCAATAATGTTAACAGGTGATAATTTAATTACTGCTTATACAATAGCTAAAGAAGTAGGTATTTGTAAGAGTGAAGAAGAATGTATTAATGCTTCTAGTTTAAATGATTTAGATGAAAAAGAATTAGTGGAATATATTAAAAAATACTCTGTTTTTGCGCGAGTAAGTCCTGAAAACAAATTACAAATTGTTAAAGCTTTTCAAAAAATAGGTAAAGTAGTTGCTATGACAGGTGATGGGGTAAATGATGCTCCTGCTATTAAACTAGCTAATGTAGGTATTGGTATGGGGGCTTCTGGAACTGATGTCACTAAAGATACATCTGATATTATTTTATTAGATGATAGTTTTAATACAATTACTGTTGCTGTTGAAGAAGGTAGAAGAATATATGATAATGTAATTACTAATATATTATATAATTTATCAAGTAATTTTACTGAAATAGCTATTATTATATTTGGTATGTTAACCGGTAATACTATCATATCAGCTATTCATGTTTTATATATTGATTTAGTAGCTGATACAATTCCTTCTATAACTTTAGCATTTGAAGGTGCATCTTTAGATGTGATGAAAAGAAAACCTAATGGATTAGATAAAAGAATATTTACTAGATTTTTTAGTGCATTTTTAATTATTTCTGTAATATTAGAAACTTTAATTAGTTTATATGTTTATTATCATTTTATTGATTTAGGCCAAGGTATAGCCCAAACATTAGCTTTATTTAGTATAATTATTAATGAATTTGTTTTTGCTTATAATTGTCGATCATTAAAAGAACAAATTCATAAAAGGGGACTATTTAGTAATAAATATTTAAATTTAGGTATATTAGGTTTATTTGCTGTTCAATTATTAGTATTCTTTACACCAATTGGTAAATTATTTGGTTTAGAAGTTATTACTGTTTCACAATTATTATTTGTTGTTATAGTTAATATAGTATCATTTATTATAATTGAATTATTAAAACCTATTATTGTTAAATTATTTAAAGATGAGTAAAAACTTTGTTAATTTTAATAAAGTTTTTTTGTTGACTAATTTGAATATTTAATGTATAATTAAATTACCTATTAGGTAATTTTTATGAAAGGGGGATGTGGTTTGAAATTATATGTGCATAATAAACAATTACAAAAAATATTAGATGATCCTAATAAGGTTATTAAAAAAATTGGTTTAGATTTAGCAAGAAAACTTAAGCAAAGATTTAATGAACTAGAGGCATGTAGTAATTTTAAACAATATCTTGATAATGGTATTGGTAAACCGCATCCTTTAGTAGGAAATTTAGATAAACTTTATGGAATAAGTTTAAATAAAAATTATAGACTAATTGTAGAACCAATTACAGATAAACTAGATGATGATTCACTAAAAAATTGTAATGAAATAAATATAAAAGGAGTGATGGATTATCATGATGGGAAAAATGAATGGCTTATCCCTTGATTTAATTGTACATCCAGGAGAAACAATAAAAGAAGTTATTGAAGATAGAAACATGACACAAGAGGAATTAGCAATTAGAACGGGTTATTCTGCTAAACATGTAAGTGAGATTATAAGTGGTAAAAAATCAATTTCATCTCGCTTTGCTAATAGTTTAGAGTATGCTTTAAATATACCAACTGAATTTTGGATAAATTTGCAAGGGATATATGATAAAGAAGTCTGTGAATTAGAAAACATAAATAATATTAGTTCAATAGAATTAGAAATTTCTAATGATTTAAAAGATATAGTTAAATATTGTGAAAAAAATAATATAATGCCATGTAGTAGTAATAAACAAATAACTGTTTTAAATTTAAGAAAATTTTTAAATGTAACAAATTTAAATAAAATTCCTTCTTTACCGTTTCAACAAATGGCATTTAGAGGTTCAAAGAAAAATAAAGTTAATATATATGTACTTCATGCATGGAAAAAAATATGTGAACATCTTACAGAAAAAGTTTCAGTTGTTAATAGTTTTGATAAAGAAAAGTTAAAATTAAAATATGATGATATTAAAAAAACTATGTTTTTACCTATTGATCAAATGGTGGAAAAATTAAAAGAAATATTTTTAGACTGTGGAATAGTTTTTGAAATAGTTAAACATTTTACTGGAGCTCCTGTTCAAGGATTTATTCAAAAAAAAGATAATAAAGTTATTTTATGTATGACAATTAGACAATCATTTTCAGATATATTTTGGTTTACTTTATTCCATGAAATAGCGCATTTAGTAAATGAAGACTTTATAAATCAATATGTTGACTATAATTTTGTTGAAAGTGAAGTAGAGAAAAAAGCAGATACTTTTGCTCGAAATATTTTAATTAATGAGAATGATTATAAAGAGTTTTTACAAAAAGGAAATATTAAATATATAGATATTAAAAACTTTGCTTCTTCTCAAAATGTTTTACCGGGTATTGTTATTGGTAGATTACAAAATGATATGAAAGATTATACTTTTTTAACAAAATATAAAGAACAATATAAATGGAATTATTAAGGTAATATGTTAGAAAGATTATAATACTTTTGGGAAAATATAATTTAGTTATTTATTAAAAAGTTAATTATTTAAAATGGTTAGCTTTTTTGTTTATAAATATATGTTTGTATGTTATAATTAATTTGTAGGAGTTAGAAAGGAGAGATATGAAGCAAGATAAAATGCATTTAATTAATAAAATATTTAATAATGAAGAAATCAGAACAGTATGGGATAAAGATGAAGAAAAATATTATATAAGTGTAGTAGATATTGTTAGAGTATTAACAAAAAGTACTAGACCAAGAAAATATTGGACTGATTTAAAAAGTAAATTAAAAGAAGAAGGAAATGAAGTGTCCGAAAAAATCGGACAGTTTAAATTAAAATCTCAAGATGGAAAGTATCGTTTAACTGATGTATGTGATATAGAAGAAATGTTTAGAATAATCGAATCTATTCCAAGTAAAAATGCTGAGCCAATAAAACAATGGTTAGCTAAATTAGGTAAAGAAAGAATAGATGAAGTATTTGATCCTTCACTTACTATACAAAGAGCAGTAGATACTTACAGAACTAAAGGTTATGATGAAGAATGGATTACTAAAAGAATTAAAGGAATTCAAGAAAGAAAAAAATTAACTGATGTTTGGAAAGATAATGGCATAGGTAGTAATTTAGAATATGCTATATTAACTAATGATATTTATAAAGAATGGTCTGGAATGACAGCTAAAGAGTATAAACAATATAAAGGTTTAAGAAAAGAATCATTAAGAGATAATATGAGTGATATTGAAATAGCACTTGCTGATATAGGTGAACTAACAACTAGAGAACTTGCTAAGAAACATAAACCAATTGGATTAGAAGGAAATAGGAAAATTGCTAAAGAAGGTGGACAAGTTGCTAGTAATACCAGAAAAGATATTGAATCAAGACTTGGCGAATCTGTTGTAATAAAAGATAATTTATTAGGTTATCAATATATAGATGAATCTAAACAAATAGAAAGTAAGTAGAATAACAATAATAAATATATTGAAAAAAATCTAGTTTGTAAAAACTAGTTTTTTAATAAATTAAAATTTAAAAATTTGTTCTGAAAAATAGTTCAAATTTTAATTTTTATAGTATAATAATAGCAATGAAAGCGCTAGTACAGGCTTTATAAGTTTTGTATTGGCGTTTTTTTAGTAGGAGGTAGTGAATTTATGCAATACAATATTTTTAAACTTGACAATAAGGAAGAATTAAAAAAAGACATGCTTGAAAGAAATT
This sequence comes from uncultured Bacilli bacterium, assembly GCA_944371325.1. GTDB lineage: Bacteria > Bacillota_I > Bacilli_A > RF39 > UBA660 > Faecisoma. Next base: position 65,246 of record CALVXO010000004.1, on the reverse strand, counting down.
TTAAAAAAATAGGTGCTGACATCATTAGCGATAAATACAAATTAAATTTATATTACAAATATGATAATGATTTAAAATTAAGTTGGAAGAATATATTAATTGAATTTGGGGAATCTCATCCGCCGACAAGAACAGGTATTTCTGGTATAATTATTTGTGAAAGTGATAAAAATAATTATGCAATAACATATGGGGCAAGTAGTTTTTTAGTTCAAAAGTATTCTGATAGAGAATTTGGCTTCGATTTTGCTAAAAGAATCGAATTAAAAGAAATGAAAAGAAAAAGTTCAATGACTCCGCATTCAATAAAAAATTCATCTATTACATCATTCAGAAATACAAAAACCATAGTATTTGATAGTGGTGAAAATATTACTAGTTTATCATTTACTCCATATAATGAATTGTATGGTAAAAGAATTGATATTGGAAAATCAATAAAGCTAAAAGTTGATATTTCTTTGAAAGATATTTATCAACTTTTGGATCAAATTGAAAATGATCTTAGTAAAAAAATAATTAATAGAATTCCACTTTTAACTAAAATTACAAATATAGATGATGTAGAACGATACAATAAAATAATGTATGCTTCATTAAACAAAGAATTTGATGCTTATGGTAATTATAATTCATCGCATTTTTTCATAAATGAATTTTATATTGTAGGTAGCAGTATTTATTTTGAAGAAGAACATACACAAATGATTAAAGTTGGTAAGATTGAAGAAGAAATAGAGTTACATAATTTAAGTGATCTGTTTGAACTGTCTAAAAAAACTGGTATTGATATGCAAACAATTATAGAAAGAGGCAAAATAATTTATAAGGACTCTTCAAATGAAAAAATATATTCAGAAAATATAAGAAAATATATTAACTATGAAATAGAGTCAGAAAATGTATCTTTATATAATGATGAATGGTATTATTATAATGATGACTATTATGACCTAGTAATGAATGAAATACAAACAATTGAAATTAAATATAATCCGACTGATAATTATACAAAGTCGTATATAGAAAATTTCAGAATTAATGATAAGGAATATAGAGAAGAAATTATAAATAAAATTTTGTCAAAAAAATATGATGGTAAATTATTGGATAGAAATATGTTTATTTCAAAGTATGAAAATGAATATTTTAATTCTAAATATAAAATAGAATTAGCTGATTTATTACTAGAAAGTGAATATATATCTGTAAAAATTGGTTCTGCACAATCTCTTTCGTATTGTGTAGATCAATCCGAATTATCAGCAAAGCTGATTGACACAAAGAAAATAAATTTAGTTGAAAAAGGCTTGCCCGTACCTGATAAATTTGGAGTTTGGTTTTTTATGGAAAGTAATAGTATTTTTGAAAATGATAAAGTTAACCTTCAAAAAATTCAATCAATTATGTTGCTAAGTAAGATAAGTACCTGGTCAAAAAACATTAAGGTTTTAGGGAAAATTCCAGTAATTCATATTAATAAATATATAGAATAAAAAATAGACTTAGTCCGTTAAATGACTAGGTCATCTTTGCTTTTGGACTTAACTATTTCATATTTTATATAATCGTATGGTAACTTTTTTGATTCATATGGGAATATGTATTTAACGTTTTATCCATTTTAGTATGTTCGGTATGTTTGGCTACTAAAGTTATATTATTCCCTTTTTAATAAAGTAGAAAATCTATGTTTAAAATTGTGTGCTCTAATTTTTTAAGCATTAGTTATAAAAGTATTGATTGTTTTTTTATGTAATAAGAAGAATATTGTCATAGAACAAATAATGGTAAATACAGTCTAAAATTATCTAAAATTATATTAGTTAATACATTTCAATTAAATTCAATGTCGTTTAAAATTTTAGTAAAATATTGTTATAATTACTTATTTATTTAATAAAAATTGTAATTTCATGTTATAATAAATTAAGAAAGAAAATAATGAAATATATTTATTAAAAGACATTACATATAATAATATTATTGAATTTTGAAGAATTTCATTTAAGTAGAATTAGTTAAAAATATAGAATAAGATATATTAGAAAATTAGAAAAATATTATAATATATAAATTTAATGATATTGATGATTAGAAAATTATAAAATAGTCATGAGATAGATATGTCACATATCTTAAACTAATTTTATGTTTTCATAAAGGAGTAAAATATGAGATATATAGGAAACAAAACAAAATTATTAAATGTTATAGATAAATTTTTGGCTTCGAAAGGATTAGATAAAAAAGGTCTAATATTTTGTGATTTGTTTGCTGGAACATGTGCTGTTGGGGATTATTTTAAAAATAAGTATGAGATTATCGCTAATGATAATTTGTATTTTTCATATTCAATTTGTAATGGAAAACTAAAGTATAATTCAAGAACATTTTTTAAAACACTTGGTTTTGATCCGTTTGAATATTTTAATACAGTAGATACAAGTGAATATAAAAGTGGATTTTGTTATAATAATTTTGCTCCTTCAATATCAGGACGACAATATTTTTCAGATGAAAATGCTAAAAAAATTGACTTTATAAGAAATACAATTGATATATGGTTTGATGAAAATAAAATAGATGAGAATGAAAAGTATTATTTAATAGGTAGTTTGTTGGAAAGTACAAGTAAGATATCTAATGTGGCGGGTGTATATTCTGCATATTTAAAAATTTGGGATCCTAGAGCGGTAAAAACAATGGAATTCATCCCGCTAGAAACAAATGGTGAATCAAAATTTTATAATGAAGTATATATGCTTGATGCAAATGATTTAATAAGTAAAATAAGTGGAGATATATTATATTTAGATCCTCCATACACGCCAACACAATATGTTAGTCAATATCACGTTCTTGAAACAATTGCAAAAAATGATAATCCAGAAATACATGGAGTTGGTGCACATAGGGATAATGGAGATCAAATTTCTATGTGGTGTAGAAAAGGTTGTGTACATGAAGAATTCGAAAAATTAATTTCAAATGCAAAATTTAAACATATTTTATTTAGTTATAGTGATGCAGGGATCATGTCAAAAGAATTTATTGAAAAAGTTATGAAAAGATATGCTAAAGAAGGTACTTATGTTTTTAAAAAAATTGATTTTGTAAAATATAAAAATACAAGAGCAGTTAACAAAGAACTTAAAGAAAATACAAAAGATAAAAAGCATTATGAGTGGTTGTTTTATATAGAAAAGAATGAAGAACCATATTATATTTCACCATTAAATTATATTGGTGGAAAATATGAAATGTTACCATTGATAAAAAAAAATTTGCCTAAAAAAATTAAATGTTTTTATGATTTGTTTGGTGGCGGATCAACAGTTGGAATCAATATTGATTGCGAAAAGGTTGTTTATAATGATATTAATTGGATGGTAAGAGATTTGTTAGAAAAAATATCAAGAGATAAATTTTTAATTACTTATAATTATATTGAAAAGAGTATAAAGAAATATAATTTGGAAAAAGGAAATAAAGAATCTTATATAGCTTTTAGAAAAAAATATAATTTGAATCAAATAGGTAGTAGAAATCCAGTGGATTTATATTTATTAATTTGTTATGGTTTTGAACATCAAATAAGATTTAATAGCAAGCTAGAGTTTAATAATCCATGTGGCAATTCAGGATTTAATCAAGAAATGTTGGAAAAATTAGTATCATATTCAAATAGAACAAAGTCTATTAATATTGTTTATAAATCCATGGATTATAGATCATTTGAAAAAGAAATTTCACGAGGTGATTTTGTATATTGTGATCCTCCATATTTAATATCATGTGGTGCTTATAATGATGGTAAAAGAGGATTTAATGGATGGGATCAAAATCAAGAACAGGAGCTTTTAGCATTTTTGGATAGGTTAAACAAAAAAGGTATAAAATTTATGTTATCTAATATGAAAGATAGAAACGAAAAAATTAACTCTAAACTTTCAATGTGGATAAATAAAAATAATTATAAATTAATAGTGAATGACAAAATAACAAAAAGAAATAGACAAAATAGGCAAGAAATTATAGTAATTAATTATTAGGCGGTGGAGTATGGAAATAATAGCAAAGGTATATAGTGGGTATAAAGAAACGTATAGAAAAATATATAAGGACGTAGTTGAAAGGGCTTATAAAAATAACGGAATTAATATTAATCCAGAAAAAATAATATATCAAATAGAAGAACTCGATGGTGAAACCATTCAAAGTCAACGTAGTAAAAAAAATAGTTCAAGAACAATAACTATAATTGAAGATGGAATTATAAAGTATATCGTAGGATTAAGTAATACTGGATATGATGATGATAAATTATTAGAAAATCCTAACTTTGATTATGGTCATACTGGTTATCACGCAAATACATATTTTGTACAGGGATGTAATAAAATATTTGATTATTATTTAACAGAAAAAGAAATAAATAAAAATATAAAACTCTATTTTTATATGTTGGATTTAAATAAAAGCCATCCTCATGATAAATTTAATCTTATGATATACCGTAAATTAGCCACAATAGGATTTGATGTATTGAATATAGATCAAATAAAATTTGATGAATATGTTGAGATGGGATTTAGTCTTGATGAAATTAAAAGTGGCATTAAATATATTTCATTTAATAAATTTTCAAATGATTTAAGTTTTATTTCTAACAAAAATAAGGGGAATGTTCCTTCTTATATAAAGTGCATAGATTATTCATATGATATTAATAAAGAAACAGATGATGAAACTGAGGAAAAATTTGTTGATTTGACAAATCAAGAATATATATATACGTTTAAAACATTGTCAGCAGAAGGATATGATAGTTTTTTAACAATGTGGACATTAAGTGTTTTAGCTGAAAAAGAAAATAAAAAACTTAAATTTATGTTTGCGCCAGAAAAGTATAATTTTAGATTAGGACAAGAAGTACCTAAATTTACGGATGGCTTTACTGGACCACTTATTGAATTAATGGAAAAGATTGGATTAGATCAAGAATACGAAACGACTGATGAAGTCCGACAACAAATTAGAAGAGAAATTAATCAATATGAAATATCAAAAGCTAATGGAACAATAAGAAATCAAGAATTATTTAAGAACAACCTTAGAAAAAAAGGAATTCAAACAAAATGTTATTTATGTGGCTGTGAAATAGAAAATATTCTTGAGGCAGCGCACTTATGGGGAGTGTCTGAAATAAAAAAATGCAATGCACATGATATAAATGATATATTATCTAATCCTTGTATGAGTGATTTAATTTCTTCTGAAAGTGATCATAGCTCAGAATTATTTTATAAAAAATATATGTTAGCAAATTCGGGAGATAATGGTGTTTGGTTATGCAGTAATCATCATGGTTTGTTTGATTCTAATTTTTATTGTTTTGAGTCTGAAACAGGTAAAGTCATAATAAAATTAAATGCTAATGAAATTGATAAAACATTTTTTGAACTTTGCACCAATAATAAAGAATTACCTAGGGAAATTTTAACGGATAAATCAAAATTGTTTTTATCAAGACGTGAGGAAAATTTTAATAATATGAATAAATTTAATAAGTTTAAATAATTTATTTTCACACGAGAAGTAAGTACAAATATAAGTGATATATTTTTTAAAGTTTTGTAATAATTTTGTATATTAAGTATAATTAAATTGAGTCATTAAATTAGATTTCTTTTGGATATTTTTAAAATTATTTTATCATTGTTTCTAATTATTGACTTTTTTTGTATATGAAAACAATCTCTACACTTTTAATTAGTACTATTTATTGTAGAGATAAAATTAGATAATTTAGCTATAAAGTGGGAATGATATATGAAGATTAATAATGATGAAATTAACAGAGCAATAAGAAAAAAATTTATAAGGCCATTAAATGATGGAATTAAATACAATATTAATAAACTTAACATAGAAAAAAGAGTAAAATATAAGAAAACAATAAGTTTGCTCACACAAGCATATACTACTTTAAGTAGTATAGAGTATTTACTAAACTCGGGTAGATTAGTAGATGCGAATACTTTATTAAGATCTAGTTTTGAATATATTCTTGTTGGGATGATGTTACAATTCGAAGATAATGTGTATTATGAATTTATTAATTTATCTATTGATGATGAAAACTCTAGAGATTATACAAAGATCCAGAAATTAATTAACAAATTTAAAACTCACTTAAATGAAATTAGTATGGATTTATTTAAAGACTTCAATAGGAAAGAAAAAGGGGACATGCTTACAGAGTTATATGATAAATTATGCAAATTTACGCATAGTACATTATTTGTAACTACGCTTGTTGAAATAAAAAATAATGATGACAAAGAAGTTTTAAAAATGTTAAACTATCAAAACTTTTATTTTGTTAAAGTTTTACTTTTTTGTTGTTTAAAATATTTTACTAATGATAAAAAACATTATTTATATAAAGAAAATATGGCTTTAAGTTTCCTGTTTAATTTTTTTCTGGTTGGCGTAAAATTGAAAAATAGTAAATTAACATTTGAAAAATATAATAACCTTTTATATTTGGATAATAATGTGAAATTTTTCAATAAATATGATGAAGATTTAAGTAAAACAAAAGAATTATTTATTTCATTAAAAAATGATATTGATAATGATGCTTTTTTAAAAGCACTTAATGAATTTTTTTCTTAAATGTTTAAGTTGACAATAAAATATGTGGTATAATTTTGGTAGGTGATAATATGGAACTGATTGTACTTAAAGGCTTTAGAAGAGAAGAAATAATAAAAATGAAATTAAAGCCTTTATATAAAAACGATTTGAATGAAAAAATAAATATTTTAAATTATGATAATATGTATTATCAAAATTTATTAAGATCTTTGATGATGATTAAAGATGATAGGTATATATTATATGAAGAATTTGTATTTATGTGTATTAATGATAATGGAGCAACTTTGAAAAATATTTTGTCAACATTTAATATTAAACTAAAAATAATATATAATAATATTTATCCTGAAATATATCCATGTGAATTTACCAATACAGAATTATTGGATGATTTTATTGTAAATAATGAAATGAGTTTGAAAGAGCCAAATAATGATATTATTAAATTATCAAAAATTTATAATAAAGTTTATTATATTGCAAACTCTTATTATGTAAGTTATAACAATATGGAATACGATATGGACAATATTGAAAAAGAGTATAAATATGACTTTACACCAAAAAAATTGCAAGTAAATTTAAAAACAGAAATTATTTATGAAATTAATGAGGACAAACAACAATATATTGAAAAGATAAATGAAATAATGGATAATCATTATACTAATATAGGCATAAAATTAATGGGCGAAAGTGAGATTGTTTTAGATCTTTATAAAAGTTTTTGCGCATTTATTAATACTAGTGATTCATATTTGATAACTGATTATGAAAAGTATGGATATAGAGAAGATTTGACTGATGAATTTAAAAATATAGTTTTAAATATTTTAAAAGTTCCAGGATTTAAAACATTTAGAGATTTGGATTTTTATGAAAATCCTAATTTAAGCAATAAAATGATTAAAATTAATCAAACTCAAATTATGGCTGATATGGTAGAACAGGTAAAAAAATCAAAAGAATGTGAAAAAATTGTAATAAATTCAAATGGAAAAAAGTTAAGTGGGTATAGAGATATTTTTGTGACTGCACCCACAGGATCAGGTAAATCTTTAATATTTCAGGTGCCTGCCATTTATTTAGCTGAAAAATATAGTCTTTTAACTATTATTATTACTCCATTAATTGAATTAATGAATGATCAAGTAAGAAATCTCCATGAAAGAGGTTATTTGGCAGCTGAAAGACTTAATTCGTCTATTAATCCTATTGAAAAAAAGAATATTGTAAAAAATATTTCAGAAGGTAAAATAAATTTGTTATATTTAGCTCCAGAAACTTTATTATCCTATTCGATTGATCAATTAATTGGAGATCGAAAGATTGGAATGGTTATTGTAGATGAGGCTCATATTGTGTCAACTTGGGGAAAAGGATTTAGACCAGATTATTGGTATTTAGGCTCTTACTTAAATAAATTACGAAAAGTAAGAAATTCAAAAGGATTAAAAGATAAAAATAAAATTATATATTGCTTTCCAATTTGTACTTTTACTGCTACTGCGGTTAATGGTGGTAAATACGATGATGTAAATGATATAAAAAACAGTTTGAATTTAAGGGATACTATTACTTATTTTGGTAAGGTAATTAGAGATGATATTAAGTTTGATATTAAGGATTATAGTGATGAAAAAACTGTAAATCAAGATGCTTATATTGAAAAGAAAAATTTTACATTTAAGCAAAAACTTGATGAATATATTAAGAAAAATGAAAAAACAATTGTATATTTCCCATATGCTAATACTGCATATGATGCATACATGGCTAATTCTGTAAAAGGATTTGGAGAATTAAAAGATCTAAAACAATATTTTTCTATATATACAGGTGGAGGAAAAATAAGTAATGAATCTAAAAATGCAAATATGTTGGAGTTTAGAGATAATATAAAAAAAATAATGTTTGCAACGAAAGCTTTTGGTATGGGTATAGATATAAAAGATATTCAAAACGTATATCATTATGCAGCAAGTGGTAATTTAAATGATTATGTTCAAGAAATTGGACGTGTAGCAAGAAGTGAAGATATATTATATGGAGTTGCTAGTTGTGATTATTATGATAGAGATTTAAATTATATGAAAACATTATATGGAATGTCGGCATTACATAATTATCAAATTCAAAAAATATTAAATATAATTATCAATATATATGATTCTAAAAAGAAATATAATCTTATGGTTACTCCAGATATGTTTAGACCTGTTTTTTCAAAATGTGATGAAGATCAATTAGAAAATAAAATAAAATCTGCATTGTTAACGATCGAAATGGATTTGGCAAATAGATATAAAGGAAGTAAACCAATTGTTACAAGAGCTAGGAATATGTTTACTGAATGTTTTGCAATGGTTGATAAAACTCAGGAAAATAATTTATTAAATTCAAAATATGGGAAATATTTCAAAAAAATTGCAAGTGGAAGGACAAAACAATTAGATTTAAAATATAAGGATCAAGTTTTTATTACTGATCCAGGAGATATCTTTTTAATAAATTTAAAAGATTTATGGGAAGAACAACATTATAAAAAAACTTTTGGTGAGTTTAAATACGAATTGAATAACAATAAAAACTTGATATTTGAGCAGTTTGGACCATTTATTAAATTAAGAAATAAAATAACAATTAAAACAATTGATGGAAGTCCTTTATCCCAATTGAAAGAAAGAATTTTGAATGAAATTAATATTGTTTCAGATGTTTTAAATGAATTACAAATAGAAGGAAGTTTTTTTTCAAAAGATGACTTTGCTACAAAATTAGAATGTAAATATAACAATAGATTTAAGGCAAAAGTTGTAGCCAATTCCTACCTAGATATGTTATCAGAATATAGAGATACATTTGTTTCAACTTTCTTCGAAACAAGAACAATAAATGATGAAATAAAGTATAGAATAACAAAAGGTCATTTTAGAAGTGTTGCCGAAAAAACCGTAAATATTTCACCACTTTTAAAAAGTATTAGATATTCTAATAGTGATGAATTTACAACTTATGATGCAGTAATTAACAAAAAAATAAATGAAAGAGATAATCGCTACGATGCAATTAATATTGCATTATTATTTGGACTGGTATCTTTTGAAATTTTAGGTGGTAATAAACCAGAAATATTTATTCGTATAAATTATCCTGAAAAAATACGATACATTGTTGAAGGAAAAGTTTATTATAATAATTATTTAATAGAACAAGCTAAAAATAGACATAAGAACGATATTGCCATATTAAACTATTTTTTTACCAAATTAAAAACAGACAAAGAACGATGGCATTTTATCGAAAATTATTATTTAGGGAAAATTACATCGAATGAACTTGGCGAATTAATAATTTCGGAGTAATATTATGAGTTATAATAAATTAGTAAGAGATAATATTCCAGATATAATAAAAAATAATGGGGAAATACCAATTACAAGAATATTAAATGATGATGAATATAAAATAGAATTAGAAAAGAAATTATATGAAGAATATCAAGAAGTATTAAATAGTAGTGGTAAAGATAGGATAGAAGAATTAGCTGATATGTTAGAAGTAATGATTAGTTTAGCTAAATTAGAAGGTAAAAATTTAGATGATGTAATTGAAGTGGCTAAAGTTAAAAGATTAAAACGTGGTGGATTTGAAAATAAAATTTATTTAGAAGGAGTAAAATAACTCCTTTTTTAAATATAATGTAATGGAGGAATAATGTGTGTACAGGTATTAATTTAAAAACAAAAGATCAATATTTTGGAAGAAATTTAGATTTAGAATATAGGTTTAATGAAAAAGTTGCTATAATACCTAGAAATTATAATATAAAAAATATAAATATTAAATATGCTATGATAGGTATGGCTACTGTAGAAGATAATTATCCTTTATATGCGGAAGCGGCTAATGAAAAAGGATTAGCTATGGCAGGATTATATTTTCCTAATAATGCATATTATAATGAATCTATGAAAAATAAAATCAATTTAGCGCCTTATGAATTTATTTTATATATTTTAGGCAATTATAAAAGTGTTAAAGAAGTAAAAGAAATTATTAATGATATTAATATAACTAATATTCCATTTAATAATTTCCCACTTGCTGATTTACATTGGATGATAAGTGATGATAATGATTGTATTGTAGTTGAACAAGTAAAAGAAGGATTAAAAGTATACGATAACAAAATAGGTGTATTAACTAATAATCCACAGTTTTCTTATCATTTAACTAATATAAATAATTATATTAATTTAAGCCCTAAAAATAGAGAAAATACTTTTTCTAATAAAATTAATTTAGTTAATTATGGGCAAGGTATGGGAGCAATTGGAATACCTGGGGATAATTCTCCTACATCAAGATTTATAAGAGTAGCTTTTAATAAATTAAATTCTGTTTGTAATGATGATGAAGAAAGTTCAGTAACGCAATTTTTTCATATTTTAGATTCGGTAGCTATGGTAAGAGGTAGTGTAATAACAAAAGAAAACAATTATGATATAACTACTTATTCATGTTGTATAAATACGACTAAAGGTATTTATTATTATAAGACTTATAACACTAATCAAATAACTGCTATAAAATTAAATAGTATTAATATGAATGACAACAAATTAAGTATTTATGAATTGATTGAAAAACAACAAATCAAATATATTAATTATTTAGAATAAATTATGGGAAATTATGTTTTTTAGCACTCTTTTGTTTAAAGTGCTAAAATATGTGCTATAATTATAATGTAAGAAAAAAAGGATCTTACATGGTATAATTATTCATATTTGTGCTATCCTAATCGTATAACACATTAAGGAAGGAAGATGATATATATGATGATGTTACCAAGAAGAAATGAATTTAATTTGTTAGATGATATTTTTGGAGATTTGAACTATACAGAAAATAAAATAATGAAAACAGATATTAAAGAACATAAAGATAATTATTCTATTTTAGTAGATTTACCAGGTTATAATAAAGATGATATTAAAATATCAATTGAAGATGGTTATTTAACTATAAATGCTACAATGAGTAAAAATGAAGAAGAAAAAGAACATGGTAAATTTGTAAGACGTGAAAGATATTTTGGTGAATGTTCAAGAAGTTTCTATGTAGGAGATAATATTGAAGTAGAAGATATTAAAGCATCTTTTAAAAATGGTACTTTAAATCTTGAAATTCCTAAAAAAGAAGAAAAACAAATTGCTGAAAAGAAATATGTTCAAATTGAAGACTAATGTTTGTGAATGTTTTAGAAGATATAAAAAAATATCTTCTTTTTTTATTAAATTATTTTCTCTTGTTTATTAGTATTTTTATATGATAAAATAAAAATAGGAGGTAAATTATGGAAAATTCATATTTTGATGGAGGATTACTGCAATTAATTGGTTGGGGAATACTGGGATTTTTAATTACTATTTGTACATTTGGAATTTGTTTTCCTTGGGCAATTTGTATGATTTATAATTAGGAAATAAGTCACACAGTAATAAATGGAAAGCGGTTACAATTTGATGGTAATGCAATTCAATTGTTTGGTACATGGATAAAATGGATTTTGCTTTGCATAATAACATTAGGCATTTATTCTTTTTGGATTGCAATCGATTTAAAAAAATGGAAAACAAAACATACACATTTTATTTAAAAAAGTATGAGATTAATCATATTTTTTTTGTTTAATAAAGTTTGCATTTATTATATTAACCATTTTATATTAATGCTTTTATTTAATAGTTAATTTAGAAATACAAAATAGATATAAAAAAAGAACAATTAAGTTCTTATAATGTTTTAACTTTTTCTTTTTTAGATAATGCTTTTCTTAATGTTTCATTCACTTTATTCATCATATAGTAAATATTTTTAAATGGAATAGCTTCTATGCAATCAGCATTACTTACTTGTTTTTCTAAATTTAATCTTATTATATCGTTTTGTGTATCATAACTGAATACGACAAATTCATTATAATAAAGTACTATTTCGTTAGGATAATCTAGACTTCTTTTTCCTACATAAGTACAATTTTTTATACATTGTTCTAATGGAATGTAACTTGCTATAAATTGTTCCTTCGAAATAGTTCTTTCAAAAATATGATTTCCTAGAATTGCAAATCCCTGCATAATTACTTCTTTATTATTTTCGTATTTAATTGTTCCTAATACAACACCATTATATAATCGATTTTCATTATTTAAAACATAAATGTTTTTGATATTATTAATACCCTTAACTTTATTTATAATTGATATATCTTGATTATAGTTTGTAAATGTTAAATTAGTAAATTGTTTGAAGGAATCTATAGAAATTTCACCTTTTTTAACTTTATCAATTATTTGTAATACTTCATCAAATGTTTTTTGAGTCATTTGGGCCTTAATTAAATCTTGTGGATATGTTAAACTTTGTAACGCTTTTTGGTAATTATCAATAATTATTTTAGTATATTCATCTATAAGATGATGATTTTGTTGGTTCTTTTTATAATTATTAATTTTGATAAGCATTTGTTCAACTTCATCTAATTCTTTAATTACATCATTAGAAAAATCACCATCTTTTAATTTTTTATATAAAATTGAAATTTTCTTTTGATATTCCATCGTTTTTGAATTTATAATAAATTCATTATTTATAATATTTAACAAATCATTAACTTTTGAAAGTGACGAAAAATACCTTGCAAATAATTTATCTAATTCGGTTTTTAATGAATTGAGCATTTTTTCATAATTTGAATAATTATTTCTTTTAAATTTATCTAAGTTATTATCTATTTTTGTATCAATTATATTTTTTAATGCATTATATCCACTTCTTAATTCATAGTCGTGTAAATCTTCTTTGATTTTTCTTCTATATATTTCTTTTTTATTATATTTTTCCCTTAATTTCAATAACTGATTATAAAATTGTTCAATATTACAATCATAATTAAGTTTTTCTTTTATTTCGTTTTCTTTAATATCATTTTTTCTAAAAAATTCATTTTTAAGATTATCAAAAGAAATTTTTATTAACATTAAGCTTCTTTTATATAAATTTAAGATAAGTTCTCTATTATTTATTTTATCTATTGTTGTTTTATACCAAATTATAATTGCTTCTATTTCATTGTTATATCTTTCTAATTCGTTATTGTTAACATATTCACATTTGAATTTGGATAATTTATTTAATAATTCTCTTTTATATGTTTGGATATTATTATTTTGCTCAGTTTGATTATAATTTTGTGTATTTTGTTGATTTCTATTTTTCAAAAATTTTTCTAGTAAATCTTTAGCGTTATTTATTTCTTTCATTTTCTCTTCAGCTTGTCTTACTTCAATTTCATTGTCAAAGTTATCTGGATGATATTTTCTCGCTAATTTATGATAAGTTTTTTTAAGTTCATTATCTGTAAAGTCTCTATCTAAATTAAAAATATTTAGTGCTTGTTCTATTGTCATATTAATAATCCCCCTTTACAGCGTGCTATTTTATCACAATCGTTATTTATAGTCAAACTTATTTGTAATTTGCATTTTTAAAAATTTGTGGTATAATACTTACCTAATTCAAAGGGGGAAAATAAAATGACTGAAAAGTATTTACATGATTTAAAAAGAAAATATGGTTTTTCTAGTTCTTTAGAAAAATCAATGCGTGATGAAGTAAAATCGACAGTTGTTATTGAACTTGAAAATTGTTTATATTTTAAAGGATCTTCTTCTGGCAAATTGGTTTTTAATGTAAAAACTAATGTTTATGGTATGGTTGATCAAGAAACTAATGAATTTGTTAATATTATTACTGGTGAAAGATATCCTATTTTGAAAACTAATGGTAATTACCAAGTATTATCTAATAATACATAGTTGCTTGATTTAGGTAAAGAATTTACTATTGATTATAGAATTAATAATATATCATGGAAAACATTATCTGATGAACAATATTCAGTTTTATGGAAAAATTATAAACAATTAAAGAAAGAACAACAAAAGATTATGATTAAACGATAGTACATTTATATGTACTTTTTTTGTTGATTTATGATATAATTCTATTAGTAGGTGAGTATATGTTTAAAAAGAAATTTAAAAAATCTAAGCAACCTTTATGGAAAAGTTTTTATCATGCTTTTCAAGGTATAATAGTAAATATACTAAATGAAAGAAATTTATGTATTCATTTTATGGTAATGTTATTAGTCATTGCTTTTGGCTTTATTTTAAATATTAGTAAAACAGAATGGTTAATATGTATTTTATTATTTGGTTTTGTTATAACATTAGAATTAATGAATACAGCTATTGAAACTGCAATTGATATATGTATGCCAGAAATTAATCCTAAAGCAAAATTAGCTAAAGATACATCAGCAGGTGCCGTATTAGTAGTTGCGATTGTATCAGTTGTAATAGGTATTATGATTTTTGGACCTAAATTATTAGAAATATGGAGGAATTTATGATTAATCAAACAATTTTTAGAGCATATGATATAAGAGGAATTTATAATGAACAAATAACTGATGAAACAGCTTATATATTAGGTAAAAGTTTTGGTAGTTATGTACAATTAAGAGGTAAAAAAGAAGTGTTAGTCGGATATGATAATAGATTATCTTCTCCTAATTTAGCTAGTAATCTTATAAAAGGATTATTAGAAACAGGTGTTAACGTAACTAATTTAGGTTTAGTTACAACACCAATGTATTATTTTGCTAGACAACATTTAAATAAATGGGCAGCTGTTATGATAACTGCTTCTCATAATCCAAGCAATCATAATGGATTTAAAATATCATTTGATGAAAATGGTAATGCTGCAGGTGAAGAGATAATTGCTTTTAGAGATTTTACTAATAAAAATGAATTTTTAAAGGGTAATGGTACCTTATCAAATTATGATATTAAAAACGAATATATTGATTTAATAGTTAATAATTTAAAAATAAATAAAAATATTAAAGCAGTATTTGATTGTGGTAATGGTACAGTTTCAATTATTATAAGAGATATATTAGATAAATTAAATATAACTTATGATTTATTATATTGTGATAGTGATCCAACATTCCCTAATCATCATCCTGATCCATCAATAAGTTCTAATTTAGTTGACATTCAAAAAAGAGTAGTAGAATTAGGCTACGATATTGGTATTGCTATGGATGCTGATGGTGATCGAGTAAGAGTAATTGATAATAAAGGAAATATTATTAATTCTGATGTTTATATGATTATGATGTATCGCTATTTAAAAGGAAAAATAGTTAATAAAGCTTTATATGACGTTAAATGTTCTAAGGCTTTAATCGATGAATTAAACAAATTAGGTTATAATCATATTATGTATCGAACTGGTAATTCTTACATGTATTGTAAAATGCATGAAGAAAAAATTGAATTTGCGGGAGAATATTCTGGTCATATGTGGTTTGGTGATAGATTCTATGGCTTTGATGATGGTTTGTACGCTGGTTTAAGAATGATAGAATTATTATCAAACAATAATAAAAAATTAGATGAATTATATAATGATATAAATGTATATTATTCAACTGATGAATTAAAAATAAATACAACAGAAGAAAAGAAATATCAAGCAGTAGAAGCAGTTAAAAAATATGCTATTAGTAAAAATTATAAATATAATGATATTGATGGTGTAAGAGTTATTTTTGATGATGGTTGGGCATTAATTAGATTTTCTAATACAGGACCTATAATAAGTGCAAGATTTGAAGCTAGTACTGAAGAAAGATTACAAGAAATAACTGATGAATTTATGAAAATAATAAATGCTTATTCTATTTGAATAAGTTTTTATTTGAATTTTATCAAATAATATAGTATAATCTTATATTGAGAAATGGGTGAATTTATGATTGAAAGATTAAATGCTATTGAAAAAAGATATAATGAAATTACTGATGAGTTGATGAAACCAGAAGTTGTATCAGATATTAAAAAAGCAACTAGTTTATCAAAAGAACAAGCAAGTTTAAAAGATGCTTATGAAGCATATCAAGAATATAAAAAAATAACTAGTGATATTGAAGATGCTAAAGAAATGGTAAAAGATCCTGAACTAGGTGAATTTGCTAAAGAAGAATTAGAAGAAAATCATAATAAGTTAGAAAAATTAACTAAAGATATTGAAGTTATGTTATTACCAAAAGATCCTAATGATGGTAAAGATGTTATTGTCGAAATAAGGGGTGCTGCTGGTGGTGACGAAGGTAATATCTTTGCTGGTGACTTATTTGATATGTACAAAAAACTTGCTGAAAGAAATGGTTGGAAAATTGAAATAGTTGAAGAAGAAAAATCAGAAGCTGGTGGATATACTTTAATTAGTTTTATTGTAAGAGGAGAAAATGTTTATTCTAAATTAAAGTATGAATCAGGAGCACACCGTGTTCAAAGAGTGCCAGTTACTGAAACACAAGGTAGAGTTCATACTTCAACTGCTACAGTTTTAGTAATGCCAGAAGCTGAAGAATTAGATTGTGATTTAGATATGAACGATGTTAGAATTGATATAACTAGAAGTAGTGGTTGTGGAGGTCAAGGTGTTAATACAACTGATTCAGCAGTAAGATTAACGCATATTCCAACAGGTATTGTAGTATATTCACAAACAGAAAGAAGTCAAATTAAAAACAAAGAAAAAGCTATTAAAATATTACAAGCTCGTCTTTATGATTTAAAAATGCAAGAAAGAGAGAAAGAAATGGGCGAAGAAAGAAGAAGTAAAATTGGTACTGGTGATAGATCTGAAAAAATAAGAACATATAACTATCCACAAAATAGAGTTACTGATCATCGTATTGGATTTACTTTAAATACATTAGATCGAGTAATGCAAGGTGATATTGATAAAGTAATCGATGCATTAATAACTGAAGATCAAAATAGAAAATTACGAGGAGAATAATTTGACTGATATTGAATATTTAAAAAAGTATTTAGATTCTGATAAACTAGAAGAAGGTATTAAAAAATTAGAAAAAGGAATTCCTGTTCAATATATCGTAGGTAATGTTGAATTTTATGGCAATATCATTGAAGTAAATGAAAATGTATTAATACCTAGATTTGAAACAGAAGAATTGGTCGATAGAGTAATAAAAAAATTAAAAAATAAAAAAAATATTGATATAGTTGATTTGGGAACTGGTAGTGGTTGTATTGCTATTTCTTTAGCTGAAAATTTAAATGGCAATGTTGATGCTGTGGATATTTCTAAAGATGCTTTAGAAGTAGCAAAAAAAAATGCTATTAATAATAACGTAAATATTAATTTTTATTTAGGTGATATGTTAAATCCTTTAAATAAAAAATATGATTTAATAATAAGTAATCCACCATATATTGCTTATGATGAAGAAATTATGGATATAGTTAAAAATAATGAACCTCATCTTGCTTTATATGCTGATAATGAAGGATTATATTATTATGAACAAATATTGAAGAATGTTAAAGATTACTTGAAAAAAGATTATTTAATTGCTTTTGAAATTGGTTATAAACAAGCAAAAAAAATAGAACTTTTAGCTCATACTTATTTATCATGTAAAGTTACAATTGAAAAAGACTTATCTGGTAAAGATAGATATGTATTTATTGAAAACTCTTAAATAGAGTTTTTTTGGTAATTTATAATTGATATTGTGATATGTTTAACAGTTAGTTGTTTTACTATGTTTTATAACATAACTTATTTTTGACGACTACAAATTTATTTGTATTATTTATAATTAAACTATTTAAAAAAATTACTAAATTTGATACAATATATTGGGTGGTAAAAATGGAAAAACTTATCTTATTACTAAATCAAATTAAATTAGATGAAAACTTATTTAATTTTTTTAATGAAGGAAAATTAGACAAAATAATAGGTAATAAAGATAAAACATGTTATCACTTTTTTATTACTTTAAAAAATACATTACCGCTTACTATATATGTTAAATTTTTAGATTGTTTAAAGAATAATTTTAAAAACTATAAGGTAGGTGTTTCATTCAAAGTAGATAATAAAAAAAATGAATATATAAATGATTATTATAATTATTTGTTAAAACAAAATTTAAAAGAATTCCCTTTATTGGAAACTTTTATAACTGATAATTTAGATATTATTGATAATACAATTAATATTAAAGTGGCTAATAAAGCAGAAGAAATGAAATTTAAATCAATAGAAATAAAATTAATTAACTTATTAAATAGTGTTGGATATGATGATATTAATGTAAATATAACTATTGATGAAGAAAAAAGCAAAGAAATAAGAAAAGAAATTGAAGAAGCAAAAGTAGTAGAGGTCCCAAAAGAAAAAAAGGAAATAATTGAAATAATGGGAAGTTATATTCCTAAAATTACGCATGAAATAAGTGGTATATTTGCTGAAGAAGATAATGTAAGTATCGAAGCCTATGTTTTTGGTATTGATATATTTGAATCAAGTAAATCTAATTTTAAAATATTTACTTTAAAAATAACAGATTTTAATGATAGTATGTATGCTAAATTATTTGTAAAAGAGCAAAGTGATTTTGATTTTTACAAAAAAAATATTAAAAATAATACTTGGTATAAATTTAGAGGATATACTAAATTTGATAAGTATTCTAATGAAATAGTTTTAAATTTAAGAGATGTTAATAAAAGCGATAAAGTGATAACTACGCCTAGTGATGATGCTATAGAAAAAAGAGTTGAATTACATGCTCATACAATGATGAGTCAAATGGATGGAGTAGTAGATGCTAAAACATTAGTAAAACAAGCATATAAATGGGGACATAAAGCAATTGCTATTACTGATCATAATGGAGCTCAAGCTTATCCAGATGTATATCATTTAGTATGTGATTTAAACAAAGGTAAAGAAGATAAAGATAAATTTAAAGCTATTTATGGAACGGAATTAACTTTAATTGATGATAGTGTTAATATTGTAGTAAGAGAAAATGATTCTGTTTTATTAGATAATACTTATGTTGTATTTGACTTTGAAACAACTGGTTTTAATGCAGCAGGTGGCGATACAATTATTGAAATAGGTGCCGTTAAAATTCATAATGGTGAAATAATTGATAGATATGATGAATTAATAAATCCAGGTAGAAAATTGCCAACTAAGATAATTGAAGTTACTAACATAACTGATGAAATGCTAGAAGGTAAGGACAATGAAGAAAATGCCATTAAAAGATTTATTGAGTGGTATGGTGATTTACCAATGGTTGCTCACAATGCTAAATTTGATACATCCTTTTTGGAAATGTGTTATAAAAAATATAATCTAGGTGAGTATAAAAATACAGTTATTGATACATTAGAACTATCAAGAATATTAGATAGTAATTATGCAAGACATAATTTAACTGCTTTAGTTAAAAGATATGACGTTCCTTGGGATGAAGATGCTCACCATAGAGCAGATTACGATGCAGAAGGTACGGCTTTAGTTTTACATAAAATGCTTCAAAAACTATCAAGTCAAAATATTGAAAGAGTTTCTCAATTAAACAAAATGATTGATAAAAGTGAAATTCATAAATATGGAAGAAGTTATCATGTCAATATTTTAGTTAAGAATAAAAAAGGATTAAAAAATTTATTTAAAATCATTTCTTTGGCTAACACTGTTTATTTATATAAGACACCTAGAATATTAAGAAGTGTTTTAAATGAATTAAGAGAAGGTTTATTAATAGGTAGCGGATGTTATGAAAGTGAAGTATTTATTGAAGCTAAAAGTAAATCAGATGAAGAATTAACTAACATAATTAATTTTTATGATTATGTTGAAGTTCAACCAATAGATGCTTATAATCACTTATTACAAACTAATGATTTTGGTTCTGTTAGTGAAATAATGGAACATATTAGAAAAATAATTAGAGTAACAAAAGATTCAGGTAAAATAATAGTAGCTACTGGTGATGTTCATCATTTATTTAAAGAAGATAAAATATATAGGGAAATTATTGTTAATCAAAAAGTGCCAGGTGGCGGAAGACATCCTTTAGCTAAAAATAGTATAACAGAAATACCTAGTCAACATTTCAGAACAACTAATGAAATGTTAGAAAATTTTGATTTTTTAGATGAAGAAACAAGAAAAGAAATTGTTATTACTAATCCTAACAAAATAGCGGATATGGTTGATATTATTGAAGTAATTATTGAAACTGGTGGTGTTCCTTTTTCACCTAGAATCGATAAATCAGTAGAAACAGTTACTGATTTGGTTTACACAAAAGCTAAGGATTGGTATGGTGACCCATTACCTTATAATATTGAAGAGCGAATTGCTAAAGAGTTATACGGTGATGGTATATTTAATAGTATTAAAGCAGAATTAAAAAGAAATAATGTTGAAAATATTGAAGAAGAAGGATTTAAAATATTACATGAGACCATATTACAAGGCTTTGATGCTGTTAAAGATAAAATTAGAAATGAAATTAAAATAACTGAACCAGAATTAAATGATGATGAAGTTGAAAAAAATTTAAAAAAAACATTAGGTGGTATTATCGGCGGAGGATTCGATGTTATTTATTTAATTGCCCAAAAATTAGTTAAAAAATCAAATGATGATGGCTTCTTAGTAGGTTCACGTGGATCTGTTGGATCATCGTTTGTTGCTACTATGATGGGAATAACAGAAGTAAATCCATTACCGGCACATTATCGTTGCCCTAATTGTAAACATAGTATATTTGAAATAGATGGTGTACCTTTAGCTAATACTTATTCATCTGGGTTTGACTTACCTGATTTAGAATGTCCTAAGTGTAATACTAAAATGTTAAAAGACGGTAATGATATGCCATTCGCAACATTCTTAGGTTTTAATGCGGATAAAGTTCCTGATATTGATTTAAATTTTTCCGATTTAAATCAAGCCGCTGCTCATGAATATACAAAAGTATTATTTGGTGAAGATAATGTATATCGTGCTGGAACAATTGGTACAGTGGCAGAAAAAACTGCTTATGGTTTTGTTAAGGGTTATTGTGAAGATAAAGGAATAACTAAAAAATCAGCTGAAATTGAAAGATTGGCGCTCGGTTGTACTGGTGTTAAAAGAACGACAGGACAACACCCAGGAGGAATCGTTGTAATACCAGGTTATATGGATGTTTTTGATTTTACTCCTTTCCAATATCCTGCGGATGATCCTAACAGCGCTTGGCGTACAACACACTTTGATTATCATGCAATTGATCAAGACGTTTTAAAACTAGATATTTTAGGTCATTCAGATCCAACACAATTAAGAATGATTCAAGATTTATCTGGTCATGATATAACAAAAGTACCTTTAGATGATAAAAAAACAATGGGAATATTTCTATCACCTGAACCTTTAGGCGTTACTAAAGAACAAATATTAAATGAAACTGGTACTTTAGGAATACCTGAATTTGGGACACCATTTACAATAGGATTAGTAGCTGAAACTAAACCAACAACATTCGCTGAATTAATTAAAATTTCAGGTTTGTCACATGGTACTGATGTATGGTTAGGTAATGCTCAAGAATTAATAAAAAACAACATCGTACCATTTAAAGAAGTAATTGGTTGTCGTGATGATATTATGGTATATTTAATGCAAAAGGGAATGAAACCAATTAAAGCATTTAAAATAATGGAATTTGTAAGAAAAGGTAAAGCAAGTAAAGAACCTGATAAATGGGTTGAATTTGAACAAGAAATGAAAGAAGCTGGCATTGAAGATTGGTATATCAATTCATGTCGTAAAATAAAGTACATGTTCCCAAAAGCTCATGCAACTGCTTATGTTACTAGCGCGTTTAGAATAGCTTATTACAAAGTTCATTATCCAAGTTATTTTTATGCATCATGGTTTTCAACTAAAGCAACCGATTTTGATATTGAAACAATGATAAAAGGTTATGATGCTATTAAAAACAGAATGGTTGAAATTTCTAATAAAGGATTTGATGCTTCAAACAAAGAAAGTGGTATTTTAGAATGCTTAAAACTTGCATTAGAAATGACAGCTCGTGGTCTAAAATTTAAAAATATTGATTTAAATAAAAGTCAAGCTACAACATTTTCTTTAGATGAAGAAGGTAATTTAATTCCACCTTTTAGTAGTATTGATGGATTAGGTGATACTGTTGCTAAAACAATAGTAGAAGAAAGAAATAAAGGTGAATTCTTAAGTATTGAAGATTTGCAAAAACGTGGTAAGGTATCTAGTACTTTAATTGAAAAAATGCGTAACATGCATATTTTAGATAATTTAGATGAATCAAGTCAATTAAGTTTATTTTAATTGATTTTTTTCATATTATTAAAAATAGATAATATAATTTATTAAGAGGTGTTCTATGGAAAAAAAATTACCTAAAGTATTTGCTAATAAAATTGATAAAAATTTAAATAATAACGAAACTGTTTATTATGATAAAAATGAAGTAAGAAGTGAACAAAAAGATAATTCTAGTTCTATATTTACTGTTAATCAAAAAATAAATCAAATTTTTTCATCAGCTAGATATGTTTATAAAGCAGATGTTATTATTACTACTAAAAATGGTAAAATGAACAAAAGAATTATTGGAAGAAATAGAAATGAATTAATTACTATGGATAATGAAGTTATTAATGTAAATGATATATTAGATATTGAATTTCAAAAAAACAACGATTAATTTCGTTGTTTTAATGTTATAAACATTCAACGTATGTATCTTGTAAGCATCTTAAACTACAAACGCAATTCAAATTCATAGTAAAAAAAGAATTAGTTGATACATATGGAATAGCTGCTTGTGTTAGAGGATCAGTATTTGGTGCTAGAACTCTAAAAGTTGCGCAACATCCGTCAATTTTTTCAATTCTAAATACGTTTGAACAATTTGATGGTGTTGGAGTATCAGTACAGTCAGTTGTATCTTTAGTTGTTGGCATACTCCACGTTTGTACATATAGTTACAAATAATACCTTTACCATGCTTTTTTTATTTTGTAGTATATTTGTATATTTTTATCTTCATCTATAACAATTTTGTCTATTAAGTTCGCAAGTAATTCTCTAGTAGGATTTTTTAATGCTAAATATTCGTTAACAGCCTTTGTATAATTGATACTAGGGCTGTTTTTAACGTTTCCTAGCAAATATGAATAATCTGTTTCTAGTGCTTTTAAATCTTCGTTTAAAACGTTAAATTCGCTATTTAATTTATTATATACACTAGTATATCTTTCACTACTTATATTTTTTTTAAGTTTTTCTATATATAAATCATCAATTGCATTTTTTGTATTTTCTATATCTTGCTTTTTTTGTTTAATTAATTGTATTAAATTAACTTTGGCTTTTTCTTTTTTGTCATTACTTTTAATTATGTCTTTAAATTTATCGCCTTTAACACTCTTTTTGCATTCTTTTCTTATTTCTTTTAGTATTATATCTTCTAACACATTATAAGGTATAGAATGGGGTGTACATAGGCCTAATTTAGAGTATTTTTTGTAATAATTACAACTACAATAAAATTTTTTATTAGAGCTTTGACTAATTCCAATTCTATGCCCACATTCTTTGCAATATATAAAACCACTTAATAATAAATGATTTTTGCTACGATTTAAGCTTTTATTCTTTTCATAGATATTTTGTACTTGCTCAAATGTTTCTTTATCTATAATAGGCTCATGTGTGTTTTCGCATACAATCCATTGTTCTTTAGGGACTCTAACAACTTTTTTAATTTTATAATTAATTTTCTTTCTTCTACCTTGCGTTAAGTTTCCTATGTATGTAGGATTTTTAAGTATTTCATCAATAGTTCTTGTTTGCCATACTCCATAAGCAGTAGACTTAAGGCCTCTATTTAAATTTTTATGGATACTAGGAATAGGAATATTCTCACTTGTTAGTGTATCAGCAATATATTTTAAACTTTTGCCACCAACAAACATATTAAACATTCTCTTAACAACTATGCTAGTTTCTTCATCTATTACTAATTTATAATGATTGTCATCGCTTTCAAACTTATAACCATAGGGTGGGACTCCACCTAAAAATTGTCCATTTCTTTTTTTATTAGTAATAGTGCTTTTAACTTTGTCAGAAATATCTTTAGCATAATAGTCATTAAATACTGCTCTAATAGGAGCCATATTGTCTATTTTACCATCCTTTAAATCAATATTATCATTGACAGCAATATATCTTATATTATGCTCTGGAAAGTATTTTTCCATATAGGTTCCTATACCAATATAATCTCTTCCTAGTCTTGACATATCTTTAGTAATAACGCAATTTATTTTACCAAGTTCTATATCTTTAATCATTCTTTTAAATGCTGGTCTCTCAAAATTTGTTCCAGTAAACCCGTCATCAACATATTCATCAATTAGAATAAAGTGATTATTTTTTACATATTCTAACAAATAATTTCTTTGATTAGTAATACTTTCACTTTCTCCATTATTATCTTCATCTTCCCTAGATAATCTAATATATAAACCAACTTTATATGTGTTATTATCTACCATTTTGCCTCCTTCTAGATAACACATATTGACAGTAATATTATATCATATTTAGGCATATTTCTCAATAAAACTGGCACTTTGTGTATCACACATTTCTATTAAAAAGTATTCCATAATCTCTTGAAATGTTTTACCATTTTCGTTATAAAAAACTTCAACATTCATAATATCACAACCCCTTTATATATTATATTAGTGTGTATTTATAATTTGCATAACAATAATGATTATATAGACTTAAAATTTATATTATGGTATAATTTAACTGGATTCAATATATAAATATTAATGGCGAGAGACTATGATTATTTTCATAGTCTTTTTACTACGCCACATCGCCATTTTATTTGGCTACTAAGTAATTTTAAATGTCATCAAATGGATTAATATCATCTAAATTAGTTTCATTTTCAACTTTATTATCTAGTTTTTTCTTATCAACAATATACCAATATGTTTTAAAATCAATAATCACATTATTAATAATATCGTTTTTTTTCAAATTTGCTCTAGCTCGTTCCAACGTTCTTTTTGCTATACCATTTTCTAAAGCATTTTTCAATAGATTGCTTCCGAGCTGTTTACCATCTTTTAGGTAGTCTAATATAAAATCACAGGCAATTTCATATTGATTAGATTCTTCATTAGAAATTACTTCATCCGCATTAATTTTTCCACGTATTCCAAGCCATTCAATCCCATTATCTGTAATACGATAAGCAATACTTTCTCCTAATTCTGCATTACTAGATTTTATATGAATTAGTAATCTTTCATCATTGTTATTAGAATGCACTGCATAAATAACAGAACGAGGTAAGCCCATATTTGCAATACTACCATTCATTTTATATATTGCTTTATCATTTCCTTTATTAAAATGTATTATTCCTAGTAAGGCAACTTTATATTTAGAAACTAATTCTACAACTGGTGCAAGTATAGCTCGAACAGAACTATCTTTAAAAGTATCAACTCCTTCTCCATAATAAGAGGTAATAGGGTCAATAATTATTAGTTTTGGCTTAACTTCTTGAATCATATCCTCTAAATCAGATAAATTTTTTAGTGTGAAAAATTTCTTATTATCTACACTTAATAAGGTATAGATATTTTCAAAATTAGCATTACTTAATCGTAATCTCTTTTTAATACAATCAGCATTACCATCTTCAGCATTTAAAATTATAACATTTCCACTTTCAACTATTTCATCACTAAACGGAAATTTGCTTCCAGTAGATATTGTACTTGCCAAAAATGTACTTATAAAGCTTTTTCCGACGCTAGGATCTCCAGCGAACATTGTTAATTTTCCGAGTGGAATATATGGCTTCCATAACCATTCAATTTCTTCTTCTGTAATTGAATCAAAACTTTCCAATTTAAAATTTTTCATATTCTTCTCCTTTCTTAAATTTTTAATTGTCGACAAATTAATCTTTTTTTTGCTAGCGACAACACTATATCATGCTATTTTGTCTATAATCAACTTTTTGAAAAAAAAGTTTTAAAATTAATAATTTTTATAGAAAAATGTACAAAAAAAAGTACAAAATGTACTTTTCTATTGGTTTATCTTTCTTTACATACGCATCTATCTTCCCAAAAACTCCAACTGCATTTGTAAAAAGTGTTTGTTTGTGAACTGCAACTTTCACGATTTAATCTGTCAATTTGGTCTTCAACTGTTTCTTCGTTTCCTTCAGATATTCCAATATAAATCATAAGAAAAAGTAGGCCTATTCCAAACCAATGATACCATTTAAATTCATTATTTTTTTTTGGCTTTCCCATATTTAACTCCTTTCATAATTTATTATATCACAAATGTGGCTGTTAGCCTATATATATTTTTGAAAAAAAATAACATACTAATTATAGGTTGGTGAAATAGATGAAGGAAAAAGCATATATTCATGATAATGAATATTATTATTCTATAATTAGAAAAAACATAAAAAAATTTAGATTAGAAAAAAATTTGACACAACAAGATTTAGCTGACATGACAGAAATGTCAAGAGAATATATATGTGATATTGAAAATGAAAAACGTAATAAACATTTAACCATTGCAGTTCTTGGAAGAATTTCAGAAGCTTTAGGAATTGATATAGCTGACTTTTTTAAAGTAAATAAATTTTAATCTTAATGTACTAGTATATTTATATATGTTTTCCACAATACTATATAAGTAAAAAAATAGCATAATTTTTAATGCTATTTTTGCTTTTCCTCGATTTTATTTTTTAATTTTGTAATTACAATTTTATTTCCTGTTGTGCCAAATTCTGAAACAAATAAATTCAAATTATTTATGAAATCTTTATCATTACAATTTCGTGAACAATATGAGCAAAATTTATCTAATAAATTTAAATTTCTAATCCTATTAAAAAATTTAAATGATTCATTGTGATTATTTATTTGTGGAATTAACTTTAATATTTTCCAAAAATCTTTATCAGTTAATTCTATTGTATCTATATTTATTTCTTTAATTATTAAAGATTTAAAATTGTCAGTAAAATTATAATTTTTCCAATCAGTATTTAATGATTCAAAAATTTCCAATAAAGAGTGTATATATTTTTCGTTTGATTTTAATTTTAAATTAATATCGAAAGTTTTATTTTTTTTTGCTTTTGAATATATATATAGTTTATAATATTTATATTTTAAAAATAAATTATTATAGTGTTCTTTAAATTTGTGTGCGTAATTTGATTCATTTATTGCATTTATTATATTTTCAGAAATATCAAATTTATTTTCATTAATATAACAAATTGTATCGTTTTCGTTTTCTTTTAAGTTATTAATTAAATATTTGTCAAATATTTTTAAATAGCCATACTTATTTATAATTGTTTTTAGTGTTTCTAAATCTATTTTATTGTCTTCAAATTGATTTAATTTTGTAAAAATTTCTTCAATATCGTTAATAATTCTTTTTTCTTTATAGATTATTTGAATCATAAAATCAAATGATTTGCTCCATTTCAAATAGCATTCTTCTATTTGTAGTCTAAATTCATCATCTTGGATACTTAATATATCATTTATTATTGATTCATTAACAAAATCTTCAATAATATCCCAAGATAGTTTTTCATTTAAAATCATTTCATATATAACTGATACTTTTTTTTCTTTTTGATTATAAATTAAAGTAAATAAATTTTTATCAAGTTCCAACCAATTAAAATATTTTTGAAAATTAAAAAATTTAATATTGTATTTCATATTTTTTATAAAAATTTTTAATTCATTAACAAAATCATCTTTTTCTTTATTGCTAACTATAGACGATTGTTGTTCAAAATTTTGAAAATATTTTTCTAACAATTCAATTTCATCATCCATGGCATAATAATATTTATTATTTAAAAATTCATAGCAAAAATAAATAAACGGATTTCTATATAAATTTTTAAATATTTCATAATCAATTTGATAATTTGATTCCATAAAACTATTAAATGTTTTATTTCCTAGTAATAGTATTTTTGAATTATTGGAAACATATTTATATATCTCATTATATATTTTTGAAAATGAAACATAATTTCCATCTAATATCTCATACATTTTAATCAAATCATCTTCTTTTAATTTTGATAAATTATTTAATATATTATATATAAATTGTTCATCATTATTTAATAAATCATCTATGTCTATAAAATTATATAAATAAACATAATAATTATTATCAATTAGTTTTCTTTCATATAACTCTTTTATAATATTTAATATATTTTCGTCTTCATCATTTTTTTCTAGTGAATAATTATAATTATGTATTATATTATTTATATTATTATTTAATGTTTCAGTATCTGTTAAATTAATCAATATACATATGCATATTAATTGAGCATTATTTAAATATTTATAATTTTTATTGGTTAAATAAATATATTTTGTAATAACTCTATTGAGAAAATGTTTTATTTTTCTTATACTATTGTAGTTATTTAAAATTAAACCAATTATATAATCTTTTTCTTTAATATCAAATAATTTTTCCAATATAGTATTATTTTCTATGTTTCTAATTAAATAATTTCTTAAAATTGTGATTTGGTTATTAGATATATTTATGATATAGTCAAATAGTTTATTTACATTAATATTGTTATTATTATTTGATTTTTTAGGTGCATTTAATTTTTTTAATTCATTTGGCTCATTCGATTTATCTGATTCATTTAATTTATTCAATTTATTCAATTCACTTATATTAATCATAAAAATAAATTTTAAATTTATATCTTTAATGATTTTATCTAAAGGGAAATATTCATTATATAACAATGAAATGATTTGTAATTGTAAATTATTTTCTAATCTATCTAAGTCATCTAATATAAAATAAACATTGCTGTTTTTAGGAATTTTATTAAATAATATTTTGCACAAATTATTCCTACATTTATCTACTTCGAGCATAGGACTTATTTCAGACTTATCAGGCTTATAAAAACCATATCCATATAAAATTAATAAGATAAATAATGTAAATAAGATATATGGCATTATTTCTGTAGAAAAGTTATATAAGCCCTTTAGTAATTCGAAATTTTTAAAGAAGCTTGAATAGATTAAATAAAGTGATATAAAAGCCAATAATATTAATAATGCTTTATCAATAATTTTTTTAAATAAATTATCATTTTTTAATGAAATCGTTGAATATGAAACAAAATTATGATAAAAAAGTTTTTCAATATCATATGGATTTCTATATAAATCATTAGCTGTTTGATTTACAAAATATCTATGATAATTGTTTATCTTGTCCGATTCTTCAGTGGAAACATTATTAATATTTAAAAAATTTATATTTACAAAATAATCTTTTTTTTGCCTAAAATGATTAAATATTTTATATTTATTTTTGTCTTCAATTAGTTTTTTTGTTAAATTTAATATGCTTGATTTTCCTACACCATATTCACCATCTATTGCTATAAATTTAGCACCTTTTTCAAAAGCAGAAACGATTTGTTTGGAATAGGATACACAACCAAATTTATCATCTTCTATTTTATCAATAGGTGTTTCTAAAAATATATTATTATTTTCACTGCTTTTATCTTTATTGTGTTTTTTAATCATTGTTTAATCACTATCCCTTTGAAAAAAATTAATTAATACAACCTTATTTTACCATATATTTCCAATAATTTGTAATTTTTTAAGACTTTAAACAACGTTTATTAGCAATATTTAATATCAATTATTATTTGTTTTTATTGATTGTAAAATACCCCTAATGTTTGTTATTAGAGTTAAAATTTCTACTTACTTATTTATTTATAATAAAAAAATATATTATTGTTTATCACATTTAAATGATTTTTTATAAGTGCTTTTAAAAAAAAGAAAAATTTTCTTAAATTTATAAAGGCAGGCCATTATTTATAGTTGGCGATGTGGCGTATTTGATTATTAAATAATAAAAAAACGACTTATATATGCCGTTTAGTGTCAATATTTATGTTATCTTTTAATTATAATTTATCACTTTAACGTCAATCCCATGGTGTTCCATTACCACAGCATGTATATAACATTATAGGTCTTGTATTGCAAGTATAAGTAGTAGTGCCACAGCCTAAAAATCCACGATCACATGTATCTAAACATGAATCAGAACAATTTGCGTTTTGTTGTAAAATACATATTACTGTTAATATTTCTGCTATGCATTTGCAAGATTCATTTTCATTATTACACATAAAATCCACCCTTTCATTTTCTAATATAGCATATTCAACAATGACAAAAGGGTGTGAATTAAACACCTAATTTTATAATTATTATATATTGATAATTATAAAAAAATCATATATAATAATTATAGGTGAGTATATGAGAAAATTATTTTTTATGTTAGTAGTATTATTTGCATTATATTTAGGTATCCAATTTGCTTTTTATTGGTTTAGTGATGGTCAAGAGTATGAATATAAGATAAATAAGGATGATTATGTTTTTAATATAAAAGAATTATCTAATTTTGAAAACAATAGTTATTTGTATGAAATAATGGTTAATGAAACTAATTTTTCTTTTCAAATTTTTAATGATTACAATAAAAGTTTTAAAGTGTTAACTGATATATATTATTATAAAAATGAAAAATATGAATGTATTTTACCAATATTTAAAGGAAATAAAACATTTACTGATGTAATGTGTATGAATGATAATCATTTGGTTTATTATCATAACCTAAATGATCAGGGACTTGATGATTTTGTAAACAGTATTAGTTTATATGATAAAAACAAATTTATTGATAGTACGGAAAGCGAAACAAAAGAAAATATTAATATATATACGAAAAATTTGATAGATAATCATTTTATCGGAATTACGAATTATAAAGGTCTTTATAACATTAATAATAAATTTGATTCTATTATTCATAATATAAGTTTATTTAAAAAAGATATATATAATCAAAAATTAGGTACATTTGTTGATAGTTATTATGTTGTAGCTGATTATAATGAAGAACATAGTTTTAATAAAATAAATGTTATTAATATGGTAACATTAAAATCAAGTACAATTGTATCTGATAAAGCAATTTCTACGGATAGTTATATTCAAGGTGTTGTTGATAATAAAATTTATTTATATGATAAAGATAATAATATTCAATATGAAATTGATCCAGCAAAACAAACTATAATAAAATTAAGTAATGAAATTAAGTATTATGATGGAACATGGACAACAATGACAGTAAAAGAAGCTAAAGAAGAAAAAAAATTTGTTGTTAATAAAGTTGATTATGAAAACAATGATTATATTAAAATAGATCAAGTAGATAGTTACTATTACTTATATAAAAAGAATGGCAATAAATATGATTGTTATAGAATTAACAAGCAAAATCAATTAGGTCTTATCTATTTATTTAGTACACAATCAATCGATTCAATTAATTATGTTGATAATTATGTTTATTTTATAGAAGATAATAAAGTTAAAGTTTTTAATGATACATTTGGAATAAAAAATATTTTAGATTATAAAGAATTAGAATTTAATAAGAATATTAATTTTTATGTGTATTCTAATTAATGGAGATGAAATATGCTAGCTATTGTATTATCTGGTGGTGGAGCTAAAGGAGCTTATGAAGTTGGTGTTTGGAAAGCACTTCGTAAATTACATATTAAATACGATATTGTAACAGGTACTTCTATTGGGGCAATAAATGGAATGATGATGACTCAAAAAGAATTTTATAAATGTTTGAGGATATGGAAAAATATTAATTATGATATTTTATATGATAATTTTAAACAAATAAATAATTCTAAAGAGATGTATTTAGAATATTTAAATAAAATAGTTGATGGTGGTATCGATACTAAAAAAATAGAACAATTGATCAATGATAATTATAAGCCTGATAAACTATATAATTCTAGAATTGCTTTTGGTGTGGTTTCTTTCAATTTGTCAACTAGAAAGGTTACTGTTTCAACTAAAAAAAATACTAGACCTGATAAATTAAAAAAATATATATTAGCATCTGCTACATGTTTTCCCTTTTTTAAACCAACTAAAATTGGCAATGACATTTTAGTAGATGGTGGATATTATGATAATTTACCAATCAATTTGGCAATAGAATTAGGAGCTACTGAAATAATTGCTGTGGATTTAGGTTCGATAGGATTTAAAAAAAGAATAAAAAATAAAGATATAAAAATAACTTATATTGAACCAAATAATAAATTAGATTCATTTTTAATGTTTGATTCAAATGTAACTAAAAGGATGATTAAATTAGGATATAACGATACATTAAAAAAGTTTAAAAAATTAGATGGTAAGTTATATACTTTTAAAAAAGGAACGTTAACAAATTTATATTATAGTTATCATAATCAAATAGATGATATTTGTAGTAAATTAAGTTATATTGGCAATTTTAAAAATTATGATCAAAAAAAATTTAACAAAATAATTGAAGACACATTAGAAATATTTAAAGTTAAAGTTGATAAAATATATAATTCTTATGATTTAAATAAAATTCTTTTAGATAAATTAGAAGAAACTAAAGATATTAATTTTGATAAATTTGATTTAGATGAAATAAAAAAAATACTTGATAAATCTATTATTACAAAATATATATATTTAAAATTACAAAATTGTGATAAAATAAATGCTGTATTTAATTTTTTTCCAAAAGAATTTGCAGCAGCAATTTATTTATTAGCTGTAAGGAGGTAGTTATGAAAAATATATTAACAGGTATTAGACCAACTGGAAATTTACATTTAGGGCATTATTTTGGAGCTGTTTCTAATTGGGTTGATTTACAAGATAAATATAATACTTTTATTGAAATAGCTGATGTTCAAGCATTAACTGACAATTTTAATAATCCCGATAAAGTTAGAAAAAATGTTAAAGAATTAACTTTAGATTTGTTAGCTTGTGGTATTGATCCTAAAAAAACAACTATTTTTATTCAATCATATATACCTGAAATAGCTGAAGCTACAGTTTATTATTCTAATTTAGTAACTATTTCTAGATTATATCGTAATCCAACTGTTAAAACAGAAATTAAACAAAAAAAAGAATTGTTTGGTAATGGTGAAAGTGTTACTTATGGTTTTTTAGGCTATCCCGTAAGTCAAGCTGCTGATATTACTATGTTTGATGGCGAGCTTGTACCAGTAGGTGAAGATCAATTACCACTTTTAGAACAATGCCGTGAAATAGTTCGTAAATTTAATTCTATATATGGTGATACATTAGTAGAACCAGAACAATTATTAACAAAAAATACTAGAATTAAAGGATTAGATGGTAATGAAAAAATGGGAAAAAGTTTAGGTAATGCTATTTATTTAATTGATGATTATGAAACTATTTCTAAAAAAATTATGTCAGCTGTAACTGATCCTAATAAAATAAGGAAAGATGATAAGGCTAATCCCGATGTTTGTATGGTTTATTATTATCATAAGTTAGTTAATCAAGATAATTTAGAAACTGTATGTCAAGAATGTAAAAATGGCAGTCGTGGTTGTGTAGCTTGTAAAAAAGAACTTATTAATAAGATGATGGAATTTTTAAAACCAATTCAAGAGAAAAGAAAATATTATGAAGAAAATATTGATGTAGTTGACAATATTTTAAAAGAGGGAACTTTAAAAGCACAAAAGTATGCGAAAAATAAAATGAAACTAGTTAGAGAAAACATGAAAATAGATTACTTTGAATAAGATGTTATAACAACATCTTTTTTTTGAGGTGATTTATGAAT
Organism: uncultured Bacilli bacterium; assembly: GCA_944371325.1. Taxonomy (GTDB): domain Bacteria; phylum Bacillota_I; class Bacilli_A; order RF39; family UBA660; genus Faecisoma. Next base: position 30,668 of record CALVXO010000004.1, on the reverse strand, counting down.
TTTTTAACTTTGTTATTAAAAGGATTTATAATAGGAATAGCCAAAATAATTCCTGGTGTTAGTGGAGCTTTAATTGCAATTAGTTTTGGAATTTACGAAAAGGCTATTAAAGCAATTAGTAATTTTTTTGAAAATCCAATTAATAATTTTTTATTTTTATTTCCTATCGGATTAGGAGTATTACTATCTATTTCTTTGACTAGTGGTTTGATTCTTTATTTTATTAATAATTATTATTTTCCAACTATTCTTTTATTCATCGGTTTAATAATGGGAGGAATTCCTTCTTTGATCGATAATATTAATATTAAAAAAGTGAAATTTATACATATTTTGATTTTAACTTTAAGTTTTTCCACAGTTTTTTTGATTTTTTTAGTGAATGGTCAACATTTTTTTGTTGAGACATCCAATGAATTAATTAATTTTTTATTATTTTTTATTATTGGTTTTATTGATGCTTTAACTATGATAATTCCTGGTATTAGCGGAACAGCAGTGATGATGATTTTAGGTTGTTATAATTTGTTATTAAATTTTTTAAGTTCTCTAACTAGTGTGGCAGCTATTTTTACTAATATTTTTAAAGTTATCCCTTATTTATTAGGTATTGTTTTATGTGTTATTATATTATCTAAAGTGATGACATATTTATTTGATAAAAAAAAGGAGTATATGTACTGTGGAATTCTTGGATTTACTTTAAGTTCGGTGTTGAGTTTATTTTTTGAAACATTTAAAAACAACTATAGCATTTTAGAAACTATAGTTGCCCTTGTATTGCTAGTTGTTGGATATAATATAGCGAGAAAATTAGAATAATTAAGTTTTCTTAACTTTAACTATTATTAATATTATCAAAGGAATAATTAAGAAAAAGATTGAAGTTAGAAAAGGATAAATATTTTTATAAAATGTTTCTGCTACCGTATTACTAGTAAAGATATAATTTGCGATAATTAAAATACTAATAATGCAAATAATATTTATTAAATTAAATTTGTTTTTTAAATTAAATGTTTTGGTTATACTTTCTTTAACATAATAAAGGCATAATGTTATTGACATGACAGCATCAAATATCCACTGAACTGATAAAACTGATTCGACTCTTTGAAAAAAGTTAGCAATATTAATAGTTTTTAAAATGTGATATTCCGGATATTGATAAAGGTTAGTTAATTCTATTCCCAAAATAGCTACACAAATTACTAATACTGATAGCATGCACAAATATCTGAAAATATAAACTTTAAAGAAAGATGATATAATTTTGTTATTATTTTTGATGTTATTTTTCGGTATTATTAAAATTATAAATAAAGGGAATATATTAAGTCCTAAAGAAGAAAAACTTCCCTTTAGAATTGGCATAATACCTGAGTTGAAAATGGGTTTAAGACCATTTAAATCGCATTTACTAATTAAAGATAAAGCTGCTATAAAATATAGTATAGTGCTAATAATAAAGAAAACAGTTCCCGTTCTAGCAATAGTTGTTAGGTTTTTAATACTGATATAAAATATGCCAAAGGAAATAATAATAGCAATAACAATTAATGGTGTTTGGAATAGAAATTGTGAATATATGAAGTTAGTTAAATTCCATAGAATTAGACTGGCGTGAAAAATAACAAAAGCTGTTAGAATTGTATTAATTATTTTTCCTATTAATCCTAATTTGTTATTTAAGCTAACAATATTATCATTAGGATTACAATTTAGTAGCTTATAATAAATAATTAAAGGAATAAAGCTTAAAATAAATGAAACGATGATACTTATCCAGCCATCTTGTAAAGCAAAATGTAAGATACTATAAATAGCTGGTCCAAAAAATAATGATCTTATTAAAAAAGATGATAAACAAGCATATTCTGAATTAGTTACTTTCATTCTCTCACCTCGACGATATTATTTATTGAACCTTTGGCCTGAAGTTTTAGATTGACTTCTATTTCTACTTCTAAACTAGGGAATATTTCATCGTCCCATTTATCTTTTATTTCATTCCATTTTTTAGGATTATTCTTATAAACATAGTTTCCAAAACCAAAAATATCCGTTTTATTATCTTTGGCTAAATTAATAGCATCATTAACATATTCTTTAATTTTTTCAACATCTGAATTTTGAATTTCTTCAATAGTTTTAAGATTATATAGATCAACATTAGAATTTACTTCTTGAATTGCTCCTGTTGTATCAATAGTTATTTTCACTTTGTTATTTTCAACTTTAAAATCAGTTTTCATTTCGGTTATTTCTGTTACTATTTTTTCATTTTGGTAATTAATAATAACTCCTAATATGTATATTTTATTATTGATTATATTGATTCCTTTGCTTTGATTAGGATTAGCCCATGCAACAAATTTATCTTTTTTAAATAATCCTAATATGTCTAATTTTAAATAAGTAGATGGTTCATTTTGTTGTACGTTTTCTTCTTTATTTCCTTCTTCACTATTTCCGATGATTGTTACTGATGGAAGAATAGGATTTATCCCTTCTGATACAAGTGATTTTGTGAAATCAGTAAAATCGACTGTATAAGTAAATCCTTGTAATTTATCAGTTATTTCAAGATTTTTAGCTAGATTTTGAGAGGGAAATGTCTCTATTGGCGTAGTTACTTTTAAGATGTCGCTAGCTTTTTTATCTTTTGCTAAAACTAAATAAAAATTATTTCTTGTTTGGGGATAACGAAATAGGAAATCAATTACATCAGTTAAATTATTTTTCGCAATTTCTTCAGATAGTACTAATACATCAATATGGCTTAGATAAATTTGTTTAGATACACTTAAAGATGTATCTTTAAAGGCTTCATAAATTGTTTGACCTGTTCCATCGTAAACAGCTGCTGATGGAGTTATACTACCATCTGAACTACTGCTTTTTTTAGAATTAGCTATCATAATAGTTATTTTATAATTATCATTTTCTTTATCTACTGCAATCCCAGTTGTTATAGCTAATTGATTAAGTTCGCGATAATTCCAACAACCAGTTAATAGGAATATTAATGGAATGATTAATAATTTTTTCATTTGTCACTTCCTATTCTATTAATGTTTTTTTTATTAAAATAAGATGGTCTTGTTTTTATTTTTTGTTGAGGGAATCTTGTCAAAGAATTTTTAAAATCTTTTAAACTAAAAGGAGATAAAGGGGAAAGATAAGGTGTACCCAATACTTCAATACTATTTAATTTAGTTATAAAAATAATGAATAAAGTGACGATTCCAACAATTCCAAACATACAAGCGGCCAACATGAATAATATTCTCCATGTTCTAATTGCATTTGTTATGTCTGGATCATTGAAACCCATTCCTGAAACAGCTGAAATAGAAATAACAATAACAACAATTGGCGATATAACGCCGGCAGAAACAGCTGCTTCACCTAAAATTAAAGCACCGACAATGCTGATGGATGCGCCCATGATTTGTGGTTTTCTTGTATCGGCTTCTCTTAATATCTCATAAGAAATTACTAGTATTAGAACCTCTATTATGGTGGGAAAGGGAACACTTTCCCTTTGAATGGAAAATGATATTAATAAAGAACTAGGAACAATTTCCATATTAAATGTTGTTACGGCAATATAAAAAGCTGGCACTAAAATAGCAATAAAGAATGCAATATATCTTAAAATTCTTGTAAAAGAGGCATTAAATGGTTTTGTATAATAGTCTTCAGATGATTTGAAAAAATCAGCAAATACGGTAGGAAGTAATAAAACATAAGGAGTGTTTTCTACGATGATAGCTATTTTACCGTCTAATAATCCCATGGCGGTTAAATCAGGTCTTTCTGTAGATATTACTCTTGGTAAAAAAGATTTTTGATTATCGGTTAATAATTCTTTTATATAATTTGAATCGATGATTCCATCAATATTAATTTTTTCTAGTTTTTTCTTTAATAAATTTACTTTTTCTTCATCAGCAATATCTTTAATATAACCAATTATAACTTTTGTTTTTGTCCTTCTTCCAACTTTTGTTTCTTCAAAATAAAGATTGGGATCTTTAATTCTTTTCCTAATTAATCCCATATTAGCTAGTATATTTTCAATAAAACAATCTTTAGGACCTTTTAAAACAGGTTCACTAGTAGCTTCAGTAACACTTCTATCTAATAAAGCTTTAGTTTCTAAAGTGATTGCTTTATTATAACCATCGACAAAAACACAAGTAAAACCGCTTGCTAAATGATAAAAAATATCGTCATAGTTATCTATTATCTTAACTTTACTATTAGGAATTGTATTATTAATATTATCAAATAAATTTTCAAATATATTTTTTTTACTTCTTACATTAATACTTAAACTTTTGCCTAAATAATTACTTATTTTATCATCACTAGCAACACTTTCTAAAAACATGAAAGCTACTTTTTCTTTATGAATATTAAAGTATCTTACATTAATGTCACTACTATTACCATTCATATCTTTAATATGCTTAATTATTTTATCTAACTCTTTATCCATAGTTTCACCTACTTTATAATTATTATGGATAAATATAAATTAAATAATACTAAATTGTTAATTTTGTCGAATTAAAACTATAATATTAAAAATTTTTTTTAATATTTTTTATTAGGTGATATATTTATGGGACTAACAGATAATGAAGTAATCGAATCAAGAAAAAAATTTGGATCTAATATAATTAATTCTAGTAAAAAAAATAGTTTTATAAAACAGTATATAGCTACTTTAGGTGATCCTATAATAAGAATATTATTAATTGCTTTAGGAATAAAAACAGTATTTTTAATTCAAAATTTTGATTGGTATGAAACAGTTGGTATCGTAATAGCAATATTCCTAGCATCTTTTATCTCAACTGTTAGTGAATATGGTAGTGAGAAAGCATTTGAAAAATTACAAGAAGAATCATCTAAAATAAAATGTAAAGTTTTAAGAAATAAAAAAGTAGTTGAAGTTAATATTGAAGATGTAGTAGTAGGTGATATAGTTTTATTAGAATCGGGAGATAGAATACCTGCTGATGGAGAAATAATTGAAGGAGAAATAACTGTTGATGAATCAAGTATTACTGGTGAAGCTAAAGAGATATATAAAAATATTGAGAACAAAATTGTTTTTAGAGGAACTATTGTTTATTCTAAACAAGCTAAAATGATAGTTACAAAAGTAGGGGATAATACTTTTTATGGTTCAATATCTAAAGAATTACAAGAAAGCCAACCTGAAAGTCCATTAAAATTAAGATTAAGAAAATTAGCGGAAGTAATTAGTAAAATAGGTTATATTGGAGCTTTTTTAGTTTTCTTTTCTTATTTGTTTTCAGTAATATTTATTAAAAATAATTTTGATTTTAATTTAATAAAAGAAACTATTACTAATATTCCTTTAATAAGTGGTCATATTTTATATGCTTTAACTTTATGTGTCACAGTAATAGTAGTAGCGGTACCAGAAGGATTACCAATGATGATTACTTTAGTATTGTCATCTAATGTTAAAAGAATGTTGAAGGATAATGTTTTAGTTAGAAAGTTACATGGTATTGAAACTGCAGGAAGTATTAATATTTTATTTAGTGATAAAACAGGAACGATAACTAAAGGAAATCTTGAAGTAACTCATTTTTTAAATAGTGATTTAAAAAAATATGACAATATTGATAAAATAGAAAATAATTTAAAAGAAATTGTTTTGATATCTTTAGTTTATAACAATGCTAGTTATTATGATAATAAAATAATAGGTGGGAATATTACTGATCGAGCAATTTTAAAATTTACTAATGTCAAAGAAAAAAATAAATATGAAATAATTGATAATGTGCCTTTTGATAGTAAAAATAAATATTCTTCAACAACAATCAAATATAAAAATGAAAATATTTATTTAATTAAAGGAGCACCGGAAGTTATTTTAAAAAAATGTGAATTTTATTTTGATTTTGATGGCAATAAGAAATTTTTAAGAAAAAAATTAATTATTGAAGATAATTTAAGAAAATTAACTAAAGAAGGAAATAGAATAATTGCTTTTGCTTCTTCTAAACAAAACAGTAAAGAATTAACTTTAGTTGGATTTGTATTAATTAAAGATGAAATTAGAAAAGAAGCATATGAAGGAATAGATTTAGTTAAACAAGCATCTATTCAAACTGTTATGGTAACAGGTGATAATAAATTAACAGCTTTAGCTATTGCAAAAGAAGTAGGGTTATATAAAGATGGTGATTTAATATTAACCAGTGATGAAATGAAGAATATGTCTGATGAAGATTTAAAAAAAGTATTACCAAAATTAAGAGTTGTTGCTAGAGCTATTCCACAGGATAAAAGTAGATTAGTAAGAATTAGTCAAGAATTAGATTTAGTTGTTGGTATGACAGGAGATGGAGTAAATGACGCACCTGCTTTAAAAAGAGCTGATGTCGGTTTTGCGTTTGGATCAGGAACAGAAGTAGCTAAAGAAGCAAGTGAAATTGTTATATTAGATAATAATTTCTTATCTATTACAAAAGCAATCTTATTTGGTAGAACTATATTTAAAAGTATTAGAAAATTTATTATATTTCAATTAACTGTCAATATATGTGCTGTAAGTTTGTCAATTATTGGACCTTTTATTGGCGTTGATACACCAGTAACAGTTATACAAATGCTGTGGATAAATATGGTTATGGATACTTTAGCAGCTTTAGCATTTTCTTTTGAAGCACCATTAAAAGAATATATGAGTGAAAAGCCAAAAAAAAGAGATGAAAATATAATTAATGAATATATGAAACATGAAATATTTTTTACTGGAATTTATTCCACAATTTTATGTATATTATTTTTAAAGCTACCAATTTTCCATCAACTATTTAGAAATGGTGATCAATATATTTTAACTGCTTTCTTTGGACTATTTATTTTTATTAGTATATTTAATAGTTTTAATGCAAGAACACATAGATTAAATCTATTAGCTAACATATTAAAAAATAAAATGTTTATTTTTATAATTAGTTTTATCTTTATTGTTCAAGTTTTATTAATTTATTTTGGCGGCGAATTATTTAGAACTTATGGATTAACATTCTTTGAATTTCAAATTATGTTTTGGTTAAGTTTTACAGTTGTTCCAGTTGATTTTTTAAGGAAATATTATCTAAGGAAAAAAGGAATTATAGGCGGGGTATAATGTTTGACAAAGTGTTAGATACGTGTTATCATATTTAACATTTAGGGAGGCATTATTATGTTTTTAGGTATAGTTGCTACTACAAAAAAAGAAATTTATAATCAAAAATTGGATAAAAGAACTATTCATTTGTGTGATAGGGCGAATAAAATAACTACGGTTGTTGTTTCAGATGCTGATAATTTATCATTTGGAGATCTAGTAATTTTGGATGTTAAAGATGACTGTTATAAATTTGAAAAATTAGAACTATCTTCTGATTTTGATGAGAATTTGATAATTCAATTGTATAATTTAATTGAAAATGAAAAGTTAATGTTAAAATCAGATCAAAAAGTATTTAAACATAATTTTGGAGATTTTGGAAAATTAGGAGAAGAAATTTTTTATTGTTTTTCTAATAGAAATCGTTTAATACAATTACTAAATAATAAATTTAGTGAACTATTATTAAAGATTAAAATTAACCCAAATAATAAAAATTATTTTCAAATTCAATGTTTAAAAATTATTGGCGAAGTTCAGTTTTTAGAAGTGGATTTAATTCATTGGACAAAATATGCAATAACAATTTTAAATTTGTTAAATAGTGATGTTAATATTGATAATGATTTATTAATAAAGACTATAGAATCTTTATTAAATGTTTATGTTGATGATTTAGATAAAAATCAATTAAAGATACAATTAGAACAAGATTTAAGAAATAAATTAAATGAATTAAAAGGAAATCAAAAAAAATTAGTATAGATTATCTATACTTTTTTTGTATTAATATGTTATAATGAAAAAAAGGATGTGGGTAATGAAAAAATATATTTGTCCAATTTGTGGATATGTTTATGATGAATCTAAAGAAGGAGTAAAATTTGAAGATTTGCCAGATGATTGGAAATGTCCATTATGTGGTGCTCCTAAAAATTTATTTAAATCAGAAGCAGTAGAGGTAGTAATTGAAGAACAAGAAGAAGAATTAAGAGAAATGAATTATGGTGAAATAAGCGCTTTATGTAGCAGTTTAGCAAGTAGTTGTGAAAAACAATATTTAGAAGAAGAAGCAAAATTATTTAAAAAATTAGCTGATTACTATAATAGTAAAGCTAAATTAGAAGGTAATTTCGAAGAATTAATTAATAAAATAAATAAAGATTTAGATTTAAACTATAAAAAAGCTAAAGAAATTGCAACCTCAAAACAAGATAGAGGGGCACTTCGTGTTATCACATGGGGTGAAAAAGTTACGATGATTTTAAAATCTTTATTAAATGATGAAATTTCAACTGATAAAAAAATATATGTTTGCGAAGTATGTGGATTTGTATATATTGGAAACGAAAAGCCAGAAATTTGTCCAGTTTGTAAAGTGCCTAATTTTAAATTAGTGGAGGTAGTAAGATGAGTGATTTAAGAGCAGTTCGTAATCTAAGAATTTGTAGTAAAGATTGTTTGTGTTTGTTTGTATGTCCAACTGGGGCAACTGATACAGAAACAGGACAAATAGATTTTGAAAAATGTATTGGTTGCGGAGCTTGTAGTAAAGCATGCCCATCAGGTGCAATATCTATGGTACCTTATAAATATCCAAAGCAACAAGATAAAGATAGTGAAGTAATTGATAGGTTAAAACGAGTAATAAATGGCAAAGTAGAACAAGAACAAATTGCTCATTATATTTTTGAAAATAGTAATGATGAAAAAGAAAAATTATTAGCTAAAATATTAATGAAATCAAATAGATTGATAACTGAAGATTTATATCGTGAAGCAGGTTATATGTTACCTCAAAGTAATAATACTAAATTATTTTTAGAAGAATTATTAGAAAAAGATAATACAAATAAAGAAGATATAAAAAAATTATTAGAATTGTTGGATTTTAATTAATAAAAGTTGTATCATCAATAAATTTGTAATCATGATATTTTAATAATCTAACTAATTTAAATAATGCTTCATCTTTGGCTTTAGCTTCTAACATGATATCTAAATCAATATTTTTGACTTTAATTAAAAAATTTATAAAGTCGTCAACATTAATATAATCATTGTGAGACCTAAAGTCTTTTTTTGTATTATTTTTAGGAGAAGAAAAATGTATTTTAGGTGTTGTTTTCCAAGTCTTAAAAATATAATCTAAATAGTCATCAATATCACAAACATTGTTACAAATATGATGATGATAATCTAAAACTAGAGGAATATTTAGTTTGTTACAAATATATAAACAATCTAATATATTATATATTTTATCGTCATTTTCGATTGCAATACACTGTTGAATATATTTAGGTAATTTGTTGAAATTATTAATAAATCTTTTAATACTATTTTGTTTTCCTAAGACACTACTTCCAACATGTAGAATTATTATTTTATTTTGAATATCTAGAGCATCTAATATTTTGTAATGATATTCTAATATATCAAAAGTATTTTCTAATACTTCTTTTTTTGTGCTATTTAAAACACAAAATTGATCTGGATGAACATCAACTCGCATATTATTTTTTTTAATTTTATCTCCAATTTTTTTATATAAATTTTTATATTTATCTATGTAATCAAAAATTACATCTTTTTTTGTAGCAAGTGGTATTAGTTTAGATGTTAATCTATAAAAGTGAATATTATTTTTAATGTTATAGTCAATTGTTTTATTTAAATTCTCTAAATTTTCTAATATTATTTTGTCTATTTTATTTAAATCTTTATTTTTATTAAATTCCGTATAAGTAATTGTTTTGGAACAAGTTAAATTTAATGTGTTAGAAATAGAAACATAACCTAATCTTATCACTTTATCACCATATATAATATGGCATAAATAAAACAAAATATCTTTTAAAATAATATTTTTTTTAGTATAATAATAATGGTGATGGTATGGATACATGGTATTTTTGGGTAATTATTTATTTGATAGCTTCTATTTTGTTTGCTCATACTTTTAAAAAAGCTAATCGAAATATGAAAGATGCTACTAAATTAACTATTTTATTAGAAGCTTTAACAGCATTCTTTGCTATATTATTTATTCCTTTGTTTGAGTTCAAATTACCAAATGATATTAATATATATATTACTTTATTTATTGTAACAATTTTATATGCGGTAACAGATAGATTAAATATTGAAGCAAGATATGGATTAGATCCTTCTATTTTTAGTATGTTTAAACAAACGTCTTCAGTTTACTTGATAATATTTAGTTTTATATTTTTGCATGAGTCATTTGGTATCAATAAAATAATAGGAACTACTATTATTATTTTAGCTAATTTTATTATTTTTTACGAAAAAGGCAAATTAAAGTTTAATAAATATTATTTTATATCTTTTTTAGCTAATTTTTTATTTGCTATTGGTATGCTTATAAATGTCAATATTTCTAATAATTTTAATTTAGGCATATATACAATATGTACAGTTTTATTTCCTGCTATTTATTTAATTTTATTTAGTAAAAATAAATTAAAATATTTAAAAGAAGAATATAATTTATATGATAAAAAAGAATTAATATTTTCTGCATTTTTGTGGTGTATAATGTTAGTATCATCAGTTAGATCATATCAATTAGGAAATATGGCTATAGTAGCTTCATTATTTTCTATAACTACAATAATAAATTCTTTAATTGAATTAATTTTTTATAAAAACAAAGATAGATTTATTCAAAAATTAATTGCTGGTATTTTAACTGTTATAGGTGTAATATTAATAAAGAGTAGCTTTTAACTACTCTTTATTAATTTTTTTTCTAATAATAATACTAAATAATACATAATAACTGCTACTATACATAAAATAATTGTTCCTGTAATAACTAAGTCTAAATTAAATACTTGTGATCCATACATAATTAAATAACCAATACCTTCTTTAGATACTAAAAATTCACCCATAATAACGCCAATTAAAGACATACTTATATTTACTTTAAAACAACTTATTATATTTGGCAAAGTTGCTGGAAATATTAATTTTATATATATTTGTCTTTTATTTGCTTTAAATGTTTTCATTAATTTTAATTTAATAGGATCGACACTAATAAATCCTTGATAAACAGTTATAATAGTAATAATAGTAGATATTAATAAAGCCATAACAATGATTGATTGCATACCAGCACCTACCCATATAATTAATATTGGTCCTAGCGCTACTTTAGGTAGACTATTTAAAACTGTCAAATAAGGATCAATTACTTTCGCAAAGAATTTATTCCACCACATTATACTTGCCATTAAAATACCTAATAAAGTACCTAATAAAAAACTTATAAATGTTTCATAAACAGTTATAAAGATATGATTATACAAATTATTAGCATTGTGTAGACTAATTAAACATTCTATAACTTTTTTGGGAGAAGAAAAAATAAATGGATTAATTATTTTGTAATCTGATAATAATTGCCAAATAATAATAAACAAAATTAAAATACTAAATTGAGTTAATTTAATTAAAAGATTATTTCTTTTAATTTTTTTTAAATAATTTATATGTTCATTAGTCATAGTCAATCTCTTTCCATATTAAATCATAATAATAAGCAAATTCTTTTGCTTTTCGATTATTAATTGGCGTACTTTTGTCAGTTAAATTAATGTCAATTATTTTTTTTATAACACTAGGTCTTTTTGATAAAACAATTATTTTATCGGCCATACTGATAGCCTCAGCTATATCGTGAGTTACCATAATAGCAGATTTTTTTTCTTTTTTAATAATATTATAAACATCATCTGATACTTTTAATCTCGTTTGATAGTCTAAGGCACTGAATGGTTCATCTAATAATAGAATGTCTGGCTTAGTAGCAAGTGTTCTAATTAAAGCAACTCTTTGTCTCATACCACCAGATAAGTTGTTAGGATAACTATTAATAAAATCTTTTAATCCATATGTTTTTAATAGTTTTGAAACATAATCTTTATTATTCATTTTATTTATTTCTAATCCTAATAAGCAATTATCTAAAACAGTTTTCCAGTTAAATAAAGCATCTTGTTGTAACATATAACCTAATTTAATATTATCTTTAAGTATTATTTCACCATTTGATTTGTTATCTAAATTAGCTAATATATTTAAAATGGTACTTTTCCCGCAACCACTAGGCCCTACGATTGCTATAAATTCATTATCATTTAATTCAAAAGAAAAATCTTCAATCGCTTTTGTTTCAGAATTTTTAGTATGATATATTTTATTTAAATTTTTAATTGTTAGGATACTCATTATATAAACTCCTTTCTCATTATTATATTCAGAAATGGTTATTTATGTTATTGTTAAAAGTAAAACGGTATGATATGATGTTAAGCAATTTATGATACATTTTGAGCATACAAAAAATGTATCATAAAATTATTTTACCTAATTTCTAACGAAAAGAAAAATAAAGGGAAAGTATGTATCACAAATAAGTTTAAATTTAAAAAATAATGATCAATTAATTTTATATTTAAAAATATAACTAAGCTTTGAATAACCACATTTGTGACATTTGAATATGCAAAGTTTTCTATTGATTGAAAATCATTACATAAACTTTTAGGAATAAGTAATTTACATAGTCTAATATTTTGTATCTATTTGATAATAATCCAACAATTTTTATTTTGCAATAGATTAACAAAATATTTTTCATTACAGTGACTTTTCGTTAGAAATTTGGTACAATGTTAGTAAATAGATGAAGTAGTGATTTTTATATTAATTATATTTAATATAAAAGATGAACATATAATTGTAAAATGTAAAACAATTCAAAAATATTTTTTTTAAATTTAATAAATAGTTATTATAGATAATGTATTTAGATTATAATATATTAATATGATAATCAATATTAAGATGAGATTAAATAAAAAAAGTGGAATGAAAAAATGTAGGGAGACTTTAAATGTTGGTATTAATAAAGTAATAAAAAAGAAAGGTGTAAGTTATGAAGAAAAAAAATATTATAATTTTATTAATTGTATTGGTTATATTAATATTAATTTCACTATTCGCTTATAAAAAATTTTTTGAAAGAAAAGATTTTAAAGGAGAAGGTATAGTTGTTGATGTAAATAATTCATCATCATCTGTTAAATTTAACAATAAATATTTAAAAATACAATCTAATTTATTTGATAAAGATAAAAAAATAATTGTTGAAGGAACTAAACAAGATGGTGAATATACAATAAAAAAGGTTTATATGAATTTTAATTCCGAAGAAGAAAAAGAAAAATTTGTTGTAGATAAATTATATAATAATCCTAGTATTAAATCTTTTTCAACATCTTTAGAACTTTATGGTGAATATTCCATTTTTGTTATTATTCCTTTAAAATTGTCTGGTCAAGAATATGTGGATATGTTATCTCCAGAAGAAGTATATAATTTTATTACCAATCATTATGCACCACCACTTACCGTAACGGATGAGGAAGAAGTAGTAATTAATAATAAAGATGGAATCAATGTAGTTGAAGTTAATTATTATGGGGATGAAAATATCCAAAAAATTGATTTTAATAAAAATGATGAATCTATTTCATTTAAAAGATTAGGTAATGGATATTATTGCATAAAAGTTGAAGTAAACCAAGATTTATTAGAATTTATTGTAATGTAATTTTATATCTGATTTTTATAAAATGTAGTTTTATGACAAACAAATATTTTGAAAATTAGGAATCAAAAAGCATAATGATTTTAGATTTTTTATGTTATATTAAAAATAATGGATAACTAATTTGTTTTAAGGAGATAAGTATGAATAATAATAAAAAAGTTCTTTGTTTAAATAAAGTTATTAAAATTTATAAGAATAATAATAAAAAAATACCTATTTTAGATGGTGTGTCACTTGAATTTGAAGAAGGAAAGTTTTACTTAATAATTGGTCATAGTGGTAGTGGTAAAACAACTTTAATTAATATTTTAGGTCTTATTGATAGTTTTAATAGTGGTGAATATAAGATTTATGGAAAAAATGTTGTATCGTTGAATGATTTTGAATTGTCAAAATTAAGAATGAAAAACATTGGTTACATTTTTCAAAATTTTTATTTAGATCCTAATTTGAAGGCTTATGAAAATATAATAGTTCCAATGTGTATAAATTCAGAAATAAATTTTAAATATAGAAAAGAAAGGGCTTTAAAATTGTTGGATAGTTTAGACATTAAAGAAAGATTTAATCATTTTCCTAATGAATTATCAGGTGGTGAACAACAAAGAGTAGCAATTGCAAGAGCATTGGCTAATGACCCATCTATTATTTTAGCTGATGAGCCAACAGGTAATTTAGATGAAGGAAATGAGAAGATTATTTTTGAAAAATTAAAAAAATTATCAAAAGATGGTAAATGTGTTATAGTTGTTAGTCATAGTAATAACGCTAAAAAATATGCTGATGTTATTTTTGAATTATGTAATCATACATTAAAAGAGGTTAATTGTGAGAATAAATGATTATATAAAAAAATCAATGATTGATATTATCAGAAATAGAAAAAAATTATATCTTTTGATTATAATAACTTTTTGTTCTTTAATATTCATGTCTGTAATATTATTTAAATTTAATTTTAATCAATATATTAAAGATAATATAAATAATAATTTAGGTTTTAGAATTTTAGAAGTAAGTCCAAAATTAGAAGTTGCTGATTTAGGAAAAAATGAACTCTTAAGTATTGAACATATATTAGATGTGTATAATTCTAAATATAACTCTAAAATTGTAGAAAGTAGTTTTAAAAGTTCAAAACTAGATGGAACAATTGAATTTTTATATGGAACTGCAACAACTTATCCTAATATTGTTTTAGGTAGAGGATTTAAAGAAGGGGATTCTAAAGTTGCAATATGTCCTCAAAATTTTTATCCTGATGAATCGGTATACCAATTAAAACTAAAAGAAGAAAACTTTATATCTGAAGATAGTTTATTAAATAAAAAATTTACTATTAAATATTATGAAATGAATTTTGATTCAGATAACAATAATCTTGTTACTGGTAAAGAATATAATGAAGATTATGAAATAATCGGATTATATGATAATAAACAAATTATGAACTTAAATAATCAGTGTTATATTATGTCAGATGATATTATTTCGATAATTGATAAAGTAAATCCAAATAATGATATGGAATTTAATAATACAAATTTTTATGTGTTGATAGATAGTGTAGATAATATAGGTTATGTAATGAATAAAATAAAAAATAAAAATTTCATTAATGTTTATCAAAAAAACTCTATAGATGAAAATTTAGTTGATATGGTAGACATTTCATATATTGCTTTAATAACTATTGTTATTTTAACTATTATTATTCTTGATTTAGCATATGTAAAAAAAATTATAATAAATGATAGTCATATAATTGGATTATTAAGAGCAATTGGATATGACAAAAAAACTTTAAAAAAAATGTATTTTATCGAATTTCTAATAATAAATATAATAGCTTATTTAATTTCTATATTTTTATTAGTAATACTATTTAGTATATTGAAAACTTCAGTATTATCTAATATGGCTTACATTGGAATTAATTTAACAATATCACCTTTGATATTTATTTTAAATTTTATAATTATAGTATTTTTATCTTCATTTGTTACAACAATTACTATTAATAAGGTTTGTAATTGTAGAATAATTGAATTAGTGGGAAGTGAATAGCTATGATGATACTTTTAAAAGGATTTTTTAGAAAAAAATCAACAAAAATTTTTGCATTTATAACAATTATTTTAATGACAGCTATTATTACTTTAATGTCGTTTATAAATTATTATAAAGGACTTTTAAACGATTCTTTTGTAAATAATACAGTATTATATGTTATAGGCCAAAATGATTATTATAAAGAATTTTCTAAATATGATAGTGTAATTAACATTGAAAAAATATTAGTAGTAAAACCTGATTATACTTATGATACATTAGGGAGACAAGGTTATATTTTACAAGATGGCTCAACGGGAGCAGTAATTGATTCATCTTCTTCAACAAGTGATTTAATTATTCCAACTTGGGAAGAATTTATTGCTATTTATAAAAATAATAGAATTGTTATTAGGAAAGATGATAATTTAAAAGAAGATGAAATAACATTATCATTTAATAGACAAGTTACTTATGATATTCCATTATCTAGTTTAATAAATAAAAAGATAGGAATTATTAATAATAATATTTCTTACGAATTTGTAATAGAAAATATAATTGATAATTCTAAATTTCCTGAAATGTTTATTTCTTCTGATATGTTTGCTAAAATAGAAAAAGAAAATAATATATATGCTTATAAAATAACACTTGACGATTATTATGATGCTCAACTTTTAGTAGGAAAATTAGATGAAGCCGAAAATAATGATGACTTTTATGTTTCTTTAAATACAGTTGAAGATACAAATGATGAATTAAGTATGTCAAATTTAATTGAAATAACTGATATATTAATTAATGTTAGTTATGTAATATTAGTATTATTTTATTCAATTATATTTATCATTTTAAGAAATATAGTAAAAGATGAAAACAATAAATTAACAATGCTTAAATTTTTAGGATATAATAAAATCCAAAATAAATTAATAATTTTAATTGAGCTAATAGCATTAATGTTAATTGTATTAATAGTTTCTATAATTATTACAAGTAGTTTAAATATATTTTTAAATAATAAATTTAATTTATTACTGAAAATTTTTGATATTTTAACTTTACTTAAAATAGAGATAATAATATTCATATTTATATTTGTTTTGTCAATAACTGTTAATAAAAATGAAAAAGCCTAGTAAGCAAATTAATGCTCACTAGGTATTTTTTAACTATTTAATATGCAATATGAATAATCATAAATTGGTAATAATTTATTTATCACATTATTAATTATTTTATCATTAAAATCAGTTTCATAAATATAACATTTCCACAGTTTTTATTTTCTAAATCATTTAATTCTAAATACTTGGCTAAAAAAACAATAAATGTTTATATTTACTAAAATTAATAATAGTTTTACGATAATTAGAATCTAAATTAAATAAAACTTTCTTTAAAAGAATGATTATATCTCTATTATTAAAGTTTATATTTTTCTAATATATAAATATTTAATATTAATTTGTCAATATTGTTTAAAGTATCAAAATTATTTATTACCTTTTTTTAATTATTATCTAACAACATATTTTACTTTTTTTCCTTTATTTATAATGGTTATAAGCAACTTTACTTAATTATTACATGTGTCTATACTGTATTCATACTACTCTTTGACGCATTCCCCCAGATAAATTATTAGGATAACTATTAATAAAATCTTTTAATCCATAAGTATTTAATAGTTTTGAAACATAATCTTTATTATTCATTTTATTTATTTCTAATCCTAATAAGCAATTATCTAAAACAGTTTTCCAGTTAAATAAAGCATCTTGTTGTAACATATAACCTAATTTAATATTATCTTTAAGTATTATTTCACCATTTGATTTGTTATCTAAATTAGCTAATATATTTAAAATGGTACTTTTCCCGCAACCACTAGGCCCTACGATTGCTATAAATTCATTATCATTTAATTCAAAAGAAAAATCTTCAATCGCTTTTGTTTCAGAATTTTTAGTATGATATATTTTATTTAAATTTTTAATTGTTAGGATACTCATTATATAAACTCCTTTCTCATTATTATATTCAAAAATAGTCATTTCGTTTAGGTATATAATTTAAATTTAATAATTTATGATATAATATATATAAGTAGGTGAATTATGAAAAAGATAATATTTTTAGTTTTATGCTTATTTATAGTAGGATGCGGTAATGTAGAAAATGAAGAATTAGATGCAATAAATAATGATATTATTATTTATTTATCCAATAATCAATATGATAATTTGATTTTTAATTATGTTGATTATGATAATAAATTAGTTGTTGTTGGATTATCAGATAATAGTATTGAAAAACAAAATGATTTTAAAGAAAAAATAATTGATTCAAAGTATATTAAATTTGTTCAAAGCGAAGTTATGAATGATGATGTAAAAAAAGAATATAAAATAAATATTCCTGATTTAAATGATATTACCAAAGTAACAATTAATACAATGTCCCAATATGATAGTATTATAGAAATTGCTAATAAAAATGATATAGAAAATATATATAATATTTTTTACAATCGTACAACAAATAAAGAAAGTGTAAGTAAAAATCCAGAAAATGCTGATGAAGTATATCATATTATTTTTTACAATAAAGGAAGTTATACTGACATGTATATTTATACTAGTGATAATAAATACTATTTAGAACAAACTTATAATGGAATTTACGAAACATCTTTAAACGATTTTAATACAGTAAAAGAGTATATAAAAGACTAATCAATTCGATTAGTTTTTTATTAAAAAATTCATTAACAAATCAATAATTACTTCTTTTTCTTTTGGATTTGATTGCGCTATTAAAATAGTAATAGCAACTAATGTGTTATTATCAATTACTTGTTTATTATCTTTATAAAGTAAATCATAATAATTTAAAAAATAGATAAATAATGTTGCGCCAATTCTTTTGTTGCCATCGATAAACACATGATTTTTAATGACTAAATATAATAGATTAGTACATTTTTCTTCTATCGTTGGATATAAGTCTTTACCATCAAACGATTGATAAATATTACCAATTATTCCTTTTAATCCTTTATTTCTTTCTAAAGCAAATAAATCACTATCATTATTAAATTTTAAATTATTAATTACATCAATACACTCTTCATAAGTTATTATGCTTTCATTATTCGTTCCTTTTGGTTTTTTAATAGTTTTATGATCATAATCATCTAACAAATTTAAAGCATTAGAATAATTATTGATTACTTTAATAATTTGTTTTGCTTCGTTACTATTTATATCGTCATCGATTCTACTAGCTATATCGATTAATTTAACTGTTTTTTCTAAATATTCTAATCTTTTATTATTAACAGCATAACCTTTAATTAAATAATCTTTTAATATTTGATTAGCCCATTTTCTAAATATGATGCCATTTTTAGATTTAACTCTATAACCAACAGATATAATCATATCTAAGTTGTAATGTTCTACCATATGAGTTTGAATTTTATCGTTCATTGCACCATGTTTAGTGGTAATTGCAAAAAATGCAACTACCTCTTTTTCATTTAATTCTTCGCTTAAAGCATTTTTAATATGCCTTGAAATAACTGACTTATCTCTATCAAATAGTCTTGCCATTTGTTCTTGTGTTAACCAAACTGTTTCATCTTTTAAATTCACCTCCAGTCTAACATTTTGGTCTTCAAATAATATAATTTCATTTTTCATTCTATTACCTTCCTTTCATTAATATATTAACATACAATTAATAAAAATATAATATATAAATTAATTTTTTGTTAATTTAACATAATTTACTTATAATAGTATTTTTGATATAATGTTTCTAGTAATAATTTTGATAATAAATGACTAGATCGGTGGTGATATAATGAAAAAAGTCGTAATTGGGATTAGTGTAATAATAATTATTGTATTAATATTTTTACTTATAAATAGGGATAAATCATTTAAAGAAATTGCGACAGTAACTGATGTTATTTCTTTTTCTAGTGTTAATGTTGAAGTAAAAGGGTTTAATGCTACAATTGATTCAAATGTTTTTAAAGTTGGCGATAAATTAGAAGTTGAAGGAATTGATAAAACAATTAATAAAATTAAATATTTAGGAACTACTAAAGAAGAAAAAAGTTCAATTATAAGTAATTGTGATGATGATGTAAAGTTATTAGATTATAAAAATAGAGTTGAAATAAAATCGATAATTGATAATGAAGAAGGCATTAGTTTAATTAATATAAATAGTTTACCAGTTAAATTAAATAATCAAGAATATGATTTAAATATTTCTCCTTTAGAATATTTTAAAATAAAATATGAAAATATGGATTATGAATATATCACTATAAGTGATTCTAGAATTTTATTTACAAGTGAAGATAAATTTACAGTAAAAGAAGTAACTGCTAACTATGATGACAAAAAGGAAAATTTAAAATATAAATTTGAAGATAATAAGTTAACATTTAATTCGGTAGGATCAGTTATATATTCAGTAATAATTGAATATGAAAATGGCGATATTATAAATTATTTATTTGCTTAACAAAAAAGTTATTCGTGTTTGAATAACTTTTATTTTGAATATGTATTGTTAACTAATTTGTCAAATGGAGCTCTTTCATCTAATTGGCCAGCATTTTCAGCTATTTCTTGAATATGATTAAAGTTTTCTTCAGTTATATAAGTTGTAGTAAACCAAGAATCTATATCTTTATATCTATCTATGATTGTTTCTAAATCATTTTTAGAAATATCAGGAAAATAATCTAAAATGATTTCAGCAATTTCTTTAGAATTATGGCTATGAACATAATCTAATCCTTTTTGAATTGCTTTAGTAAATCCTTCAATTACATCAGGATTATTTTCAATATAACTTTTTTTAGCGTTATATGCTGTATATGGAACAACTCCACCTAATTCTCCTAAAGAAGCTACAACATAACCATAACCTTGTTGTTCTAATTGTAAAGCATTTGGCTCAAATAAAGATACGAAATCACCAGTACCACCAATAAAAGCTCCTGACATAGCTGCAAATTCGATACTTGTATCAATATTTAAATCATTTTTAGGATCAATACCAGCTTTAGTTAAAGTGTACTCTAAAGTCATTTCTGGCATACCACCAATTCTTCCACCAATTATGGTTTTACCTTTTAAATCTTCTAATGTAAAATTATCAATTTTTTCTCTTGATACAATAAAACTACCATCTCTTTTGGTTAAACCTGCAAAATTAACTAAATAATCTTCTTGACCTTGATTATAAATATAGATAGTTGCCTCACTACCACAAAATCCAATTTGAACATCTCCTGATAATACTGATGCTGCTACTTTATCAGCACCTGGAACTAATAATAATTCAACATCTAAACCTTCTTCTTCAAAATAACCTAAAGCATGAGCAACATATTGTGGAGCATAAAAAATACTATGAGTTACTTCTGCTACCTTAACTTTCTTTAAATCACTTTTTTCTCTAAAAAATATAAAACTAACAATAATACCAACAATTAAAACAATAATTATTGGAATAATCACTTTTTTCATTCAATTCTCCTTTCGTTTTTATTCTATTCAAAAAAAATTAATGTGTTAATGTTTAAAAATGTTAAAAAATGTAGTAAAATATTTATATAAGTAGGTGAGATATGAAAAAGGTTATTGTAAAATTGGAAAACTTTACAAAAAATTATGGTGAAAAGGAAATTATTAAGAATATTAATTTGGAAGTTTATGAAGGTGAGTTTATTACTCTTTTAGGGTCTAGTGGTTGTGGCAAAACAACTATTTTAAGATCTATTTCTGGCATGGATAGACCAACAAGTGGAAGAGTATATTTGGATGGAGTAGATGTTACAGAGTTAGATCCAACTGAAAGACAAGTAAATACAATATTTCAAAATTATGCTTTATTTCCTTTGATGACAATTGAAAAAAACATCGAATTTGGACTAAAAATGAAAAAAGTTCCAAAACAGGAAAGAAAAAAAAGAGTTAAGGAAATGATTGAACTTGTTCATTTGGAGGGTTATGAAAAAAGAAAACCTAAAGAATTGTCTGGTGGTGAGCAACAAAGAGTATCAATCGTAAGAGGATTAATTAATAACCCTAAAGTATTATTATTAGATGAGCCATTATCTGCTTTAGACTTAAAATTAAGAAAAAAAATGCAGATAGAATTGAAACAATTACAAAAAAAATTAGGAATAACATTCATATATGTTACGCATGATCAGGATGAAGCGTTATCTATGAGTGATAGAATTGCTGTTATTAAAGATGGCAGAATAGAACAAATAGGTACACCGGTTGAAGTTTATGAAAAACCTAAATCTATTTATGTTGCAGATTTTTTGGGAGAAGCAAACATTTTTAAAGGAATTGTAAAAGATGATGTTTGTGTTTGTGAAGAAGCAAATATTAAAATAATATCTAAATTTAAAAATGATACTAAAGTAGATTTGATTGTAAGACCAGAAAATGTTAAATTATCTAAAGAAAAAAATAGTGATTTGGTTGGCACTATATATGAACAAATATATGATGGTGCTTTTACTAAAATATTAATAAAAGTAAATAAAAAAATAATTAAAGCAATAATTTCTGGTAATGACAAATTATATAAAAGAAATGATGAAGTGTATTTAACATGGGATATTGAAGATGCTATAATATTAGAAAGTGAAGACAATGAAAAATAAAACTTTAAGATTTGTTTTTATAACCCCTGTTATCCTATATACTTTGTTATTGATTGTTTTACCACTTTTATATATTTTAACAATCAGTTTCTTTAAAAGTGATTTCTATGGAGGTATGATTTACGACTTTACATTAGAAAATTATAAAGAATTATTTAATTTAGTTTATTTAAGGATTTTTATAAATTCAATTGTTATAGCTTTAGTAACAACTTTAATTTGTATTTTAATTTCATATCCATTTGTTCTAGCAATTTCTCACAAAAGTAAAAAAGCACAACAAATAATTATGACATTAGTTATGGTTCCTTTTTTAACAAATTCATTAATTAGAATGTATGGTTGGATTGTATTGCTTAGAAAATCTGGAGCAATAAATGAATTATTATTAAATTTTAACATTATTGATAATCCATTAAGCTTAATGTATAACAACATAGGAATTATTATAGGAATGGTGTATACGTTTATACCTTTTATGATTTTACCTTTATATAATGCTGTAAGTAATATTGATAAATATACTTTAGAAGCTGCAAGCGATTTAGGTGCATCTAAAGTTAAAAGATTTTTAAATATAATTTTACCTCAAACTTTATCAGGATTATTTAATGGTGCTATTATGGTTTTTACACCAGCTTTAGGATGTTTCTTTATTATTGATATATTAGGTGGTGGCAAGATAATGATATTAGGTAATTTAATAAAAAATCAATTTTTAACTGCTAGAAATTGGCCGTTTGGTGCAGCTATATCAGTATTTTTAATTTTATTAACCACTATTTTAATTTTAATATATAAAAAAATTGGTGGTAAGATGGATGATTTGGGAGGATTATAATGAAAAATAATAAAATAATTGACAATATATGTTTATTTTTAGTTTTTACATTTTTATTCTTACCAATATTAGTCATAATATTATTTTCTTTCAACACATCAAGTTTAAATATAATATTTGAAGGATTTACTTTTGATTGGTACAAAGAATTATTTAATAATAAAACATTATTAGAAGCTTTGTATAATACTTTAATAGTAGCTTTTACAAGTACAATCATATCTACAATAATTGGAACTATTTCAGCTTATGCTTTAAAAAAATATAATTTTCCTTTTAAAAATATTGTTTTAGAACTTTTATATATTCCCATTGTAATTCCTGAAATAGTATTAGGTATTTCACTGCTTGCTATTTACACATTATTTAAGTTGGAATTAGGTTTATTTACACTTATTTTAGCTCATATTTGTTTTTCCATTCCTTTTGTTATAATAAATGTAAGGAGTGTTTTAGATAGTATGGATCCTAATATAGAAAAAGCCGCTAGCGATTTAGGTGCTTCTAAATTAAAGACTTTTTTCTATGTTGTTATTCCCACTATTTTACCGGGTATTTTAAGCGGTGCTCAATTAGCATTAACATTATCTTTAGATGATGTTGTAATAAGCTATTTTACAGCAGGTCCAGGTAGTAATACATTACCTTTACATGTATATTCGATTATAAAAACAGGAGTTACTCCAGATGTTAATGCATTAATTACTATAATGTTACTTGTTGTATTTGTTATATTGACTATTTCAACTCTAATAAATTTAAAAAGGTTAAGGAGAGCTTAAATGAAAAAATTATTAATTATTTTATTTGTTATTTTATGTACAGGATGTAATAATAATCAAGAACAATTAAATGTTCTAAATTGGACATCTTATATTCCTGATTCGGTAATAAGAAATTTTGAAAAGGAAACAGGTATAAAAGTAAATTATAGTACCTATTCTTCAAATGAAGAATTATTAGCTAAAGTTTCTAACGCTAAAGAGGGAACTTATGATTTGATTTTTCCTAGTGATTACATGATTGAAATTATGAAAGATAGAGGATTATTAGAAAAATTAGATAAAACAAAGTTAACAAACATAGATAATTTAAATAGTAATTATTTAAATTTAGAATATGATTTAAATAATGAATATTCACTTCCTTTTATAGCTGCTTCAACAGTTATATCAGTAAATAGAGAAAAAATAAAAGAAGATATTACATCATATAATGATTTATTAAATCCAAAATATAAAGATGAAATAGTTTTAATTGACGATCAAAGAATAATAATCGGTATGGCCTTATTAGCTAATGGATTTGATATGAATTCAACTAATCCGGATGAATTAGAAATTGCTGAAGAATGGTTATTAAAATTAAAACCCAATTTAAAAGCTTATGATAGTGATAGTCCTAAAAATTTTTTAATTTTTGAAGAAGCATCTATCGCTGTTTTATGGAATGCTGAAGGTGCAATAGCTAAAGAAGAAAATAATAATATTGAAAATATTTTTCCTAAAGAAGGTTTCGCTTTAAGTATAGATAATTTTGCTATTTTAAAAAATTCAAATAATCAAGAAGAAGCATATAAATTTATTGACTATATTTTAAGGCCTGAAATAATGAAAGAAATAATTAATTCTTATCCATATAAAAACATTAATAAAGAAACAGATAAAATATTAGATGATGATTATTTAAATAATAATGCTGCTAATATTAGTGATGAAACTTTAAAAAATGGGATATTTGTTAAAAATATAGGTTCAAATATTAAATTATATGATCATATATGGGCAAATATTAAATAAAATGTAAAAAATGCAAAAAAAAAATGCATTTTTTTTCTTGTGTATGGTATAATTAAATTGTAATATAATAATAGGAGGTAGATATGAAAAAAAATTATATTGACACAAGTGATTTTTCAAAAGAAGAGCTTCTTGATATTGCAAATTTAGGTATCTTGATTAAAAAAAATATTAAAGCTGGATATCCTTTAAATGTCTTATATCATAAAACTCTTGGAATGATTTTTGAACAATCATCTACAAGAACTCGTGTTTCTTTTGAAACTGCTATGACACAATTAGGTGGGCATGCTCAATATTTAGCACCAGGGCAAATTCAATTAGGTAAACACGAAACTTACTATGATACTGCTAAAGTTTTATCACGTTTAGTAGATATCTTAATGGCACGTGTCCAAAAACACGAATCTATTGTAAATTTAGGTAAATATGCCGATATTCCTGTAATTAATGGTATGAGTGATTATAACCATCCAACACAAGAAATGGGCGATTTAACTACAATATTAGAACATCTTCCAGAAGGAAAGAGATTTGAAGATTGTAAGATAGTATTTGTTGGTGATGCTACACAAGTATGTGCATCATTAATGATGATTGTTACAAAATTAGGAGGTAATTTTGTTCATTTTGGACCTAAGGGATATCAGTTAAATGAACATTTCCAAAAAATTGCGGCTGAAAACTGTAAAGTAAGTGGCGGAACATTCTTAGTTACAGATGATGAAGAAGCAATTGTGGGAGCAGATTTTATTTATACTGATGTTTGGTATGGATTATATGAATCTGAACTACCAGAAGAAGAAAGAAAAGCAATTTTTTATCCAAAATATCAAGTTGATATGGATATGCTAAATAAGGCTTCTAAACATTGTAAATTTATGCATTGTTTACCTGCTACAAGAGGAGAAGAAGTAACTGATGAGGTTATGGATTCAGATCGTTCTATTGCTTTTGATGAAGCTGAAAATAGATTAACTTCTATTCGCGCATTACTTGTATATTTTATGGGTAAAAAAGACGAAACAATTGAAATATGCAAAAAGAATTTAGGTATGTAAGGAGTTAATTATGAAAAAGAAAAAGTTTAAATTAATTGATGCTATTTTAGCAACAGTTTGTATTACTTTAGTAGCTGAAAGTGTTGCACCAACTGCTGCAATTGGTAATACACAATATTTTTGGTGGATTTTATTAATCGTAGCATTTTGTTTACCTTATGGTTTAATTACTGCTGAACTAGGTAGTACATTTAACAGTGAAGGTGGAATGTATGATTGGGTAAAAAAAGCATTTGGTAAAAAATGGGCTGCTCGTGTTGCATGGAATTATTGGATTAATTTCCCATTATGGATTGCTTCATTAGCCGTTGCAGTAACAGATGTAGTAGCTGGTATATTTGAAATTGAATTATCTATTGTATGGTTATTAATTTTACAATTAGGTTATACATGGTTAGTTTCATTCTTAGGAACTAAAAGAATTGGTGAAAGCAAGTGGATAGTTAATATAGGAACATTCTTTAAAATACTATTCATGATTTCATTAGGTTTATTGGGTATTTATGTATTTATTAAAACTGGTGAAAGTGCTAATCCAATTGCTAGTGTTTCTGATTTATTACCAACTATGGATTTATTAAGTTTATCATTTATTTCGGTTATTATTTTCAACTTCTTAGGATTTGAAGTTGTTGCTACATATACTGATGATATGGAAAATCCTAAAAAAGAAATTCCAAAAGCTTTAATTATTGGTGGAGCATTAATGGCATTATTTTATATTTTGCCAGCAACAGGTATTAATATAGCTATGTCTACTCAAGACGCAGAAGTAGCAGGAATTACTGATTCATTTGCAATATTATTAGCTAATTTAGGTATGAGTTCAACAGTTATTAGAACAGTTGTAATAGTTGTTGGTTTAATGTTTATTTATACTATGGTTGCTAATATTGTTTCTTGGTCATTTGGTGTTAATAGTGTTGCCAAATATTCTGCTGAAGATGGTGGATTACCAAAAATATTTGCTAAGGAAAACAAAGAAAAAGTACCTTATATGGCATCTATTTTAAATGGCGTTGTTGCTACATTTATAGTTATTTTAGGTATAATTTTAGGATATGTTAGTGAAGAAGCTTCTAATTTATTCTGGACTTTCTTTAGTTTTAGTTTAGTAACTTTATTAATTAGTTATATTCCATTATTCCCAGCATTCTTAAAATTAAGAAAAACTGATAAGACTGAAAGAAATTATAAAGTACCTGGTAATAAATTAATTTTAAATTTAGTTACTTGGATTCCACTTATATTTTTAGTATCTTCAGTAATATTCACTTTATTTGGTGATTTTACTAAAGAATATATTGAAGCAAATATGCCATTAATTATTGGTGTTGTTGTATCATTTATAATTCAAGAAATTTTAGCATTTAGAGTAAAGAAAGAGGGTTAATTTTTGAAAAGATTAAATACTATTCCAAAGAATGATGGTTTTAGAATGCCAGGTGAATTTGAAAAACATTCTGGAACTTATATGATTTGGCCTGAAAGACCAGACAATTGGAGATTAGGTGGAAAACCAGCTCAACATGTTTTTGCTCATGTTGCTAATGTAATTGGTAAATATGAACCAATTACAATGTGTGTATCACGTGGACAATATGATAATGCTAGAAACATGTTAGCAGATTATGTAAAAGTTGTTGAAATGAGTAATGATGACTCATGGATGCGTGATTGTGGGGCAACTTTTGTAATTGATGATAAAGGAAATAAAAGAGCTATTGACTGGAAATTTAATGCTTGGGGCGGATTAGTAGATGGATTATATTTTCCTTGGGATCAAGATGATAAAGTTGCAATGAAAATGAGTGAATTAGAACAAGTCGATAGATATCGTTTAGATGATTTTATTTTAGAAGGTGGTTCTATTCACGTTGATGGTGAAGGAACTGTTATGACTACAGAAGAATGTTTATTATCTGAAGGAAGAAACAGTAATCTTACTAAAGAACAAATTGAAAAAGTATTATGCGATTATTTAAATTGTTCTAAAGTTTTATGGATACCAAATGGTATTTATAATGACGAAACTAATGGGCATGTTGATAATATCTGTAATTTTGTTAAACCAGGTGTAGTTGTACTTGCTTGGACAGATGATGAATCAGATCCACAATATGCTATTAGTAAAGCTGCCTATGATTATTTAAGTAATGAAACTGATGCAAAAGGTAGAAAATTAGAAATTCATAAAATGTATACACCAAAACCTGTTTTAATTACTAAAGGAGAAAGCGTAGGCGTTGATGCAGTAGCTGGAACTTTACCTAGAAAAGAAGGAGATAGATTAGCTGCTTCTTATGTAAATTATTATACTGGTAACGGATTTGTTGCTGTTCCTACATTTAACGATCCTAATGATCAAAAAGCTGTAGAATTGTTAAAACAATTATATCCAGATCGTGTAATTGAAGCAATTCCAGCACGCGAAATATTGTTAGGTGGCGGTAATATTCATTGTATTACTCAACAAGTACCAGCAGCAAAATAGACTGTCAATTTTGATAGTCTTTTTTTGTCAAATATTTGTTTAAACTTGAAGAATTTATTTATATATTATATAATTGTTATGTATCAATAGGAGGTAATTATGAAATATACAAAAGATGTAGAAAATATGTGTTGTGTAAAAAAAGGTGTCGATCATGGCCCAGCACCAATTCCTGAAGAAGGGAAATGGGTTAAGGCAAAAGAAATAAAAGATATTTCTGGTTTAACTCATGGTATTGGATGGTGTGCACCACAACAAGGGGCTTGTAAATTAACTTTAAATATTAAAGAAGGAATTATACAAGAAGCATTAGTTGAAACTTTAGGATGTTCTGGTATGACTCATTCAGCAGCTATGGCAGGTGAAATATTAATAGGTAAAACTATATTAGAAGCATTAAACACTGATTTAGTTTGTGATGCTATTAATACAGCAATGAGAGAATTATTTTTACAAATTGTTTATGGTAGATCACAATCTGCTTTTTCAGAAGGTGGATTAGATATTGGGGCAGGATTAGAAGATTTAGGAAAAGGTCATAGAAGTCAAGTTGGAACTATTTATTCAACTAAAGCAAAAGGTCCTAGATATTTAGAATTAGCGGAAGGATATATTGTTGAAATAGGATTAGATGAAAATGATACTATTATTGGTTATAAATATGTTAATTTAGGTAAAATGATGGATAATATTAAAGCAGGAATTGAACCTATGGAAGCAATAGAAAAAGCTAGTGGTAAATATGGAAGATTTGATGAAGCTGTTAAAAAAATAGATCCAAGAGAGGAGTAATAAAATGATAAGTTTTGAAAGTTATGATAGAAGAATAGATAAAATAAATGAGGTATTAAAAAAATATAACATCAAAGATTTAGAAGAAGCTAGACAAATTTGTTTAGATAGAGGTTTTGATCCTGTTAAAATTACTAAAGAAATTCAACCAATTTGTTTTGATGATGCATGTTACGCTTATACTTTAGGAGCTGCTATTGCAATTAAGCAAAATTGTAAAGATGCTGCGAGTGCTGCTAAAGCAATAGGAGAGGGATTGCAAGCATTTTGTATTCCTGGTTCAGTTGCTGATGATCGTAAAGTAGGTTTGGGTCATGGTAATTTAGCAGCAATGTTATTAAGTGAAGAAACTAAGTGTTTTGCTTTTTTAGCAGGCCATGAATCTTTCGCTGCTGCTGAAGGGGCTATTGGAATTGCTAAATCAGCTAATAAAGTAAGAAAAGAACCATTAAAAGTAATTTTAAATGGTTTAGGTAAAGATGCAGCACAAATTATTTCTAGAATTAATGGTTTTACATATGTTAAAACTGAATTTGATTTTTATACTGGTGAATTAAAAATATTAGAAGAAATAAAATATTCTGATGGTGAAAGATCTAAAGTATTATGTTATGGTGCTAATGATGTAAGAGAAGGCGTTGCTATTATGCATCATGAAAATGTTGATGTTTCTATTACTGGTAACTCAACTAATCCTACTAGATTTCAACATCCTGTAGCAGGAACTTATAAAAAAGAAAGAATTGAATTAGGTAAAAAATATTTTTCAGTAGCTTCTGGTGGTGGAACAGGTAGAACATTACATCCAGATAATATGGCGGCTGGTCCTGCTTCATATGGTATGACTGATACAATGGGAAGAATGCATTCAGATGCACAATTTGCAGGATCATCATCAGTGCCAGCACACGTAGAAATGATGGGATTCATTGGTATGGGTAATAATCCAATGGTAGGTGCTACTGTTGCAACTGCTGTTGCTGTAATGGAATCAAAAAAAGATTAAGCATTTTGAACTGAACCCCAAAAGTTGGACAGTTTATAATTAGTTTCTAATTAGAGGATTGTAACCTGTAATTTACAGGGGA
>CALVXO010000003.1 GCA_944371325.1 uncultured Bacilli bacterium | reverse complement strand
TCCCCTGTAAATTACAGGTTACAATCCTCTAATTAGAAACTAATTATAAACTGTCCAACTTTTGGGGTTCAGTTCAATATTTTCTTAATCTTTTTAATTTTATCAAAAATATTTTTTTTATGTTCCACAACTACATTTGTTTTTAAAACGAATGCTAATACTAATAACATTAATATGCCATATAATAAATAACCTAATTGTCTATCGATTAAAACATAAATAATAGAAGTAATTGCGAATAAAGCGTCAATAAAACATATAATAAATACTGTTTTTCTATGAGAAAATTTCATGTTTAATAATTGATGATGAATATGAAATTTATCTGGTTTAGTAATACTTTCATTTTTTAAATATCTTCTTATTATTGCAAATATAGTATCTAAAAATGGAATTGCTATAATAGCGAATGGAATAATAATGGATGTCATTGTAACATTTTTAAATCCTAATAAAGCTATTATACTTATAATGAAACCTAAAAACATTGAACCGGTATCACCCATAAATATTGAGGCTGGATGAGAATTATATTTTAGAAATCCTAAACAAGATCCTAACATAATAAAACATAATATAAAATCTAATCCTTGTGAACTTTTAAATATAGCAATACTTCCAACTGTTAGAAAGAATATACTACTAATACCGGCTGCTAAGCCATCTAAACCATCAATTAAGTTCATACAATTAATAAATGCTAAGATAAATAAAATTGTTATTGGATAAGCTAATAATCCAAAATTAATATAAATTCCAAATGCACTAATACTTGATAGTAAAATATTTCCATAAAATACAACAACTGAAGCGGCAATTGCTTGACCTAATAATTTAACTTTTGCATCTAATGGTTTAATATCATCTATCATTCCAGTAATAATTATTATAAAACTTCCAATTAAGATTGAATTCATTAAATAATTATTTTTACAAAATACCATATATCCAAATAAGAAACCAGCAAATATAGCTAATCCACCTAGTCTTGGAATTGGGACTTTATGAACCTTTCTTTTATTTGGAATGTCCATAGCACCTACATATTCGGCAATTTTTTTAACTAATGGAACCATTAAATATACAAATAAAAAACAAGTTAATGTAACTAATAATATTTTAATAAATACTTCATTTGACATGATTACACCTCTAATAATAATTTTATCAAATTTTAATAAAATAGTCTATATATTTAATTACCATATTTTCCCATTAATCTAACACACAATTTCTATATTTATATTTTATAATGAATATAGAAATGAGGTGAGACTATAAACATTAAGATAATTGGAACTAATTGTAGTAATGGTATGAAATTGTCTAAAATGGTTGATAAAGCAGTAGAAGAAATTAATTGTAATGCTGTTATTGATAAATTAGATGATTCATCTAAAAATAAATACGGAATTAAAAATGTTCCAGGCTTAGTAATTAATGGCCAAATAGTTAGTCAAGGAAAGGTGTTGTCTATAAGGGAAATAAAAAAATTATTATTAGCTTAAAAGATTCAGTTTTGAATCTTTTTTTCTTGTTTTTTTATTTAATATAAAGTATAATTTATATGGTGATAAAAATGGATAAGAATAAGAAAAAAGAAATAGTAAAAATGTTATTAAAAAGTAAAGAAGAAATTGATGAAGAAGAATTAATGGAATTATTATTTGATCAACCAATTGCTGTTGATGTTGATAAATTAGATAAAAATAATATGAAATTTTCGGATAAAGTAGCTGATACAATAACAGCTATAGCTGGTAGTTGGTATTTTATAATTGGGTTTACATTATTTTTAATTATTTGGATTTTATTAAATGTTTATTTATGGGATAATGTTGATCCATACCCATTTATTTTATTAAATTTATTATTATCATGTATTGCAGCTTTACAAGCTCCAATTATTATGATGAGTCAGAATAGACAAGCTAAAAAAGATAGTTTACGAAATCAAAATGATTATCGAACTGATTTGAAAAGTGAACTTATTTTAGAACAACTTCATGATCACATCGAATTAATTATTTCTAATCAAAGAAAAATATTAAAAAAATTAGAAGAAAATAATATTGACTTAAATAAGTAAATATTATATAATTAAATAGAAGTAGGAATGATTACTACTTTAGAGGTGAATCATGAGATATTCTAAACAACGACAAAAGATACTTGAAATTGTAAATAATAGTTATGATCATCCAACTGCTTACATGGTTTATGAAAATGTAAAAAAAGAAATACCAGATATAAGTTTAGGTACAGTTTATCGTAATTTAAATAGTTTGGTAGATAATAAGTTAATAAAAAAAATACCTTTAACTATTGATAGATATGATAAAAACACTGATCATTGCCATTTATGTTGTATGAAATGTGATAAAATAATTGATATTGGTCTATTAAATATTGATAAATACATTTTAGATAATTATAATTTTAAAGTGTTAAGTAGTGATGTTGTTTTAATGGGAATATGTAATGATTGTATGGAAAGGATGAATTAATTATGGAATTAAAAGGAAGTAAAACAGAACAAAATTTAATGGCAGCTTTTGCAGGTGAATCTCAAGCAAGAAATAAGTACACTTATTATGCATCAAAAGCTAAAAAAGAAGGATACGAACAAATAGCAGCTATATTTGAAGAAACTGCTGGTAATGAAAAAGAACATGCTAAAATTTGGTTTAAATTATTACATGGTGGTAATGTTCCAAGTACTATTGAAAACTTAGAAGATGCAGCAGCAGGTGAAAATTATGAATGGACAGATATGTATGCTGGATTTGCTAAAGAAGCTAAAGAAGAAGGATTCGATCATATAGCATTTTTATTCGAAAGTGTTGGTAAAATAGAAAAAGATCACGAAGAAAGATATAAGGCTTTATTAGAAAATGTTAAAGCTGAAAAAGTATTCAATAAAGGAACTGAAGAAATGTGGATTTGTCGTAATTGTGGTCATGTTCATTTTGGTAAATCTGCACCTAAAGTATGTCCTGTATGTGAACATCCACAAAGTTATTTTGAATTAAGAAAAGTAAATTATTAAAAAATTCTATTTAATTAGAATTTTTTTTATGTTATACTATTTATGGAGATGATGAGCATGGATGTAAAAATTAAAGAAGCTTTAGAAAAAGAAAAGTTAAGACAACAAAATAATATTGAATTAATTGCGTCTGAGAATTATGTTTCTAAAGATATTTTAGAATTACAAGGAAGTATCTTTACTAATAAATATGCAGAAGGATATTCTGGTAAAAGATATTATGGTGGTTGTGTTAATGTTGATACTGTTGAAGATTTAGCGATTACTTATGTAACTAAATTATTTGATTGTAAATACGCTAATGTTCAACCTCATTCTGGTAGTAGTGCTAATATGGCGGTATATAAAGCATTACTAAATGTTGGTGATAAAGTAATGGGTATGAATTTATCTCATGGTGGACATTTGACTCATGGGCATCCAATTAATTTTAGTGGTTTAGAATATGAAATAATTAGTTATGATGTTGATCCTGAAACAGAAGAAATTGATTATGATAAATTAGAAGAATTAGCTTTAGAAAATAAACCTAAAATGATTATAGCAGGAGCTTCAGCTTATTCTAGAATAATAGATTTTAAAAGATTTAAAGAAATTGCTGACAAAGTAGGGGCATATTTAATGGTTGATATGGCTCATATTGCTGGATTAGTGGCAACTGGATTACATCCATCACCAATTCCTTATGCTGATGTAGTAACTTCTACTACTCACAAAACTTTAAGAGGTCCAAGGGGTGGAATAATTTTAACTAATAATGAAGAAATAATTAAAAAAATAAATAAAATTATTTTCCCTGGTATTCAAGGTGGACCTTTGATGCATGTTATTGCTGC
This sequence comes from uncultured Bacilli bacterium, assembly GCA_944371325.1. Taxonomy (GTDB): domain Bacteria; phylum Bacillota_I; class Bacilli_A; order RF39; family UBA660; genus Faecisoma. The sequence continues at coordinate 90,211 of CALVXO010000003.1, read as the reverse complement.
TAAAGCACAGTGCTTCTATGAAGCATTACAACTTTCATTTAAAATATATCAAGAACAAGTATTAAAAAATATTAAAGCTTTATCTAATATTTTATCAAACAATGGTCTAAGGATAGTATCTGGTGGTACCGATAATCATTTAATATTAGTAGATGTTACAAGTTTAAATATGACAGGCAAAGAAGCTGAAAGTTTATTAGATGAAGTAAATATTACAGTTAATAAAAATACAATTCCATTTGACAAAGAATCGCCTTTTAAAACTAGTGGTATTAGATTAGGAAGTCCTGCTATGACTACTAGGGGATTAAAAGAAGAAGATTTTATTGAAATTGGTAATATTATAGTTGACACTTTAAAAGGTGGTAACAAAGAAGATTTAAAATTAAGAGTAAAAAAACTAACTGATAAGTATCCATTGGAGGGATAATATGATATTAGATGGAAAAACTTTAAGTGACAAAATAAAAAGTGATATTAAATCTAAAGTTAAAAATTATTTAATTAAGCCTACTTTAGCTGTTATTCAAATAGGTAATGATGAAGCAAGCAATATATATATTAATTCAAAAAGGAAAGCATGTGAAAATGTTGGTATTAATTTTATCCATGCTAAGTTTAATGAAGATACAAATGAACAAGAAATTATTAATAAAATAATTGAATTAAATAATGATTCTTATGTTAATGGTATTTTAATTCAATTACCAATACCTAAAAAATTTGATACATATAAATTGTTAAATTTAATAAATAAAAGTAAAGATGTCGATGGATTGACAGATATAAATATGGGGTTATTATTTAAAGACAATAATAATTTAGTGCCTTGTACACCACAAGGAATTATTAAATTATTAGAAGAATATAATATTGATTTAAATGGTAAACATGCTGTGGTTGTTGGTAAATCCAATTTGGTAGGTAAACCACTTGCTATGTTGTTATTGCAAGAAGGTACAACTGTTACGATTTGTCATTCTAAAACAGTAGATTTAAAACAATATACTAAACAAGCTGATATATTGATATGTGCAGTTGGTAAGAAAGATTTAATAACTAAAGATATGGTCAAAGAACATGTTGTTGTTGTTGATGTAGGAATGAATAGAGTAGATGGTAAATTGTATGGTGATGTAGATTTTGAAAATATAAAAGATGTAGCATCTTATATAACACCTGTACCAGGTGGAGTAGGACCTATGACAATTGCTATGCTACTTTCTAACGTTTTAAAAAATTATGAAAAAAATTTATAAAACTATTGTCAAAATTGAACTAATATGGTATTATTATATTGTTCAATTTTTTGGCGAGATAGCTCAGTTGGCTAGAGCAACTGGTTCATACCCAGTAGGTCGAGGGTTCGAATCCCCCTCTCGCTACCATTTAAAAATGTACTCGAACTTTTCGGGTTTAAGACTAATTCAGAAATGAGTTAGTTTTTTCTTTAAATTTTTAGTGCATTTATATGATATTTTTAAGATAAAGATATTGTAATTTTGATTCAAGTAAAAAAGATAATAGCTTAGGATTTTATTGATAAATATAATTAAATTCATGATATAATAAAAACTGAAAGGATATGGTACACATGCTTGATGCCAAATAATTAAATAAATATGTAAATGCTTTACTTTCAAAATCAGAAGAAACGTATCTTCTGACAATAGAAATTATTAATAAGTCAACAATTAATTATAGAACTGAAGGTTTTTGCTTCTTTATATGTAATGATGGGAATTGTTATTTAAAGCATATTTGATAAATAAAGCAAATGATATAAATGCTATAAATTACAAAGATGGATCAAATAAGGTTATAGGATTAGATGAATGTGTTGGTTAGACCAGTAAGCATATTTATATGTGAGCATTCATCTCGCCTAGGGTTCTCATCAATATTGTATTAAAGATTCCTTTTTGGAATCTTTTTGCATATATTGACAAATAAACTAAAATGGTCTATAATCAATTTATATTTTGAATGCAACGAAGAAGAAGAGTAAAATATATTCAATGCGTAGAGAGTTATTGGCTGGTGGAAAATAACAATTGAAATGTTTGAAGGAAGCTTTGGAGCAAAATAATGTATACAAGTTATTTCGTTAATCGCGTTAAGATATAGAGATATATAATTGTTAACTAATTATATAAATTAAGGTGGTACCACGATAGATTCGTCCTTATTGGATGAATCTATTTTTTTGTTTAAAGAGAGGATTGATAAAAATGAATTATAATGATTTAGCCAATTTATTGTACCCAAATATCACAAAAACAATTGAAGATTTAGAAAAGATGTATCCTGAAAGAATTTTGCCTGAAGGAGCACAAGTAATGAGATTTGCACCTAGTCCAACTGGAAGAATGCATTTAGGAAATTTATACGCTTCTTTTATTCCAGAAGTTATTGCTAAACAAACTAATGGAATATTTATTGTAAGAATTGAGGATACAGATCAAAAAAGAAAAATAGAAAATGGAATTGAATTAGGAATAAAAGATTTAGAACATTATAATTATAAGGTAGATGAACACCCGATTAAAGGTGGTAATTATGGGCCATATATTCAATCTAAAAGATTGGAAATTTATCATACGGTTGCTAAATATCTTGTTTCTATTGGTAGGGCTTATCCTTGTTTTTGTTCTGAAGAAGATTTAAACAATATGCGGAAAGTCCAAGAAAGCAGAAAAGATAGAATTGGATATTATGGACATTATGCAAAGTGTCGTAATTTAACATATGATGAAATAAAAGATCATATTGATAAAGGCGACAAATGGGTATTAAGATTAAAATCAAATGGAAATTTTAATAATCAAATAATATTTAAAGATTTAGTTAAAGGAACAATAAAATTACCAGAAAATGATTTAGATCAAGTATTAGTTAAATCTGATGGTATACCCCCATATGCTTTTGCTCATGTTTGCGACGATCATTTTATGAGAGTAACAATTGTTACAAGAGATGATTCTTATATTTCTTCTGTTCCTTATCATTTAGAATTATGGAAAGCATGTGGTTTTGAACCGCCTAAATTTGCACACATTTTACCGTTAAATATAAAAGATGGTGATTCAGTTAGAAAAATTAGTAAAAGAAAAGATCCAGAGGCAGCGGCAATATATTATCACGAAAAAGGTGTTCCTGTTGAAGCAATTAAATTGTATTTTGCAACTTTAATGAATTCTAATTTTGATGGTTGGTATTTACAAAATCCAACTAAATCTTATAGGGATTTTGAGTTCTCTTTTAGTAAGATGAGTAAAAATGGGGCACTATTCGATTTAGATAAAATAATAAGTATATCTAGAAACTATATTTCAAAATTAACTGCAACAGAAGTTTATAATAATTTATTAGAATGGGCTTTAGAATTTGATAAAACTTTTGCTGAATTGATAACTAAATATAAACAATATACTATTGATATTTTAAATATAGAAAGAGAACAAAAGAAACCAAGAAAAGATTTTAGTTGTTATTCCGAAATCAAGAATTATATTTGGTATATGTATAATGAATTGTTTAATAACTTTGAATATGAATGGCAAAATATAAAAGATATAAATGAAATTAGAACTATTTTAACTGACTATATTAATAATTATTGTGATACATCTGATGATAAAAATACTTGGTTTAATAAGATGAAAGAATTATCTGATAAATATGGGTATTGTTCGGATGTGAAAAAATATAAAGAAAATCCTGATAATTATAAAGGGAGCATTATAGACATTAGTATGATTATTAGAGTTGCTTTAACAAGTAAATCCATGACACCAGATTTATATGAAATAATGAAGTTGTTAGGAATGGAAAATATTAAAAATAGAATAAATTTATTATAAATATTTATTAATAATTTATGATATTATTTTAGTGATTAGTTGTTTATCAAATATTTCTAAAGTTTTGGATATACTATTTGTCCGTAGTTTAAAGATCTTTTGTTATAGAATATAGTAAATAAAATTTATTACATAAATATACAGTTACTTAAATTGACTATTTATATGTTTGTGTGTTAAAATTATATTAGTAGGTGAGAATATGGTGGATTTAAAGGATATTAGAAGAAAAAATATTTTAATTTCTTCAGTTATAATTATTGTTTTAGGATTAATAATTGGTGGTGTTATCTTTATTGCGTACAATGCAAGTAACGGATTAAAATCTTTATCACAAGACGAAGTAAAACAAGATACTTCTGAGGAATTAGATGAAAAAATAAAAAAACTTATGGAAGAAAATAAGTATGATGTTAAAGAAACAATACCTGATGACAAGATTGAAGATATTAATAAACAAATTTCCATTGAAGATGATAACAAAATCGATAAAACAGAAGTAGAAAAAAAAGACGAATCAGATAATGATTTAAAAAAAGAAAGCGAATCAGATGATGATTTAAATAAAGAAGATGAATCAAATCCATATTCAGATCTTGAACCAGTATTTCATAACACTATTTATGGTAATGAAGGCGCTGTTAATAGTGCTAAAATTTATTTAAAGTCGATGGCTGCTTCTAAAACTAAGATAATATCTTTTTTAAGAAAGAAAGGCTTTAATGAAGAAGAAGCAACATACGGAGCTGAAAATTGTGGTGCTGATTGGTATTATCAAGCTTTAAGAATGGCCATGGCTTATTTAAGTGTACAAGAATATACATATGAACAATTAGCGTTACAATTAATAAATGAAGGTTTTACGGAAGATGAAATAATATATGTATTAAGCGTCATTTATGAAGCTAGTATGCAGTAATATAGAAAAATATTTTTAGATAATAAATATTAGTTTGACAAATTTAAAATATTTTGTTAAAATTAAGTACATTGAAAACGAGGAAGAGAAATAGTAATAAAATCAATTATTTATAGTGAGTTATCGGTTAGTGGAAGATAATGATAATATTTTATGAACGCGTCTTGGAGTTTTAAAGCAGATCTGCTATAAAGATTAGAGTGTATAGTCTTCTATAAAATAAGGTGGTACCGCGAATAATTCGTCCTTATGTTATAGGGACTTTTTATTTTTGAAAGGGTGATTTTATGTATAAAGATTATATTATTAAACTAGTTAAAGAAATTATTAAAGATAAGGAAATTGTAGTTGAAACACCACCTAAACCAAATATGGGTGATTATAGTGTGCCATGCTTTAATTTTAGAGATGAAACTAATAAAAATCCATTAGAAATAAGTAAAATGATTAAAGAAAATATTAAAGATAAAGAAAATATATTTTCTAAAATAGAAGTTATGGGTCCTTATGTTAATTTCTATTTAAATTATGATAAAGTAAGTAATGTTATTAATGAAATATTAAATAATAAAAATTATGGCTCTTTAAATCAAGGACATAATGATGCATTATTAATTGAGCATACTTCAATCAATCCAAATGCTGAGCCACATATGGGAAGATGTAGAAATAGTTTGATAGGAGACTTTTTATCTAGATTATATCAATTTGTAGGATATAAAGTTGAAAGACATTATTTTATTAATGATTTGGGTAAAAAAATAGCGTTATTAATTATTGGTGTAGAAAAGTATGGTTTAAAAGATGATTCCTTTAAAAGTATTTTAGATGTTTATGTAAAAATTTCTAATGATGCTAAAAATGATACAAATATTGAACAAAAAGCTTTTGATTATTTGGAATTAGTTGAAAGCGGTAATAAAGAAATGATTGATAAATTTAAAAATATTACTGATAAATGTGTTAATGGCCAAATGAAAATATTTGATGAATTAGATATTCATTTTGATGTATTCACTCATGAATCTGATTATGTATATAACAATTATTTAACTAATATTTTAAATAAATTAAAAGAAAAAGGTAAATTAAGAGTTGATGAAAATGGTAGAAATTATGTTGATTTAAGTGATTATGATATTCCTACTAAAGAACCTGTTTTAGTATTAACAAGATCTAATAAAACATCTTTATACCCAATTAAAGATATTGCTTATACAATGCATAAAATGGATTTAAATAGTAAAAATAATTATATTGTATTAGGTGAAGATCAAGAAGTTTATATGAAACAAATAGCGGCAACTTTAGATATATTAGGTTATAAAGCACCTAAATTAATAAGTTATTCTTATGTTTTATTAGATGGTGATAAAATGAGTACTTCTAACGGTACTTTAGTGTTAGTTACTGATTTTATTAAGGCTTTAAAAGAAAAAATAAAAAAAGAATTTGAAAATAGAAATCTAGAATGTAATTTAGATACTTTAAATATTTTAACTAATGCTTGTATTAAATATACGATGTTAAATGTATCTAAAAATAAAATAGTTAATTTTAATTTTGATAATGCTACTAGTTTCCAAGGTGAATCTGCAATTTATATTTTATATAGTATTGTAAGAATTAATTCTATTTTAAGAAATAATAAATATAATAATGTTGAAATAAAATTAACAGATGACTTAGAATATAAAATAGTTAAAGATTTAATTGAATTTCCAGGTTTAGTTGATGATTTACTAAATACTCATGAACCAGTATTATTAACTAAATATATCTTTAATTTAACTCAAAAGTTCTCATCTTATTACGAAAAGATAAATATAAGTAATATAGAAGATGAACAAATTAAATATTCTAAATTAATGTTATTAGAAGCAATTAAAGTAGTACTAACTAATGGCCTTAGTATATTAGGCATAAAAACAATTGAAAAGATGTAAACTCATATTGAGTTTTTTTCTATTGCAAGGAGGTTATATATGGATATAGTAAATAATTTTTATAATTATGTAAGTGTTATTTTACATATTAATATAAAGTATGTTAGTTTGTTATTAAATACAATATTATGTTATTTAATTATAATTTGCTTAAAACATATTGTTAAATTTGTAATTAATTTGGTAGTAAAAGATAATAGTAAACGTTATGCTTATATTCAAAATTCTAAAATATTTTTAAATATAGTATATATAATTATGTTAATGTTTGTTTGGGAAGATTATATTAAAAATTTAATAACTTTAATTAGTTTCCTTTCAGCTGCTTTGACTTTTGCTTTAAGAGATATAGTACTAAATTTTTTCTGTGGTATGTATATCAAATTTAAAAAAATATTTAAAATAGAAGATAGAATAGAAATAGAAGATATAAAAGGGGATGTTACTAATATATCGTCTTTGGAGTTTAGTGTGTTAGAAATAAATTCCAAAGAAGAAAATGGACAATCGACTGGTGTTGTAGTAACTTTTCCTAATTCTATTATTTTTACTAAACCAATTAAAAACTACACTAAATTATTTAAGTATATTTGGGATGAAATGTCTATAAAGGTTCCTATTGATAGTGATTTGATTAAAATAAAAAAGGAATTATATAAGATAATAAATAGTAATGAAATAGTTAAATTGATTCCTAAAAAAATGGAAAAACAAATTAGTCATATGGATGATGATTTTAGAATTTATTATAACAAATATGAACCTATGATATATACTAAAGTAGTTGATGATTATGTTGAGTTAACAATAAGATATTTAATTCATCCTAAAAAAGCTAGGTATGTAAATAGTGTTATATGGAATAGTATTATAACTGCTTATAAGGAGAAAAAAATTGAATTATATATCAAAAATTGATTTTTTTTGATATAATTAAAATGGTGGTAATAATGCTAGAAATAAAAAATCTAACAAAATATTATGGCAATACAGTAGGAGTTTTAGATTTATCTTTAAAATTAAATAAAGGTGAAGTTTTTGGCTTTATTGGACCTAATGGAGCAGGTAAGTCGACAACTATTAAATGTATTTTGGGTTTGGTTAATAAAACAAGTGGGGAAATAAATACTTTAAAAAAAGAAGATATTGGCTATTTACCCAGTGAAATAAATTTATATGATGATTTAACAGTTAAACAAATGTTAGATTATAATGAAACATTTTATAAAAAAAATATAAAAGAAAAAAGGAAATATTTAGTTAATAAATTAAAGTTAGATGAAAGTAAAAAAATTGAAGAGTTGTCTTTAGGAAATTTAAAAAAATTAGGTATCATTTTAGCTTTAGTTCATAGTCCTAAATTAATTATATTAGATGAACCAACGAGCGGATTAGATCCTATTATGCAAGAAGTATTTTATGAATTAATTAAAGAAGAGAAAAATAATGGCAATACAATATTTTATTCGACCCATATTTTAAGTGAAATTAATAAAATATGTGATAGAGTAGGTATTATTAAAGATGGAAAATTAATAAAAATAACTAATTTGGATGAAATAAGCAATCATAATTATTTAGTTACTATAAAAACAAAAGATAATATAAAACTAAATGTAGAATATAAAAAAGATAATTATGAATATAAGTTTTTATATAATGAAGATATAAATAATCTTATCAAATTATTAAGTAGATACAATATTTTAAAATTAGAAATAACTGAACCTTCAATAGAAGATATGTTTTTGGGTTTTTATAGGTGATTTATGATAAAAAGAGAGTTAAAAGTAAATTTAAAAAGTTTTTTAATTTGGATAATTATTTTAATGAGTATATTTGGTATTGTCTTTATTATGTATCCATCAATTATGAATAGTGAAAATATTAAAGATATGGAAGAATTAATTAAAGTTTTTCCTGAAGAAATGCTTAAGATGTTTAATATGGATATTACTTCTATATCCAGTGCATTTGGTTGGTTGAAAACTGAAGGATTCGTTTTAATTTTATTAATAACTGGAATGTATTCATCAATATTAGGCAGTAATATTTTATTAAAAGAAGAAAATGATAGAACAATTGAATATTTATATGCTAAGCCAATTAGTAGAAACAAAATAATAACTTCAAAAATATTAGTTGGTATATTTTATATTATATTAATGATATTACTTATTTTATTGTTCAATCTAGTTGGTTTATCATTAATTGAAAAAATTGATCTAAAATTGTTTTTATTATTGAGTATTTCACCTATATTAATATGTATACCAATATTTTTTATTAGTATGTTTATATCATGTTTTTTTAACAAAACAAAAAAAGTTTTAGGTGTATCTATAGGAATAGTATTTATTAGTTATTTTTTAATGATTTTATCTAATTTAAACGATAAATCTGAATTTTTTAAATATTTTTCAATATATTCATTGGGTGATCCTAGAAATATAATATTAAACAATAATATTCCAATTTTAAATATAATAATATGTGTATTTGTTAGCTTAATTTTTATATTTGGTATATATAAAATATATAATAGAAAGGAATTAGTATGATGTATGATGATTATGTAGTTTTTGATATTGAAACTACAGGTTTAAATAAAGATATTGATAAGATAATTGAAATAGGCGCTTTAAAATATAGAAATAATGTTTTAGTTGACGAATTTAGTTATTTAATTAATCCTAATATAAAATTACCAGATATAATAACAACTATTACAGGTATTAAAGATGAAGATTTAATAAATGAAGAGACAATTGATATTGTATTACCTAAATTTATTGATTTTATTGAGAATTTACCTTTAATTGCGCACAATAATGAATTTGATTTGGGATTTATTAATGTTAATTTAAATAAATTAAATATGGATAAGTTAAACAATAAAAATGTTGATACTTTATTACTTGCTAAAAAATATTTGCCTCAAATGTATAATTATAAATTAGAAACATTAAAAAAATATTTTAAAATAAATCAAGTATCACATAGGGCAGTAGGAGATTGTTATACGGCTAATTATGTTTATCAAGAATGTAAGAAAAAAGCTTGTTTAAAATGAACAAGCTTTTATTCTACTTCTATAGTATTTAACCATTTTTCAAATTTTGGGATATATTCTTCTTTGTTTTTAGTTTCACAACATAAAGTAATTATCCAAAATGAATCACTACCTTTAGTAATTGCTACCATATTAAAATAATTTTTATCATTAATAGTTTCTTCATACGTATAATAAAGCGTTTTATCATTTAAATTTTTATAATCATAATCTTTTTCGTTAGCATATGAAATTAATTCAGCATAATCATCTAAAGGACTATCTTTATTTATATCAAAACTTTCTAAATTTTCATAATATTCTTTTACACCTGTTAGTGTTACATCTATACTTTCATAGTATATTGCGGCAAATTCTGAATCTTTTTTATAAAATCCTTCATCCATAGTTATTGTAAGTCCGTTATTTGAATAAATTTCTCCTTTGTTAGTAAAAGTGTTTTTTATAAAAATAATAGCGATTATAGCAAAAATAATACCTAAAATAACGCTAATAATTATTTTCATGGGATTTTTCCTATTTTTTTTCATTTTACATCCTCCATTTTGTAATTATAACAAATTATTTTGATTATTACTAGACATTAGCTTAAAGAATATTATCCATTAATCTTTCCCATTTATCCTTGATAAATGAATTTCCATTTAAATCTTTGATATAGTGATCATATACTTCATACGCTCTATTTATTTGACTTTCTGTAACTTTTTCTTTGTTTTCTACTCTTGCTAGAAAATCAACTAAAAAGTTTTTACATTGGTTTTTTTCTAATTCAGTAATTTTTTTATAAATAGGAGCAAATATTTTATTAATGTTTGATAGTATAACACCAACTGCTATAATTAAAGAAGAAAATTTAATAATTAAATCTACAATGTTCATTTAAAATCACCTATATTAAAGTATGCTCTATTTCTTAATACAACAATTAATTTTAACTAAATTCCTTTACTTTATTAAGTTTTTTAGGTATAATTATAATGGTGAAAGGTATGCAAGAAAGATTAATTTGGTTATTAGATAACAAATTAAATGTTATAAAAAATAAAACAATATTAATAATAGGTTTAGGCGGAGTTGGAAGTTATGCATTAGAAACTTTAGCTAGAACTTATATTAATAAATTGATTATAGTTGACAATGATAAAATTGATATATCTAATTTAAATAGGCAATTGATGACTAATATTGATAATGTTGGATTGTATAAAACTGATGTATGGTTTGATAGAATTAGAAAAATAAATCCTGATTGTGAAGTTATTAAAATAACAGAATTTATTACAAAAGATACTTTATCTTTATTATTTAAAGATAAAGTTGACTATGTAATTGATGCTTGTGATACTTTAGAAACTAAAAAAGAAATAATTAAGTATTGTTTAAAAAATAAAATTAAATTTATATCGTCTATGGGGATGGCTAATAGAGTTGACGCAAGTAAAATAAAAATTAGTTATTTAGATAAGACATGTTATGATCCTTTAGCTAAGAAATTAAGAAATTTAATTAAAAAAGAAAATATTAAAGGTAAAATTCCCGTTGTTTATAGTGAAGAGCCACCTTTAAAAAATAGTAAATTAGGTTCTATTAGTTATGTAGTAGGAACAGCGGGTTTATTGTGTACAAATTATGTTATAAATGATATTTTAAAAGAGGTTAACAATGAAAGAATTAATAAAGATAATTAGAAATTTAGATGGTAGAGTTTTAGGTATTGGTTTAGATGAAAATTTAATTAAAGAAATAGAAATTAATGATAAAATTACAGAATGTGATTTATTAAATTCTCATTCTAAAGGTAAAAGTAAATTTAGTTTATTTAATAAAACGATAAGAATTAAAAAAATAAGAAAAATTTTCAAAAAGAAAAAAATTGATTATATTATTTGTAATTATGATGACATAAATAAATATTTTAATACTTTTATTAAGGATAGTATTTATATAAATAAAAGAAAAATATTTTATTTTGGTAATATTGATATTGAATTGTTGAAAACTAGATATGGAAGATATGATACAAATATAGTAATTAAGAGTAAAAATTTAATTGAAATAGATTGTAGTAAAGCAAAAAATAATTTTTTTAAAGATAATTATTATAGATTAAAAGATTTTAAATCTAAATTAATAGAAGTAATTGGTGATATTTTAATGAATTAGGAGGAGTATATGAAAAAGGGTTTTACATTAGCAGAATTATTAGGTGTTATTGTTATTTTAGGGGCAGTTTTATTAATTATAAGTGCAACTTTTTCTACTGTATTAAAACAAGGAGAAGAAGATTTATATAATGACCAAATAAATACCATCAAATTAGCGCTTGAAGCTTGGATGAGTGATAATCAAAGACCAGATTTAGGCGAAAAGATTACATTGAGTTTAAGTCAATTAAAGGAAGCAGGTTTAATTGATATAGATATTAAAAATCCAAAAACTAAAGAATTATTTCCTAATGATATGGTATTAGAAATATTTAATAATGAAGGTATTATCGAGTATAATGTCAATGTTAATGGTAATAATGTTAAAGATTATAATTCTATTACTAGTATAAAAGTTAATGGTAATGTTTTAGAATACGTTGAACTTGGTAGTTCTAGTTATAATGATCCTGGTGTTGTTGCTAAAGATGCAAATGGTAATACCGTTTCTAATGTTACAAGTGTAACAACGCCAACATTAGATTTAAATAAAAAAGGTATATATTTAACTAAATATACAACTAGTGATAATGTAGCTTATAGAACAATAATTGTACGTGATACAAAAGGACCAGAAATAACCTTTAGCAATAGTTTACAAATGACTTATGAGGAATCTAAAACATATGATTTTAAATCTGATATAACAGTAACAGATAACAGTAATGAAACTGTAACAATAACTGTTTCAAATAATATAACAATATTGCCTGGAGATTACACAGTTAAATATGTTGCAACTGATTCTTCTGGAAACGAAACGATTAAATTAAGAAAAGTAACAATAAAGGAGTAAGCATTATGTATTTAAAAGCAATAAAGGCACATGGTTTTAAATCATTTGCTGATAAAACTATTATTGAATTAGATAATAAAATAACAGGTATAGTAGGACCTAATGGTAGTGGAAAAAGTAACGTTGTTGATGCAGTGAGATGGGTATTAGGTGAACAATCAGTAAAATCTTTAAGAGGAGATGGAAATATGACAGATGTCATATTTTCTGGTAGTAAATCAAGAAATCCATCCAATGTAGCATCAGTTACTTTAATATTTGATAATAAAGATAAATATTTACCTTTAAATTTTAATGAAGTTGCTATTAAAAGAAGGGTTTATAAAGATGGAAGTAACGAATATTTTATTAATAACGAAAGAGTAAGATTAAAAGATATAACTAATTTATTATTAGATAGTGGAGTAGCTAAGGAAAGTTTTAATATTATTTCACAAGGCAAAATAGAAGAAATCTTATCTAATAAACCAGATGAAAGAAGAATTGTTTTTGAAGAAGCTTCTGGTGTTTTAAAATATAAAAGAAGAAAAGAAGAAGCATTAAGAAAATTAGATAAAACTCATAATAATATGAATAGAATAAATGATATTATTAATGAGTTAGAAGATAGAATTGAACCTTTAAAAGAACAAAAAGAAAAAGCTATTCAATATAAAGAATTAAATATTGAACTAGAAAATATTGAAATTGCTTTAATAAGCGAAGATATAACTAATTTAAATTTTGATTATCAAAACAATAAAAATAAAATTGAAACATTAAAATTAGAAATATCTAAATTAACTACTGATAATAGTAAATATGAAGCTAAAATAGAAGATTATAAAAAAAATATTATCAATTTAGATAACGAAATAAAAAAATATCAAGATTATTTAATTAAATTAACTACTGATGTAGAAAAAATAAATAGTCGTAAAGCAATTATTTTAGAGCGTCAAAAATATAATGTTGAAAATAGTAAAGTTCATGAAAATTTAGTTTTATTAAAAGAAAAGGAATTAAAGTTAACTACAGAATTAAATAATATTAAAAATGAAAAAGATTTAATTGAAAAAGAAATAATTGAATTAAGTAAAAAAATAGATAGTTTAAATGTTGATTTAAATAATGTTAAAAACACTAAAAATAAATTAAATTTAGATTTACAAAATAATTTAAAAACTCAAAATAATTTAAATTTACAAATTGAATCTTTAAGATATAGTATTGATAATAATAGTAGTTTGCCAACTTCAGTTAAGAAAGTATTAGATAATCCAAAATTAAGAGGTATTCATGATATAATTGGTAATTTATTTGATGTCGAAGAAAAATATTCTTTAGCTATTTCAACAGTACTAGGGGTTGCGTCTACTAATATAGTTGTCGATAATGAAGTATGTGCTAAAGAAGCAATAAACTATTTAAAAGAAAATAAATTAGGTCGAGCTACATTTTTCCCTTTAAATATTATTAAGCCTAGAAATGTAGATATTAATATTAATTTACCTGGTTTTATCGATATTGCAAGTAATTTAATAAAATATGATTCAAAATATTCTAATATAATATTAAATCAGTTAGGTAACGTTTTAGTTGTTAATAATATAGATAATGCTAATATAATTGCTAAAGCAATAAATTATAAATATCGAATAGTTACTTTGGATGGTGAATTACTTCATGTTGGTGGTTCTTTAACTGGTGGTAATACTGCTAAAACAAGAAATATTATATTAGAAAAATATGAATTAGAAAATAAAATAAAAGAAGCTAATTTGATATCTGATAATATAAGTAAAATAGAAGAAAAATTAAATGAAGTAGATAATAATTATAAAAGTATTGAAGATAAAATTTATTTAATTAATAAAGAAAAATTAAATAAAGATGTATTATTAGATAATTATAAAAATGAAATAATATCAAAAGAAGAAAATTTAAAAGAAACAACATATGAAATAATGGGTAATAATAATATTTTAGATAATAAATTACAGGATGAAGAACAACAAGTATTAAAAGAATATTATGATACCTTAGAAAATAAAAATAAAGTTAGTTTATATTTAAATAGTTTATTAAAGAAAAAGGAAGAATTAAATAGTGAATTATCTGATTATGAATTAACTGTTAAAAAAGAAAATAGTTTATATAATGATAAAAAAGAAGAACTAAATGGATTAGAAATATCTGTTAATAGATTAGATGTTAAAATAGATAATTTATTAAATACTTTATCTGAAAATTATTCTATTACTTACGATACTGCTATAACTAGGTATAAATTAGATATGGATATTGATATAGCTAGAAATAAAGTTAACAGTTTAAAAAGACAAATTAAAGAAATTGGTGTCGTTAATTTGGGATCTATCGAAGAATTTGAAACTGTTAATGAAAGATATGAATTTTTAATTAATCAAAGAGATGATTTAACTAAAGCTGAAAATACTTTATTAGAAATTATATCTGAAATGGATAAAGTAATGGAAAAAGAATTTATTAAGACATTTAGGGTTATTAAAGAAAACTTTAATACTACATTTAAAGAATTATTTAAAGGTGGAACAGCAGATTTAAAATTGACTGATCCTAATAACATATTAGAAACAGGTATCGAAATAGTTGCATCTCCTCCAGGTAAAAAACTAACAACTATTTCATTATTATCAGGTGGAGAAAAAACATTTACGGCAATTAGCTTGTTATTTGCTATATTAAAATCTAAGCCGGTTCCATTTTGTATATTAGATGAAGTTGAAGCAGCATTAGATGATGTTAATGTTGATTCCTTTGGTAAGTATGTATGTAGTTTAAAAGAAAAAACACAATTTATAATCATTACCCATAAGAAAAAAACAATGGAATATGTTGATACGTTATATGGTATAACAATGCAAGAATCGGGGGTTAGTAAATTAGTAAGTGTTAAATTAGAGGAAATTTAAATATGACATATATTAGTAAAAAAGATAAAAATAGTTATCATGAAGGGGCATTTTCTCTTATTATAGTTATGGCATTATATAATATTTATGTGTTTGATATTTTTAGTATTATATATAGTATTTTATATGCAATATTTATATTTCGTAATGATGCTTCTTATAAGGAAAAATCAAAAATTATAACTAATTATAAATGTCGTTTAGTTGAATCAACTTTATCTATTACAATTGCTATCATTTATTTATTAGCAATTAATATGTATTATAATTGTGGAAATAAGTCAGCTATTTATTTTCTACATAGTAAAAGTTTAAATTTGATAATATTAATGGTAATTTTGTTTATTGTTTATTTTAAAAGTCATAAAATGAGTACCAAAAGAAAAAATTTCGCAATTAAATATTATTATATTATTACATTATCTTTGTTTCCTGTTTTAAATTCTAATTTACCAGTTATTTGTTATCTAAGTTTTATAAATGTTTTTATAAGTATAGTATTAATATTTGGTAAAAATAGATTTGATATAAATAAAATGCATATTTTGATGTTGTTAGTAAGTATTGTTTCCTTAAATTATTTTAATACAATAATCTTAATAGATTTAATAAGAGAAAAAGAAGAAATAAAATAAAAAGAATTGGCTTTAAGAAAATTAGGTGAAACATTTCCAAACGTTCATAGAATACCTAAAGGTCCAACTGTATTAGTTAAAGATGCTAATTTAACAATACCAAGTAAAAAAAGATAGTCATAATTTAATTATGGCTTTTATTTTACAAAAAATTATGATACAATTAAAGAGAGCCTAGAAACTCTCAAGTTTGGAGGTTTTTTTATGGCAAGATTTATTTTTGTAACTGGTGGTGTTGTATCAGGATTAGGCAAAGGTATAACAGCGTCTAGTATTGCTTTATTATTAAAAGCAAGGGGATATAAGGTATTTATGCAAAAGTTTGATCCTTATATTAATGTTGATCCAGGAACGATGTCTCCTTATCAACATGGTGAAGTTTTTGTAACTTATGATGGAGCTGAAACTGATTTAGATTTAGGTCATTATGAAAGATTTATTGATGAAGAATTAAATTATTCTTCTAATTGTACAACTGGTAAAATATTTTCTTCAGTTATTGAAAAAGAAAGAAGAGGAGATTATTTAGGGGCTACTGTACAATTCGTTCCTCACATAACTAATGAAATAAAAAATAAAGTGTTTGAAGCTAGTGCTACTAGTAATGCAGACTTTGTTATAACAGAAATTGGTGGTACAATTGGTGATATTGAATCACAGGTATATTTAGAAGCATTAAGACAACTAAGAAATGATTTAGGTAAAGAAAAAACATTATTTGTTCATACTACTTTAATACCATATATATATGGATCTAATGAATTAAAAACTAAACCTACTCAACATTCAGTTATTGAATTAAGGGGATTAGGTATTCAACCAGATGTTTTAGTTTGTCGTTGCCCATATAAATTAGATGATGATATTAAACGTAAATTAAGTTTATATTGTAGTATCGATGTAAAAAATATTATTGATGCAATTGATGTGAAAAATATATATCAAATACCTTTAAATTTTTATAATCAAAAGTTAGATGAGGTAATATTAAAACAATTTAATTTAGAAATTAACAAATCAAATATAAAGTATTGGATGGATTTAGTAGATAAAGTTAATAATTTAAAAAATGAAATAGAGATTGCTTTAGTTGGTAAATATGTTGAATTACATGATGCTTATATATCGGTAGTAGAAAGCTTGAAACATGCTGGATATAAATATAATACAAAAATAAAAATAAATTGGGTAGATTCGGAAAAATTAGAAAACTTAGAAGAAACATTTAAAAATAGTAATGGTATCATTGTTCCTGGCGGTTTTGGAAGTAGAGGTATAGAAGGTAAAATAAAAGCAATAAAATATGCAAGAGAAAATAATATTCCTTTTTTAGGTATTTGTTTAGGTATGCAGTTGGCTTGTATTGAATTTGCAAGAAACGTATGCAAAATTGAAACTGCTAACTCAACAGAATTTGATGAATTAACTAATGATCCAATTATTGATTTAATGAGTGATCAAAAACAGGTTATAAATATGGGTGGAACTTTAAGATTAGGTAATTATGATTGTAAAATAAAAAAAGATACTTTGGCTTATAAGTTATATAATAAAGAAAATATTAAAGAAAGACATAGACACCGTTATGAATTTAATAATACATATAAAAAAATACTAGAAAAAAATGGCTTTGTTTTTTCTGGTATTAATGAAAATTCTAATTTAGTTGAAATAGTAGAATATGAAAATCATCCATTTTTTATAGCTTGTCAATTTCATCCCGAATTTAAAAGTAGACCTAATAGACCTCATCCATTATTTGATGGTTTTATAAAAAATAGTATAAAAAGCGTTAAATAACGCTTTTTTAAATTAATCTAATTTCGTTTTCATTAAAGAATGGTTTATCTTTGTTGATTCGATCATAAAATAATATTCCATTTAAGTGATCGATTTCATGTTGGAAGGCAATTGATAAATCTTCTCTTGCTCTTACTTTTATTTTATTGCCATCGATATCATAACCTTCAACTGTTACTCTAGCATATCTAGGAACGTGTCCTTCAACATCACGATTAACTGATAAGCATCCTTCACCAACATCCGCTGCAATCATTTCGTTAGAGTATGATACTATTTTAGGATTTACAAATACGTATTCATCAAATACTCCTTCTTTTACTTCGTGTACGATTATAATTATTCTTTTATTTAAACCTAATTGAGGAAATGCTAATCCCATTCCTGGTCTTAAATTATATTTTGTTGCTAAATTTTCTATTTGACTATAGGTTAATTCATCAATTGCTCTTTTAATTAATTCTTTATCTTCTTTTGATAAAGGAAAAGTAGCATCTTTACTAATCATTCTTAATCTTTTATCTTTTTCATCTAATATATCTAATTTTTTAAACATAAGAATCAACTCCCACAACAACGAATATTTTACCACAATTTAAAAAAAAAGCAAAATAAAAGGAAGATTATCTTCCTTGACAAGGTGATTGAGTGTGACATCCAGAGTTATTTTCAAATGCTCTAGCACCTATAATTATTACTAATAAAATAAATAAAACTAAAATGATAGCAGCTCCGTAACCAGAACCATTTCCATAACCGTATGGTTGACCGTAACCATAACCGCTATATCCTCCGTAGTAATACATACTTATTACCTCCTTCTAGCTAATATATTTTATTAATATATGTACGAATTGTTCATTTAAAACACCTAAATTTTATTATTTGTATTTTCAAATTATTAAATATGTGATATTATAATATATGGTGGAAGGTATGAAAAAGTTCTTAAAAAACCTTAAGTTCTTAATAAGTAAAATGGATAGATCATTATTAATAATTACTATTTTGTTTTTCTTATTTGGTTTATTAAATATAGTTACTGCTTCAAGTCGTGAAGCAGTTGTAAGATATGAAGTTTCAACTTATTATTACTTTTTTAAACAATTACAAATGTTAATAATTGGATTAATAGGTTCTTATATTATTTTAAATATGAAAACAAAAGCATATAAAGACTTAATTTGGTTGGCTTATATATTTGTTTTAGGTTTAGTTATTCTTTTGTTTCCATTTGGAAAAGAAGTAAATGGTGCTATTAACTGGTTACCAATACCAGGAATTGGTACTTTACAACCTAGTGAATTAGCAAAACCAGTAATGATTGTATTGTTTGCTGTTTTATTTGAACAAAATTATCGTATATTAAATTCAGACAATCCTAAAAAATGGTCTAAAATAGGTTTGATTTTATTTGTTGCTTGTTTAATTCCTACTTTAACTTTTATTCAAAAGGATTTAGGTGGAGCTCTTATAATGTTGGGAATATTTGGAGTTATGTTTTTAGCAAGTCCAATTAGAAGAATTGATAAGTTAAGAACAATTGGTTTAGTTATAGGATTAGGAATAGTTGGTATGAGTTTAATTGTCTTAAGACAAGGCTATTTATTAAGTGATGCTCAGATGTCAAGATTTGATTTTTTTAATCCTTGTTCGAAATATGAAACAACTGGTTATCAAATATGTAATGGTTTTATAGCATTAAATGATGGTGGCTTATTTGGCTTGGGTATTGGTAAAAGTAAACAAAAATATTCTTATATTCCTGAACCACATACAGATAGTATATTCGCTATTATTGGAGAAGAATATGGTGCTATAAAATGTAGTTTTATATTTTTAGCATATGTATTTGTTTTATTTAGAATTCTTAAGATATCTACTAATGCAACTACTATAAGAGGAAGATTTATTTGCTTAGGTGTAGCTACTTACATATTTATGCATATTTTTATTAATTTAGGTGGTTTATTTGGAATAATACCACTAACAGGTGTTCCTTTACCATTCTTATCTTACGGTGGAACATTCGCAATTAGTTTAATGTGTTCTTTAGCGGTTGTTCAAAGGGTACATATTGAATCTAAATTAGAAAAATTTAAATTAAATCGTTAAAATGACAAAATTTTAATGATTTTTTTTTTATAATTTATACGAGGTGATATATATACGAAAATATACTTAGATTTAATAATGATTTTAAATTTTATATTTGATTTTTTATTATTATTATCTGTTTCAATATTGCTTAGAAGAAACGTAAGTATTTATAAAATAATTGGAGGAGCTTTTATTGGTGGTATTAGTATACTATTATTATTTGTAAGTAGTTCATTAGTACTTTTCTTATATAAAGTATTAATAAGTATTGTTATGGTCATAGTTAGTTTTGGGTATAAAGATATTAAGTATACTTTAAAAAATATTTTGTATTTATATATGACTAGTATTGTTTTAGGTGGCTTTTTATATTTTTTAAATGTTGAATTTTCATATAAGCAATATGGTATTATTTTTATAAATAATGGCTTGTCAATTAATTTTATATTTTTAATCATATTTAGTCCAATTATTATATATATTTATATTAAACAAGGATTATGGTTAAAAAATAATTATAGTAATTATTATAAAATAAACATTTACTATAACAATAAGAAATATTTATTTAGTTCGTTTTTAGATACAGGGAATAATTTAGTTACTCCGATAACTAATAAACCCGTTATACTAATAGATAAAGAAATAAATATAGATAATTTTTTTTATATTCCTTATAAATGTGTTAAAGGGGATGGATTAATTAAATGTTTTAAAGTGGACAAAGTAGAGATAGAAGGTATCATTAAAAAAAACGTAATTGTAGGTATTTTAAAAGATAAGATTAAAATTGATGGTGTAGATTGTTTGTTAAATAAAAAACTATTGGAGGGATAAAATGTTTTCTAAATTAAAAAAATTAATTATAAAATTATTTACACAAGAAGTTTTTTATGTTGGTAGTGCTGATAAGTTACCAGCGCCTTTATCAAAAGAAGAAGAAATACTATATGTTACTAAATCAATGGAAGGTGACGAAGAAGCACGGGCTAAATTAATTGAACATAATTTAAGGTTGGTTGTTTTTTTAGCTAAAAAATATGAAAATACAAAAGTAGATTTAGAAGATTTAGTAAGTATTGGAACTATCGGTTTAATAAAAGGAGTAAATACTTATAAATTAGATAAAAATATTAAACTTGCTACTTATGCATCACGTTGTATTGATAATGAAATATTAATGTTTTTAAGAAAAAATAAAAAAAGAAAAGGTGAAGTTAGTTTTGAAGATAGTTTAAGTTATGATGCGGAAGGAAATGAATTACATTTAGAAGATATTTTGGGTACTGAACCTGATATAGTTACCAAAGGCTTAGAAGAAGAAACTAATAAGAAATTATTATATGAAGAAATTAATAATTTAAATAAAAGGGATAAAGAGATAATGATTTTAAGATATGGTTTATATAACAATGAAGAAAAAACACAAAAAGATGTAGCGGAGTTACTTGGTATATCCCAGTCATATATTTCTAGAATTGAGAAGAAGGTAATTAGGAGACTTAAAAGAATTCATCATTAAGTCTTTTTCTCTTGACAAGAAAATAATTATAGTGTATAAATTATATTCGAGGAGTGATAATATTGAAATTAGTTATTGTTGAGTCCCCAAGTAAAAGTAAAACAATTGAAAAATATCTAGGTAAAGATTATGAAGTTTTATCTAGTAAAGGACATATAAGAGATTTATCTACTAAAGGAAAATATGGCTTAGGTGTCGATTTAGAACATGATTTTAAACCCGATTATGTTACTATTAAAGGTAAATCTAAATTAATTAATGATTTAAAAAAAGAAGTTAAAAAAGCAGATTTTGTTTATCTTGCAACCGATCCCGATCGTGAAGGAGAAGCAATTTCTTGGCATTTGTTTGACACTTTAAAACTTAAAGATGAAAATTATCAAAGAATAGTGTTCAATGAAATAACTAAAGATGCAGTTATTAATTCATTTAAACATGCGAGAAAAATAGATCAAGATTTGGTTAACAGTCAAGAAACAAGAAGAATATTAGATAGAATAATTGGTTTTAGATTAAGTAAATTAATGCAAGCAAAAACTGATGGTACTAGTGCTGGACGTGTACAAAGCGTTGCTCTAAAATTAATTGTTGATAAAGAAAGGGAAATTAATAAATTTAATCCTGAAGAATATTGGACAATTACAGGTGTTTTTAAAGATTTTGAAGCAGATTTATTTAATTATAATAATAAAGATATTAAAATTCCAAATGAAGCAAAAGCTAATGAAATATTAAATGAATTAAGTAATACATTTAAAATTGTTAGTGTTGATAAGAAAAATAAAAATAAAAAATCTAATCCACCTTTTATTACAAGTACTTTACAAAGATTAGCGTCAACTAAATTAGGATTTAATGCTAAAAAAACAATGTCTTTAGCGCAAAAATTATATGAAGGAATTGAACTTAAAGATGAAACAGTCGGTCTTATTTCATATATGAGAACTGATTCAGTAAGATTATCTGATGAATTTATTAAATCTACTTACGGTTATATTAAAGATAAATTTGGTGAAGAGTATATTGGTTATGTTAAATCAAATAAAAAAATGGATAATGTCCAAGATGCTCATGAAGCAATTAGACCAACTAGCATCAATAGAACACCAGAATCAGTAAAACCTTATTTATCAAATGATGAATATAAATTATATAAAATGATTTATTATCGTGCTTTAGCTAGTTTAATGAAAGATGCTACTACAATTAATACTACAGTTATTTTAGATAATAATAATTATCAATTTAAAGCAACTGGTCAAATTATTAGTTTTGATGGTTATTTAAAAGTTTATAATGATTATGAAGATGCTAAAGATAAAACTTTGCCACCTTTAGAAACATATAATTCTAATGTATTGGTATCTAATGATATTACTAAAGAACAACATTTTACTAAACCTCCAAGTAGATATACTGAAGCAAAATTAATCGAAGAAATGGAAAAATTAGGTATTGGAAGGCCTAGTACTTATGCAACTACTATGGAAACATTAAAACAAAGAAATTATGTGACAGTTGAAGATAAAAAATTTATACCAACTGAAATTGGTATTGAAATAACAGATAAATTACAAGAATGTTTTAGTCATTTAATAAACGTTGAATATACTGCTAATATGGAAAATGATTTAGATAAAATAGCTGAAGGTAAAGAAAATTGGGTTAAAACATTAAGAGATTTTTATAATGATTTTGAACCAGCTTTAAAAAAAGCATTTGATTTGTTACCTAAAAAAGAAGCAACTAAAACAGGGGAAACATGTCCAGAATGTGGTAGTGATTTAGTTATTAGAAAAGGTAAATATGGAGAATTTACTGCTTGTAGTAATTATCCTAATTGTAAATACATAAAACCAAGTGAAGTTAAAGAAATTATTGATTGCCCTAACTGTGATGGTAAAATAATAGAAAAGAAAAGTAAAAAAGGTAAAATATTTTATGGATGCAATAATTTTCCAAAATGTAAAACAGCTTATTGGGATAAACCAATAGATGAAAAATGTCCTAAATGTAATAGTTTATTAACAATTAAAGGTAAAAAAATAAAATGTTCTAGTTGTGATTATGTAAAAGAAGCAGATTAGTCTGCTTCTTTTTTTAATGTTTTTGGATTTTCATCTAATAGAGGTGTATCAAATCCTGATAATTGATGTAAATATAATTCAACATCAGCATTTATTTTTGCTAACATATCGCTAGATAAAGAAGATTGCTTTAATAATTCAATATTTTGATTTGTATCTTCTTGATTTTTATCTAATAAAGATTTAAATAAATTAAATATATTTTGTGTCATTTCTATAGATTGATATTCTGAATTTATACCATTATTTAAGGTCACTTCTGTTGTAATTAAAGGTAATAAATCGTTTTTAGCCATTTCTAGAGCATTAATAGTTGTAAAATGATTAACAATAGCTTGATTAATTTTTATTAATTCTTGTTGCATTAAAAGTTTTGATGTTTTAAAACGTTCTAATTTACTTTTTATAATTTGTAAATTAGTACTTGTTAATAGAATATCAGAATAGTCATCTTGTTCACTTTGACTATTTTGTTCATCAAGTAATACTTTTAAAGTCTCATTTATTTTATTTAAATAAATTTCATTTTTTTTACGATAAGCATCAATATATTTTCTAAGGTTATTATATTGTAATAATTCATTTGATAATTTTTGAATATTTTTATCAATTTTTTCTTTTAATTCATATAAAGCACTATTATTTAAAACATATTTTGGTTCATCTGTTGTTTCTATTGCAAATAATTTTTCCCAAATACTTTTTGGCTTTTCTTCTTTTTTTAAAGTATAAACTTCATTAAGTGTATCGTTAATTGATTTGACTGATTCATTAGTGCTATCATTAATCATCATTTTAGGAAATTCATCATGAATGTATTGGGAATGAGAATTTAAGGAATTACCAAATTTTATAATACTTTCTATATCGTCAATATCTAAATTATCAATAGGTTTATTATTTAATATTTCAATTCTTTCATCAACACTTAGGGATAATTCATAATCTTTCTCATTATCTACTTCATATTTTAAAACTTTATAGTTGATACCTAAATCATTAATCATTTTTATTATTTCAGGCTTGTCAAATATTTTTTTATAATCAAATGGTTTATAATTTGAATAATTATTTATAAAAATATCATAATGATTTTCTTCTAAATCGAAATTCCTAATATCATCTAAAAAATCATTTGGTAGATTTAGATATGCAAGAACTTTTTCTGTAGTTAAATCATTTTTATTTAAAAAATTTACTAATTGACAAGGAAATTTTAATATAGCTAATAACATGGCAATATCTTTAATATTATTAATTTTTTTGTCTAATAATTTGCTATGTATTTGTAATAACATATTTAAATAGTCATCTTGGTTAGATCTACATAAACTTTGATACTTTTGAATATAAGTTTTTTTAATTTCTTTTCTTTTAAAGTCTTTTAAAAATTCCTGGTATAATTGATCATAATTTTCATATGTTTTTGGGTCAATTTTAAAATAATCAAAAAATTTATTTATATAAATACTGTTATCAAAAGATTTATTAAAAATATTTCTCGCAATACTATATACTGTTATATCTTGTTTTTCTTTGCCTTTATTATTTCCTTTAAAAATATATTTATCATAATTATTAATTAAATCTTCAATATTGCCATAATTAGAATTATTGAAGTAGGAATTTGTAAAATTAATTACATCATCTTTATCAAAATTAGTTCCTAAAAAACTAATGAAATCTTTAGTTTCATTATTTTCTAAATCAAATATGGCTAAGATTAAAACCAAAATATGACGATCTTCGTTACTTATTTCTTTGTTTAAATTAATTTGACCATCAATATTCATAATGCTTTCTAAAAAATTAATAGTTTCAATAGGCAAATCTTTAAAATATTCTTCTTTTAATTGTTGTTTTCTTTTTTCTTCGTATTTAATTATATTGTCATTCATTTGATAACTAAAATCATTTTGTAATTTAACGCCTGTTATATTTTCAAAAATAACATGTAATAATTTATTTTGAGTGATTGATGTATTAGTTAAATTTGATTCAATGAATTGAATTAAAATGTCACTTAAATTATCTTTAGCACAATTATTTTCATGAGTATATTTTTTAAAATAATATGGCAAATTAAAATAGTCTATTTCAGTGTTTGCAATTTCTTCAAGGTCAACTTCTATACCCAAAAATTTGGTTACTTTATCAATAGTAGCACCATTAATATTAAAAAATTGGCTTATTGCAGTATTATATTTAACACTTGCAAGATAAAAAGATAATAATGTAAAGTCGTTCGGAGCTGATACAAGTTTAACATCTTTATCTTTTAATTTTTCTTTTAAATAAGTGTACGCTTTCGCACTAAAAGTAATATATTCTTGGGTTTTCTTAGGTAAGTCAAATAATAATCCTCTAATTATGTTTACAGTAATTAAATTATCAAAATCTTTAAATTGGTCAAAGTAGATATTCATTTTTTTAAATAAATCTTCGATAGCAAATGAATTGGTAATTTTACGATCAAATATCTTTTTAAAAATATTTAATATAGTTTCATTACTACTGTTATCAAAATAATTTTCATATTCATTATTTAAATTTAAATAGTTTGGAATAATATCTTCAATATCAGATTGTTTTATTTTATCTATACCTAATTTATTAAATATGTCTTCAATAGTGATACCAATGTCATTTAATACTTCTTTAATTTGATTACATTCTTTTGAATTAGTATAAAAAATTGCTATAAGAACTGATAAAGCAGTTAAGTCTTGATCTTCTAAAATTTTATCTTTTTTTACTAAATAAGAATTAATAATTGTTTTTATTTTACTAGCGTTATCTAAAAAATTTATTACATCGATATTTGTATTACTAAATATTTCTTTTTTTATTTGTTCATTTTTAATATTATTATTTACTCTAATTAAATCCTTTAAAAAATCTTCTAATTTTTTAACAAAAAATTTATTTTCTACATTATAAATTTGATTTGAAAATACAGGAGTTGTGTGTGGTTCGATTTTTTGTATAAGTTTTTTTGTTAAATCAATTAGTAAATCTAGTGGTGTTAAAGAAGAATAATCTTTTTTTTCATTACAAATTAAAAAGTTATAATAATTATCATTAAAATATTCTTCATTTTTTTCAATTGATTTTTTTTCTAAAACGAGATTTTTAATTTCTTTACTGTTTTTGATACCACAATTGATAAGAATGTTTTTATAATATGGATCTTTAAGTAATGCACTAATTGTTAGTAAAAAAATAGTAGCTTCAAATGGTATAGTCAAATCGTTTATATCGATTTCTTTTCTATCATAATAATTTAGATATGGAATTAATTCGTTTATAAAATCTTTAGTTTCATCAGGTATTATTTCCATAAATTCTTTATAAGTCATATTTTTTCCCCCTAAACGAAGTATTATTATATCATATTTTTAAAGTAATTTCTATTTAAATAATATTTTTAAATATCAAAATTTTCTTGACTATATTTTTTAATTTTTGTATACTTTTAGTAGGTGAATAGTATGGAAAGAACATTAAGTTTGGTATTAGATGATGAGTGTAAATTAAGTTTAACATTGATGCGTGATGATGCTGTTAAAATAGATGAATTTACAACTAAAAAATTTGAGAATTCAGAGCAAATAAGGGAGTATTATAAAAAACAAATCGATGCTTTTTTAGAACAAAATAAAAATTATATTAATTCGATTATTAGAAATACTGGTAGAAAATTTAGAGGAAGAATTGTTGTTTTAGAAGTAAAAGAAAATAATAAGACTATAGAGTATGTTGAAAGAAGAGTATTGTATAAAAAACATTTAGTTGCATTTAAAGAATTAATTAAAGATAAAGGTACTATGATTAAGTTTTTAGAATTAGAAAAAATTGGTTATAATCAACATGGCTTTAGAAAGTTGATTTCGCCTTTTTTATGTAGAGAAATAAAATATACTAATTATAAAGTAGTAAGTCAAACAGATTTTTTAAGAAGAGAATTAAAAAGAGACAAAAATTATTTTTATGATGTTTTAAGAATTATGATTAAAGCTTATGAAATTGAAAGAAAGAAGAGAAATTTAAAAACTATTGATGCTATATATAAACAAACTAAAACTTCAAAACCAAAAGTAAGTAAAGATTCTGTTGTACGTACTTTAGAAGATAATAATGAACCTAATTTTTATAATATAGATGGTATTTCATATTATGATGAAGAAATACCTTTTGATTTAGATGAGTTAAGTAGAATGCATGCAATGGGTATTTCGATAGATAGAAAGCCAGATGGATTAGGTACAAATGAAAGAACTAAATGATTTTTATAAATATTTAGAAAATAAAGGATATTCTAATAATACCATTTTAAGTTATCAAAAAGATTTAAATCAATTTAAAGATTATTGTAAAAATATTAGTATTAAAAAAATTGATTATAATTTTATTAGATCATATTTACAATTTTTACATAATAAAAAATATACTAATAAAAGTATTGCTAGGCATATAAGTAGTTTAAAAAGTTTTTGTAAATATTTAACTAAAACAGAAGTTATTAAAAAAAATCCTTGTTTATTAATTAGTAATCCTAAGGTAGAAAAAAAATTACCTAATTATATTAATTATAATGATTTAGAAATTTTATTTAGTATTCCTGATAAAAATGATGTCTTAGGTTTAAGAAATTTACTCATTTTAGAACTTTTATATTCGTGTGGTATGAGAGTTAGTGAATTAGTAAATATCAAATTAAATGATATAGATTTTAGTAATAATCGTATTCTTATTTTAGGTAAAGGGAATAAGGAAAGATTTGTTTTATATGGAAAAGTATGTAGTAATTTATTGGAAGAATATTTGACTAAAAGTAGACCAATATTAAATAAAGATAGTGATTACTTATTATTAAATAAATTCGGTAATAAAATTACTGATCGAGCAATTAGAATGATTATCGATGATATAGTTAAGAAAAGTTGTTTAAAATTAAATATATCACCGCATACATTAAGGCATACTTTCGCAACTCATTTATTAAATGAAGGTGCTGATTTAAAAATAGTTCAAGAATTATTAGGTCATGAAAATATATCTACTACTGGTATATATACGCATGTTTCTAATGAACATTTAAGAAAAGTGTATTTGGACGCTCATCCACGGGCAAGGAGGTAGTTATGGCAAAGTTATATTTTAATTATGGAGCAATGAGTGCTGGAAAAACAATAGAAGTTATTGAAACAGCTTACAAATATAATTCAAGAGGAATGAAAGCTTTATTGATTAAGCCTTCTATAGATACTAAAGGAAATGATTCAGTTACTTCAAGAATTGGTATATCTAAAGAAGTAGATATAGTTTTAAAACCAGATGAAAGTTTAATTGATTATATTAAAAAATATGATAACTTAACTTGTTTAGTAATTGATGAATCACAATTTTTAACCGAAAGACAAGTTTATGAATTAGTAATTATAACTAAGCATTTTGATATTCCTGCTATTTGTTATGGTTTAAAAGTCGATTTTAAAGGTAACTTGTTTAAAGGAAGTGAAGCTTTAATAAGATATGCTGATTCATTAAATGAATTAGTAGCTGTTTGTGATTGTGGGAAAAAAGCAAGATTTAATGCAAGAAAAGTAAATGGGGAATATGTATATGATGGAAATCAAGTATTAATAGGTGCCGATGAATCTTATGATCCTTTATGTGAAACTTGTTTTTTAAATAAGGTTTTAATACCACATTCAAAAGAATTTAAAAAAATATTAAAAAGGTGAGATAATGAAAAAAATTATATTTTTGATTGTTACATTTCTATTTAGTATTAGTGTTGTTTCTGCTAAAAACAACATCTATAGTATAGATATAAAAGTATATTTAGATGAAAATGGTAACGCTAATATAGAAGAAATATGGAATGTTAAAGGAACTGACGGAACTGAATGGTACAAAGTTTTAAACAATATGGGTAATATGGAATTATCTAATTTCAAAGTATATATGGATGGTGATTTACTAACATATAAAAATTGGGATGTTGATGAATCTCTAAATGAAAAAAAAGGATATTATGGTATCAATAAAACTTATGATGGCTTAGAATTATGTTTTGGTAAATATGATTATAAAAATCATACCTTTAAATTAGAATATAGATTAAGTAATTTTATATTTAATACTGATGATGCTCAAGTAATATATTATAATTTTATTGATAAATTATCTAATGTTAATTTTGATAATTTTACACTAGAAATATCTAGTTTTTATGATTTCCCTGATACTTTAGATGTATGGGGTTATGGATATAAAGGGTATGCCTATGTTTATGATGGTAAGATATATATGTCTAATGAAGGAAATATGGATGGAAATTATGCTGTTTTATTAGCAAAATTCCCATTAAACACATTTAATACTACTAATACTACTAAATACGATACATTTGATGAAGTATATAATAAAGCAGAACAAGGTTCTTATGATTATGATTATTCAAATAATTCTTCAAATATAATAAATTTTATTTTCGGAATTTTAAACTTTTTAATGTATTTTATTCCTTTTATTATCATTTTTATAATAGCGCGTAATTCTTTATATGGATATAAAGATAATAAAAAAATAACTAAAAAAAACACTCCTTTATTTAGAGATATTCCTTGTAATAAAGATATATATTATGCTAATGCATTAGCTAGTTTAAATAAATGGTTAAAATCTTCGGCTAGTATATTAGGTGCAATATTGCTTAAATGGATTAAAGAAGATAAAGTCCAAATATTAAAAGAAAAATCTACTAAAATAGTTCTTAATAAAGATGTTAAATTAGATATAAAAGAAGAACAAGAACTATATGATATGATGTATAAAGCAAGTATTGATGGAATACTAGAGTCAAAAGAATTAGAAAAATGGGCTAAAAAAAATTATAGTAAGTATTTAAATTTATTTGATCGAATTAAAAATAATAAAATTAGAGAATTAAAAAAACAAGGTCATATTTATAAAAGAACTAATCGTAAAGAATGTAAATATAAAAATGTTATGGATGATATTTTATATGAAGATTCTAAAAAATTATATGGGTTAAAATTATTTTTAGAAGAATTTTCTTCTATCGATACAAAAGAAGCAATTGAAGTTAAATTATGGGATGAATATTTAATGTTTGCTTACATATTTGGTATGGCAGATAAAGTGGCAAAACAATTTAAAAAGCTATATCCTGAATATATTGAAAATTTAGATAATGTTGATTTTGACACTATTATATTCTTAAATACTATTTCAACAAGATCAGTATCAGCTGCTAATACTGCTAGAAGTAGAGCTCAGTCTTATTCATCTGGTGGCGGCGGATTCTCAGCAGGTGGCGGAGGAGGAGGTTCCTTCGGTGGTGGAGGCGGTGGAAGCCGTTAAAAATTATGTAAAAAGAATAAGTTTTTATTCTTTTTTTAATATATATATGTTATAATTTAATTGTGTTAGATAATGAGGAGGGCAAGATATATGACACAATATGTTTATTCTTTTAATGAAGGAAACAAAGATATGAGAAATCTATTAGGTGGTAAAGGTGCCAATTTAGCAGAAATGAAAAGTATTGGACTACCTGTTCCTGATGGATTTACAGTTACAACTGAAGCTTGTAATAAATATTATGATGATGGTGAAAAGATAGCTGATGAAGTTATTGAACAAATTATGACTAAATTAGCTAACTTAGAAAAAACTTCAGGTAAAAAAATGGGAGATTTAAATAATCCATTATTAGTATCAGTAAGAAGTGGCGCTAGAGCTAGTATGCCTGGTATGATGGATACTGTACTTAATTTAGGATTAAATGATGAAGTAGCTAAAAACTTTAGTGAAAAAATAAATAATCCTAGATTCGTTTATGATTCATATAGAAGATTCATTCAAATGTTTGCAGATGTTGTAAAAGGATATCCAAAATCTAGTTTTGAAAGAGTTTTAGATGAATTTAAAGAAAAAAAAGGTGTTACATATGATACAGATTTAAACGCTGATGATATGAAAGAAATAACTAAAAAATTTAAAGATATTTATAAAAAATTAGCTGGTGAAGAATTCCCACAAGATCCTAAAGTTCAATTAATTGAAGCAGTTACGGCTGTGTTTAGATCATGGAATAACGAAAGAGCTATCATTTATAGAAGAATGAATGATATTCCAGGTAGTTGGGGAACTGCTGTTAATGTTCAAGAAATGGTTTATGGTAATAGTGGCGATAAATCAGGTACTGGTGTTGCATTTACAAGAAACCCTGCAACAGGAGAAAATAAACTATATGGTGAATATTTAATTAATGCACAAGGAGAAGATGTTGTTGCTGGTATTAGAACACCACAACCTATTTCAACTTTAAAAGATGTTATGCCTGATGTTTATAAACAATTTAGTGAAATAGCTAAAACATTAGAAAATCATTATAAAGATATGCAAGATATGGAATTTACTATTGAAAATGGTAAACTATTTATGTTACAAACTAGAAATGGTAAAAGAACTGCTCAAGCTGCTTTAAAAGTTGCTGTTGATTTAGTAAATGAAGGTATGATTACTCCTAAAGAAGCTTTACTTAAAGTTGAGCCTAAACAATTAGATCAATTATTACATCCAATGTTTGATACTGAAGCATTAAAGAAAGCTAAAGTTATTGCTAAAGGATTAGCGGCTTCACCTGGTGCAGGTGCTGGTAAAATTTATTTTACTGCTAGTGATGTAAGTGAAGCTAAAAAAAGAGGAGAAGAAACTTTATTAGTAAGATTAGAAACTTCACCTGAAGATATTCAAGGTATGAATGATGCAAATGGTATTTTAACTATTAGAGGTGGAATGACATCACATGCCGCTGTTGTTGCTCGTGGTATGGGTAGATGCTGTGTATCTGGTTGCGGTGAATTAATCATTGATGAAGAAAAGAAAACTTTAAAAACTAAAGATGGTTTAGTATTTAAAGAAGGAGATTATTTATCAATCGATGGATCTACTGGTAATGTCTATGGTGAAAATGTTAAAACAGTAGAAGCTAGTATCAGTGGTGACTTTGAAACATTTATGAAATGGGCCGATGAAACTAGAAGATTAAAAGTTAGAGCTAATGCTGATACACCAAAAGATGCTATTCAAGCAAGAAAATTCGGTGCTGAAGGTATTGGATTATGTCGTACTGAACACATGTTCTTTGAGACTGATAGAATCTTTAACTTTAGAAGAATGATATTAGCAGATACTTTAGAACAAAGAGAAGAAGCTTTAGATAAAATTTTACCTTATCAAAGAGGAGACTTTGAAAAATTATTTGAAGCAATGGAAGGAGATCCAGTTGTTATTAGATATCTAGATCCACCATTACATGAATTCTTACCTCATACTAAAGAAGAAATGGAACCATTAGCTAAAAGCTTAAATATAAGTTTAGAAATTATTCAAAATAGAATTGATGCTTTAAAAGAATTTAACCCAATGATGGGACATCGTGGATGTAGATTAGCAATTACTTATCCTGAAATTGCTAGAATGCAAACAAGAGCTGTTATTGAAGCTGCAATTAATGTAAATAAAAAAGGAATGAATGTAACTCCTGAAATTATGATACCATTAGTTGGTGATGTAAAAGAATTAGAATATGTTAAAAAAATAGTAGTTGAAACTGCTGATAAAATATTAAAAGAAAATAATATTAAAATGAAGTATGAAATCGGTACAATGATTGAAATTCCAAGAGCTGCTTTAACAGCTGACGAAATTGCTAAACAAGCTGAATTCTTCAGTTTTGGTACTAACGACTTAACACAAATGACTTATGGATTCTCAAGAGATGATGCTGGTAAATTCTTAAACGATTACTATGATAAAAAAATATTTGAAAGTGATCCATTTGCTAAATTAGATCAAACTGGTGTTGGACAATTAGTTGAAATGGCTGCTCGCAAAGGTAAATCAACTAGACCTGATATAACTTTAGGTATATGTGGTGAACATGGTGGGGAACCATCAAGTGTTGAATTCTGCCATAAAGTTGGTTTAAATTATGTATCTTGTTCTCCATTTAGAGTACCAATTGCTAGACTTGCTGCTGCTCAAGCAGTTGTAAAAGAAAATTAAGGCTAAATTATAAGATTTAGTCTTTTTTTGTGCTATAATTATATTATTAGATAAGTAAACATTAATGGTGTCTAATTTAAGTGAAAATAGGCTATTAATATAAAAAAATGTTATAAAATTAAAAAGTGTTTATTTTTTTGTGATTAGGAGTGGAAATTATGAATTATTTTTTTGAGCCTGTTAATTTAAAGCAATGGAATATGTTTAATAATGTAAAAAATATAAATCATGTTGAACATATGTTGGCTACTAAAGAAATGAAATTAAATGATATAGTATTATTACATGTTGGAAAACAATGTAGAAATAAAGAATCAGGAATATATTCCTGGGGTGTGATTGTAAAGGAACCTTATATTTTAAGAAATAGTCCTTCGGAATATTGCAACAACAAAAATACTGTTGATGTAAAAATAAAATATATTGATTATGAAAAGCCATTAATTTTGAGTAAAGAAAATAAATTATTTAATCAGTATAGGACTGTTCATAAGTTACAACCAGATGAGTTAAAAAAATTAGAAAAAGTTATATCTTTAGAAATATTTAAATATTAGTTTAATGTTAAATAACTAAACAAATTTGATTATCTGTTGTGATAATCTTTTTTATGAGAAAATAGTATGTGTGTTTATGAATTAAAGATATTTCATTAATAAAATTTGATTTTATTTTTATTTGTGATATAATGTTCAATATGTTTTCAAATTTGTTTTAATGTAATAAATTTTGTAACATGTATATTATTAAATAGAAAGGAATCAATTTAAATTGATGTGAGTAAACTATGGAAAATTATATAACAAGATATTGCTTAGTAAAAAATTCAGCTTATAACTCTGTAGAATACTTTAAATCATTATCAGATGAAGAAAAAATAAAGTTTATTGCAGAATTTCCAATTGAAGAAAGTGAAAAAAATTTATTTATTACAACCTTACTATTACCTAATGATATTGAGTTGTTAAATTTATTAAAAGAAAAAGGATTAATGGCATTTATTGAATTATCTGATAAATTTAATATACCATTTAAACTTTTTGCTTATAAAGTTTCAGAATACGATAATATTGATTTGATGAGTTTTATTGATGAAGGAAGAATTTCTCGTAATTCAGCATCACAAAAAGGAATTTATTTTGATAAGGAAAATAATACTGAAAGTTTTACTAAATTATTTAAAATGTAAAAAGTAGTTTTGTCTACTTTTTTATTTTATTTAAAATCAAATATTGAATAGTAGTCCTAAAAATGATAAAATATTTACAGAAAGAAAGGAATCTAAATTAATTAGATTATATGTGATAAAATGAAAATATTATGTTTAGGACATGCTACTTATGATATAACTTTACCATTGGATGAATATCCAGTAGAAAATACTAAAAATAGAGTTCAAGAGAGAATTGAATGTGGTGGCGGACCTGCTAGTACGGCTGCTTATTTATTAGGTAGTTGGGGAAGTGATGTTTATTTTGCAGGAATAGTTGGAAATGATTTTTATGGCCATAAAATAAAAGAAGAATTTGAAAATGTTAATGTTAATACAAAATATTTAGAGTTAAGAGATAATCATAGTACAACATCAAGTTTTGTTTTAGCAAATAAACAAAATGGCTCAAGAACAACTTTTGCTTATAAGCCAAAAAAAGTTGAAATGAATAAATTCGAATTAGATTTTACTCCAGATGTTATATTAATTGATGGTCAAGAATATGAAATGAGTAAATATATATTATCTAAATATCCTGATGCATTATCTATTATCGATGCAGGAAGAGATACAAATGAAGTTATTGAACTATGCAAGATGGTAAAATGGGTTGCATGTTCAAAAGAATTTGCAGAAAAAGTTACTAATATAAAATTTGATTATGATGATTTTGATACAATTAAAAATGTTTATTCAAAATTAAAAGAGATATTTAATAACGAAATAGTTGTAACTTTAGAAGATAAAGGATGTTTATATAATTATGAAATTATTAAGTCAATAAAACTAAAATCTGTTGATTCAACTGGTGCAGGCGATATATTTCATGGTGCTTTAACATATTATTTAGCCAACGGATATGATCCAAAATATGCCTTACAATTAGCTAATTATGCAGGCGCTATATCAGTAAGTAGAATTGGAACTAGAAATTCAATACCTACAAAAGAAGAAATGGAAGCAGTATATAATGAATTTAAATGATTTAATATTTATTGATAATTTGCCATCCTTAGATCTACATGGATTTGATAGAGAAACTGCAAGGGTAGCAATTAATGATTTTATCAATGATAATATAAAAATGAAGAACAAACTTATTGTGATTATTCATGGAATAGGTAGTGGAATATTAAAGGATACTACCCAATTGGTACTATCTAAGAATAAAAAAGTTATTGAATTTAAAATTCATCCGTTTAATGTTGGATGTACGCTAGTTAGTGTCGATTTGACAAAATAAAAAAAGATGATATAATATACGGCAACAACTGAGAGATATTGTAAAATTTTGTTATTTGACAATTAACGAATTTTATGATAGTATATACGACATAAAAAAAGAGGGGGAATTATTATGTATGAAGAAAGAAAAAATACTTTTACAGTAAGAGACATTATATTACAGTTATTTATGATTGTCTTGTTTATTTTAATTATGATTTGGTTATTTCCAACAAAAGGTTATTTGAGTGATAATTTTGTTGGTAAGGACGAATTAAGTAGTGAATTAAGTGAACAATTACAAGCACTTTATGGTAGATTATTTGCAGATAACATAGAAAGTATGCGTGATGCTGCTCAAGGTTATTTTACAAATGCTAGATTACCACAAAAAATTGGTGATTCTGTAACATTAACATTAAAGGAAATGTTAGAGAAAAAATTAGTATTATCATTTAAAGATAGTAACAATCAAAGTTGTGACGTTAATAAGTCATATGTTAAAGTTACTAAAATGAATGATGAATATCAAATGAAAGTTCAATTATCATGTTCAGATTATGAAGATTATATCATTGTATATATGGGATGTTATGATTACTGTGATTCTGAAATTTGTATGAAAGAAGAAACAACACCAATAACAAAACCAGATAATTCTGGTAAGACTGATAAACCTGATAATAAACCTGATAATAAACCTGATGATGAGCCTGATGATGAACCTGGCACACCAGTAGTTAATAAAAAATATAAATATGAATATCGTTTAGATGTTCAAAATAGTTATTCTAGCTGGGGACCTTGGTCTAGCTGGTCAAAAGATAGAATAAGTGTTACTAACTTAAGACAAGTTGAAATTGAAAAAAGATTAGAAGTTACAGGATATAAAACTCAAACATATACTGATTACGAAATTGAAGTTAGATATAAAGAGCAAACTACTCAAGTTCAAATTGGTTCTAGACCTGTAACTAGTGGTGGATCTGTTGATACCAAACCAGCTCAAGTTGTTTCATCTGGTGGAGGCGGTTATGGTAGTTGGGTATTCCAAACTGTTGTAACTAGTAATTCACCATTATATGATAGTAATACAGTTAAATATGAATATGTCAGTCACAAAACAACAGTAGATTGTTCTAATGTTTGTCAAAACGTTACAACTTATACATATAAAAAATATACAAGATCTTATAGTAGCGGTAGTACATCATATTCTTGTGCAGCTTATCCTGGTTATACATTAGAAGGAAGCAACTGTGTAAAAAGAACAGGTGGTAGTGTTACTTATGAGCCAATTTATGAAACAGTAACTACTAAAGTTCCTTATAAAGTTGTTGTAGAAGTTCAAAAAACTAGACAAGTTCCAGTCAAAGGATATGTGACTTATTATAGATATAGAACTCGTAAACAATTAACTGTTGCTGGTACTTATTATAAATGGAGTACAAGTAAAAATGACCAAACATTATTAAGTCAAGGCTATTATTTAACAGGAAATAAAAAAGAAGTGTAAACTTGCTTCTTTTTTGTTTGACTTTTAATTATTGTTATGTTAAAATTAAGAAGAATAGGAGAGAATCGAGGTGCGATAATATGAAAGATGCTTATTTATTTGAATATGTAAATGAAAATGAATTTAGAAAGTATGAAAGATCGTTAAAAAAATACAATATGTTAGCATATAAAAAGTTATATTTTTCATATTATCCATCATTTAAAGAAGGAAAATTTTTAGGGGAAATAGTTTCTACCAATGAAGAAAATAATTCAAAAAATTATGAATTAAAATTGCCTACTGATATAATGTTTTCAAAAGTTCATGGCGATATAAAATTACATTATACTGTTTATTTTTCTGAGAAAATAGTAATGTTAGATAAAATAACTCCTGAAGGAATTTTAGGAGAAGGACATCAATCTGAATTAACAACATATAAAGGTGTTATGGTATCAAAAGAAAATCAAGAAAAAGATATGTTCAAAATTAATTTATTAAAAATGTTACAAAAATAAATCCTTATAAAAGGATTTTTTTATAAAAAAAACAACCTCTTAGGTTGATATTTTAAGCTTACTGGTGCGAGTGAAGGGACTTGAACCCCCATGCCATAAGGCGCTAGATCCTAAGTCTAGTGCGTCTGCCAATTTCGCCACACTCGCATAAGTGGTGGACCCTGTAGGACTCGAACCTACGACCGCCCGGTTATGAGCCGGATGCTCTAACCAACTGAGCTAAGGGTCCGTTCAACTAATACTCCAATATAATAACACATTTATATATAATATGCAAGATATTTTAAAAAATTTTTTTAAATTTGACAAAAAAAATAAAAATGCTATAATAGTTAGCAACAACTTGAGAGAAATAATGTAAATTTGACATAAATGATATATTGTGGTAGTATATATCACAAAAAAAGAGGGGGAATTAATATGGAAAAAAATTATTATGATATGTTAGGTGTATCAAGAAATGCATCTAAAGAAGAAATTAGAAATGCTTTTAATTCAATCGTTAATAAAAACTATCCTGATGGATTTGCTGAAGAAGATCCAACTAAAGAAAGAGAATTTAGAGAATTATTAAATGCTGCTGAAACTTTATGTGATGATGAAAAAAGAGCTGAATATGATAAGACATTAAAGCCAGTTAAAAATTTAAAAGTTAACAAAAAATCAAAAGGATTTTTCAAAAAACATGGTGGTAAGATTAAACTAGCTTCTTTAGTTTTAGCTGCAGTATTTGCCGGATATTTAATCGGAAATAAAACTAATAATTCAGGTAAATCAAGAAATGCTGAACCAACAGTAACACCAATATCTTCTACTGTACCAGTTGAAGAAGTACCAGAAGTTGTTGTAGAAGAAAAATTATTAAATGCTAATAATATTGAACAAAAAACTCAAGAAATATTAGAAGATAATAAAGCAAAAGGATTAAATGTAGACCCTACAATTATTAGATCAGCTTTATTTGTATCAAATATAGATTATTTGGATCAAGACGATATTAAAACTATGTGGGAAAACAAAGATTTAAATATGATAGAAGAAATCCAAAATATGTATAGTTATGCAAGTAATGTTGGTCAACATGATATAACAAATGGGGAATATGTTTCATTAGTTCCATTAGTTTATGATGAACAAGATAAAAAAATCATTAGTGAGATTGATAAAGAATTCCAAAGTTTAAGAAAAAAATTAAATGATGGTACAATGACTGACGAAGAATTCCAACGTTCATTTAAACTTATAACAGAATTTTATATGGGTAATGGTAAAATTACAGATGAAAATTATCAAAACTATTCATTAACTAATGGTGGTGGATTATTATCTGAACAATATTGGTATTGGTTTGCTGAATTATATAGAGATGCAAGATATGTAACATCTGAAAATAAAACTATAATTAAAGCGCTTACTGAAGGATCACAAGAAAGTCCAGCAGTAGTAAACGGTTCTAAATATTTAGGAGAAATCATTAATCATGAATCTTTAAAATGTTTGGAAGAAGAAAAAACTTTAACAAAAACGCAATAATGCGTTTTTTGTTTTATTTTATATTTCTATATGATATAATAATGTAGAAGGTGATTGAATGTGAAACTATATAACACATTAAATAAAAAAGTTGAAGAATTTATACCTAATAATAAAGATTTGGTTACATTATATACTTGTGGGCCTACAGTTTATCATTATGCTCATATTGGTAATTTAAGGACTTATATATTTGAAGATATTCTAGAAAAAGGATTAGAATATTTAGGTTATAATGTAAAAAGATGTATGAATATAACTGATGTAGGTCATATGTCTAGTGATGCTGATACGGGCGAAGATAAGATGATTAAAGGTGCTATTAGAGAACATAAAACTGTTTATGAAATAGCAGATTTTTATACTAAAGCTTTTTTTGATGATTGCAATAAATTAAATATAAGAAAACCTAAAATAGTTGAAAAAGCATCAGAACATATCGATGTTTATATAAAAATGGTTAGTAAACTATTAGGTGAAGGATATGCTTATATATCAAATGGTAATGTTTATTTTGACATTTCAAAAGCTAAAGATTATTACAAATTATCAGGTAAAAATCCAGATGAATTAATAATTGGTGCTAGAGATGATGTTAGTGAAGATATTCATAAAAAAAATCCTTATGATTTTGGATTATGGTTTACTATTAGTAAGTTTGAAAATCAAACAATGAAATGGGATAGCCCTTGGGGAGTTGGATACCCTGGATGGCATATTGAATGTTCAGGTTTATCAATTAATTATTTAGGTGAATACTTAGATATTCATTGTGGTGGTGTTGATAATATATTTCCTCA
Organism: uncultured Bacilli bacterium; assembly: GCA_944371325.1. Lineage (GTDB taxonomy): Bacteria > Bacillota_I > Bacilli_A > RF39 > UBA660 > Faecisoma. The sequence goes on along the minus strand of CALVXO010000003.1, from coordinate 49,440 downwards.
TCATACTAATGAAATAGCGCAATCAGAAGCTTATTTAGGTCATAAATGGTGTAATTATTGGTTACATGGTGAACATTTAAATGATTCTACTGGTAAGATGAGTAAAAGTAAAGGTGAATTTTTAACAGTATCTTTATTGGAAAGTAAGGGTTATAATCCTTTAGCATATAGATTTTTTTGTTTGCAATCACATTATCGTAATCAATTAGTATTTAGTTATGATGCTTTAGACAAAGCTACTAACACTTATAATAAATTATTAAATAAGATTAAAAATATAAAAGAAGATGGAAATATTGATAATGAAATTGTAAAAAAATATCAAAATAAATTTAAAGATGCAATTGGTAATGATTTAAATACTTCTTTAATGTTAACTTGTTTATATGATATATTAAAAGAAGATACAAGTGATAGTACTAAATTAGAAGTGATTAAAGATTATGATAAAGTATTATCATTAAATTTATTAAATAATGAAAAGAAATTAGATGAAGAATTAATAAAATATATTAATGAAAAATTAGAAGAAAGAAAGTTAGCTAAACTGAATAAAGATTATGAAAAAGCTGATAATATAAGAAAAGAGTTAGAAAGTAAAAATATTAAAATAAAAGATACCAGAGAAGGTACAATATACGAGGTGATTTAATGGATATATTTACATATTATGGTTTAGGTTTATTAGGTTTAATAATTGTTTTATGGGCCCAATTTAATGTAACTGGTAATTATAAAAAATATAGAGAATATAAAGTAAAATCTAATTTAACTGGTCAAGAAGTAGCGAGAAAAATATTAGATGCTAATGGGTTAAAAGATGTTTATGTAGTTGAAACTAAAGGAGAATTAACAGATCATTATGATCCATCTAGAAAAGTTATTAGATTATCTAGTGCTATTTTTCATGAAGAGTCTATTTCTTCAGTAGGTGTTGCCGCTCATGAATGTGGTCATGCTATTCAAGATAAAGAGGGATATACTTTTATGAAGATTAGATCTGCTTTAGTTCCTTTTGTTAATTTAGTTTCATATTTAGGTTATTTTGGCTTATTTATTTCTATATTTGCTGGTTTAACTAGTTATTTAAAAATAAGTATCTTAATTTTAGGTGTATCTATTTTATTTCAATTGGTTACATTACCTGTTGAATTTGATGCTTCTAAACGAGCAAAAGAACAGTTAATTTCTTTAGGTTTAATTGATAACAATGAACATGAACAAGTAAGCAAAGTCTTATTTGCGGCTGCTATGACATATGTAGCAGGATTAGTTTCTAACTTATTACAATTATTAAGATTAGTTTTAATATTAAATGATCGAGACTAGTGGATTATTGGTTGTTAATAAGCCAAAGGATGTAACAAGTAGAGATGTAGTTAATGAAGTATCAAAAATATTTAAAACTAAAAAAATAGGTCATACTGGAACATTAGATCCTATTGCAACTGGTGTTTTAGTTTTAACTATCAATAAAGCAACTAAGTTAAGTGAAATAATAACTAGTGAAGAAAAAGTTTATCAAGCAGAGGTTATTTTAGGTATAAAAACAGATACTTTAGATATAACTGGTAATGTTTTAGAAAAATGTGATACTTATTATAAAAAAGAAGATATTATTAATACTTTAAATTCTTTTATTGGATCATATAATCAAGAAGTTCCTATTTATTCTGCTGTTAAAATAAATGGCAAAAAGTTATATGAATATGCTAGAAATAATGAAAAAGTCATTTTACCTAAAAGAATGGTAACTATTAAAGAAATTAAATTAGATGAATTAAATTATATTGATAAAAAAACAGTATTTAAATTTACTTGTAAAGTAAGTAAGGGTACTTATATTAGAAGTTTAATTAATGATATTGCTTCTAAATTAAATACTATTGGAACAATGAAAAATTTAACAAGAATAGAACAAGGTAATTTTAACATTAAAGATTCTTATACTTTAGAAGATATTAAAAATAATAACTATAAAATAATACTAATTAAAGAAGCTTTAAAAGATTATTTTACTGTTAAAGTTGATGATAAGTTAAAGTTTAAAGTTAGGAATGGTCAAATATTAGATAATATTTATAATCAAGAATATGTATTATTTATCGATGATGATGTTATTGCATTATATAAAAGGGAAGAAAATAAGCTAAAACCTTATAAAATGTTTATTTAACTATTTACTTTTTATTAAATATAGTGTATTATTAAATAGTACTTATTTCTAGGAATTGAATCTTCTCCGGTTTATTTCTTGGATTTGAGCAAATATATAAGAAAGGAGATTTAAAAATGGCTTTAACTAAAGAAAGAAAAGCAGAATTAGTTAAGAAATTTGGTAAAAATGAACAAGATACTGGTAGTATTGAAGTTCAAATCGCTATCTTAACAGATGAAATAAACACTTTAACTGAACATTTAAAAGAACACACTCATGATTTCCATTCAAGACGTGGGTTACTTAAAAAAGTAGGTCAAAGAAGAAGCTTATTAAATTACTTATTAAAACATGATGTAACAAGATACAGAAAAGTAATCAAAGAATTAAATTTAAGAAAGTAGGCACTCTTTTTAAGTGTCTTTTTTTATAGGAGGAATTATGAAGAAAACATTTGAATTAGATTTTAGAGGAAGAAAGATTATAGTTGAAAATGGAGAATTAGCTAAACAAGCTCATGGTGCAGTATTAGTAAGATATGGAGATACAGTTATTTTATCTACTGTTGTTATGTCTAAAAATGTTAATTTATTAGCTGATTTTTTCCCATTAACAGTTTTATATAATGAAAAATTATATTCAGTAGGTAAAATACCTGGCGGATTTATTAAAAGAGAAGGAAGACCTACGGAAAACGCTACTCTAGCAGCACGTATGATTGATAGACCAATGAGGCCATTATTCCCAGAAGATTTTAAAAATGAAGTTCAAATAGTAAATACAGTTTTGTCAGTCGATCAAGACAATAGTCCGGAAATAACTGCTTTATTTGGTTCATCTTTAGCTACTTGTATAAGTCAAGTACCTTTTAATGGTCCAGTAGCCGGAGTTAAAGTAGGAAGAGTTGATGGCAAATTTGTTATTAATCCAACCGTTGAAGAAGCAGAAAAATCAGATATTGATTTAACTGTATCTGGTACTAAAGAAGCTATCAATATGGTTGAAGCAGGTGCTAAAGAAGTTAGTGAAGAAGATATGCTAGAAGCTTTAATGTTTGGACATGAAGCAATTAAAGAATTAATTGAATTTCAAGAAAAAATAATTGAAGAAATCGGTGTAGAAAAATATGATTATCCTAAATTAGAAATATCTGAAGAATTAACTAATGAAGTAACTAACTTGATTAAAGATGATATTGATAAAGCTTTAAGAATTAAAGACAAGTTAGAAAAATATGCTAAATTAGATGAAATTAAAGAAAATTTATTAGAAAAATATACTGATGAATCTTTAAAAGAAGATGAATTAAAAGAATTATTAACTAAAGTAGCTAATATATTTGAAAATGTTAAATATGAAGTATTTAGAAATATAGTAGTTAAAGAAAAAATAAGAGCCGATGGTAGAAAGATGACTGAAATAAGACCTTTATCTACTGCTATTGATTTGTTACCTAGAACTCATGGCTCTGCTTTATTTACAAGAGGAGAAACACAAAGTTTATCAGTAACTACATTAGGTGCATTAGGTGAACATCAAATATTAGATGGCTTAGGAATTGAAGATTCTAAAAGATTTATATTACATTACAATTTCCCTCAATTTTCAGTAGGAGAAACAGGTAGATATGGTGCTCCTGGTAGAAGAGAAATTGGTCATGGTGCATTAGGTGAAAGAGCATTATTACAAGTAATACCTTCTGAAGAAGAATTCCCTTATACAATAAGAGTTGTATCTGAAATATTGGAATCTAATGGTAGTAGTAGTCAAGCAAGTATTTGTGCTGGTTGTATGAGTTTAATGGCTGCTGGTGTTCCTATTAAAGCACCTGTAGCTGGTATTGCTATGGGATTAATTACTAGTGGTGATGATTATACTATTTTAACCGATATTCAAGGATTAGAAGACCATTTAGGAGATATGGACTTTAAAGTGGCAGGTACTAAAAATGGTATTTGTGCATTACAAATGGATATTAAAATTAAAGGTATAACTAAACAAATTCTAAAAGAAGCTTTAGCGCAAGCTCATAAAGCAAGATTAGAAATATTAAAAGTTATTGCTAAACAAATTAAAGAACCACGTAAAGAAGTAAGTAAATATGCACCAAAAATGATGACATTTACAATTGATCCAAATAAGATTAAAGATGTTATTGGTAAAGGTGGTGAAATGATTACTAAAATCATTTTAGAAGCTAGTAATGTAAATGCTGTAACTGATATTAATGCTGTTAAAGTTGATTTAGAAGATGATGGAAGAGTAATAATTTATCACACTGATAAAGATATAATTGAAAAAACAGCTAATATGATAAAAGATGTTGTTAGAGAAGTTGAAACAGGTAAGATTTATACTGGTAAAGTTGTAAAAGTTGAAGATTTTGGTTGTTTTGTAGAACTTTGGCCTGGTGTTGAAGGATTAGTTCATGTTTCTCATTTAGCTAAAGAACGTGTTGAAAAACCAAGTGATGTAGTTAAGGTGGGAGATGAAATAATTGTTAAATCTTTAGGTTATGACAAAAAAGGTAGACTTAATTTATCTCGTAAGGAAGCTTTAAAATAAGATAAAACAAAAAGAAGTATAATTATTTTAATAATTCATATACTTCTTCTAAAGTTTTATCTTTTTTATTTTTGTAAAAAGGTTTTAAATGAAGATGAAAATGTTTTACTTCTTGAATTTGACCACTATTTTGAATAAGAGTTAATCCATCGCAATTTAATCTTTCTTCTATTCTTTTTTTAAGCATTTTAGCTATCTCCATTATATGTTTTAATGTATTTATATCGATATCATCCAAATCTAGATAATGCTTTTTAGGTATAATTAAAGTGTGACCAACACTATCAGGATTAATATCTAAAAATGCATATACAATATCATCTTCATATATTTTATATGATGGAATTTCCTTATTAATAATTTTACAAAATAAACAATCCATATTATTACCTCCATTATAATTATATCAAAAAAAATCTAGTTTATCTAGATTTTGTGAATATCTGCGAATATTCTATATTAATATTGATTAAATATTAATAAAATTATGCAGTTTTACTTAAAAAATAGTTTTTTTTAGTGTATAATTGTATTGGTGATATTATGCATATATTAAAAATCGAAAATTTAACTGTTGAAATAGAAAATAAAATAATTTTAAAAAACTTTAATTTAGAAGTTAAATCTGGAGAAATTCACGCTATCATGGGGCCTAATGGAACTGGGAAATCAACTTTATCAAAAGTTATAATGGGTGATCCAAATTATAAAATAATTGAAGGAACTATTAAATATGATGATACTATAATAAATGAATATACTACTGATGAAAGAGCTGGATTAGGTCTATTTTTAAGTATGCAAATGCCTTTAGAAATTGAAGGTGTTACAAATGCAGATTTACTTAGAACAGCTTGTCATATAAAAGAAGGAACTAATTTTAAATTATTTGATTTTATTAAAAAATTAGAAAATACTGTTTCAAAATTAAAAATGGATAAAGAAATGATTCATCGAAGTGTTAATGTTGGTTTTTCTGGTGGTGAAAGAAAGAAAAATGAAATATTACAAATGTATATGTTAGAACCTTCTTTAGTTATTTTAGATGAAATAGATTCTGGACTTGATGTTGATAGTTTAAGAATAGTTGGAAATAATGTTATGGAATATTTTAATGAATTTAAACCAATGCTAATTGTGATTACTCATTATCAAAGATTATTAGACTATATAAAACCTGATTATGTTCATATATTAAAAAATGGTAATATAATTAAAAGTGGTGATAGTAGTTTAGTAAAAGAAATTGAAACAAAAGGTTATAATTCTAGTGAATTTGCTATAAAGGAAAATAATAGAAATGAATAGAATAATAATATCTAATAATCAATTTGATTTAAAAAATATTGAATATAAATATAAAGAAGATATAATAAATAAATTAAAATTAAAAGTAATTAAAAATACTAAACTAGAATTAATAATTGATAAAGAAATTAAATTAGATGTAAATGTTGAATTATTAGATAATGTTAAATTGGATTTGGTTGTAATTAAAAAAGATAAAACTAAAATATTAACTAAATATAAGTTAAATCAAAATAGTATATTAAATATTACGGAAATAAGTGATAGTGATATTATAAATGAACGAAATATAATTAATTTAAATGGTATAAATTCTAAAGTTAATTTCATTTTAAAAACCGTTTGTAAAAATAATGAAAAATATGATATTGTTGTTAATCATAATACTAAAAATACTACAAGTGATATCATAACTAATGGTGTTAATATAAGTGGTAATTTATATTTTACTGTTACATCTTATGTTTCAAATGGTAATAAGAACTGTGTAGTTAATCAACAAAATAGAATAATCAATTTAACAGATAAAGAATGTTTAATAAGACCTAATTTATTAATTGATGAAGTTGATACAATTGCTAATCATAGTGCTTTGATTGGTTCATTTAAGGATGAAGAATTATTTTATATGCAAAGATTAGGTATCGATAAAATAATGGCTAATAAATTATTAATAGAAGGTTTTATTAAAAATAAAATAAATAAAACTTTAGCTAATCATTTTAAAAAGTATTGGAGGTGAATAAATGAATCGTGATGATTTTAATATTTTAACTAAAAATATAATATATCTAGATAATGGTGCTACTTCATTAAAGCCAAGATGTATAGCTGATAGTATTTCTAATTATTACAATAATTATAGTGCTAATGCGCATCGTGGTGATTATGATTTATCACTTGAAGTTGATAATAAATATGAAGGTACTAGAACTTTAATAAAAGAATTTATAAATGCAAAAAAAAATAAAGAAATAATTTTTACTAGTGGAGCTACTGACTCATTAAATAAAATAATATTTGGTTATTTCAGAAATTACTTAAAAGAAAATGATGAAGTATTAATAACTAAAAGTGAACACGCATCTAATGTATTACCTTGGTTTGAATTAAAAGATGAAATAAATATTAAAATAAATTATATTCCTTTAACTAATTTAGAAGTAACTTTAGATAATGTTAAAAACAGTATAACAGATAAAACTAAAGTAATAAGTATTGCTCATATTACTAATGTAGTAGGGGATATTAGACCTATTAAAGAAATAATAAAATATGCTCATAGTAAAAATATATTAATTATAATAGATGGTGCTCAAAGTGTTGCTCATACTAAGATTGATGTGCAAGATTTAGATATAGATTTTTTAGCTTTTTCAGCTCATAAAATGTTAGGACCAACTGGTGTTGGTGTTTTATATGGTAAAGAAGAATTATTAAATAATATTAAACCAATTATATTTGGTGGTGGGATGAATGCTAGTTTTCAATTTGATGGAACTAGAGTATATAATGAAATACCTTCTTTATTAGAAGCAGGAACACCTAATATAGCTGGTGTAATCGGTTTAGGCGAAGCTATTAAATACTTAAATAGTATTGGAATGGATAATATATCAAAATATGAAAAAGATTTAAAAAAATATGCTGTAAAAAAATTAAAAGAAGTAAAAGATATTATTATTTATAATGAAAATAGTGAAAGTGGTATTATAACTTTTAATATTAAAGATATATTCGCGCAAGATCTTGCAATTTACTTAAATAAATATAATATTTGTGTAAGAGCTGGCAATCATTGTGCTAAAATTTTAAAAGATGATTTAGGCATTAAAAACACATGTAGAATAAGTTTATACTTTTATAACACTAAAGAAGAAATAGATTATTTAGTAAAAGTTTTAAATAATAAAAATATTAAAGATGAAATTATCTAGAAAATTTTGTCTTTTTTTGTTATAATTAAGTAGTGATGATTATGAAGAAAATATTATTAATATTACTATTATTATTAACAGGCTGTGGTAAACAAGAATATAGTAAAAATTTATTTTATATGGACACTATTATAAATATTAAATTATATAATGTAAGTGAAACAAAAGCTAATGAAGCCTTTGATTATTTAGATAAATTATATCAAAAATATGAAGAATTAACTGATTTTTATGATTCTAATAGTGAATTATCTAAATTAAATAATGATGTTAATTATGAAATATCGGATGAATTATTAGAATTAATTAAAATCGGTTATGAATGGGATATTAAAACAGATGGATTATTAAATATTAATATCGGTAATTTAACTAAAATATGGCACGATTTTAGAGAAAATCCTGTTAGTTTACCTAATTTAGATGATGTTAAAATAGAATCATTAAAAATGGAAAATGATAAAATTTTAAATGATAAAGTTAACATTGATTTAGGTGCTATTGTTAAAGGATATGTTACGGAAAAAGCCGGCAACTATTTAGAAAGCGTTGGTATTGATTATTATTTAATTAATGCTGGTGGTAATGTAAAAGCAGGAAAAAGTAATAAAGGATATTATAATATTGGTATTGCCAGTCCAATTAGTAATGAAACATTTGAAGTTGTTAAAGACGAAAATATTAGTGTTGTAACTTCTGGTGGCTATGAAAGATTTTATGAATATAATGGTGTAATGTATCATCATATTATTGATCCTAATACTTTATATCCTGCTAACAATATGAAAAGTGTGACTGTTATAGGTAAAGATAGTGGACTATGTGATATTTTATCAACTACTTTGTTTTTAATGGATATAGATAAAGGAAAAGAATTTATAAAAGATTATGATGTTAAAGTTATCTGGTTTACTAATGAAAATCAAATTATAAAAAGTGATAATTATGAATAAAAATGATATAAAATTAATAGTTATTGTTTTAATAGTAATTATTTTATTATTTTCTTTTTCTTTATTTAGAAAAAAAGCTAATATAGCTAATGTATATTACGAAAATGAATTATTATTAGAAATTGATTTAAGTATTGATAAAACATATGAAGTTGATGGTGAAAATGGTAAAGTAGTAATAGAAGTTTTAAATAATCAAATAAGAGTAGTAGAAGAAAATAGTCCATATCATTTATGTTCTAAACAAGGATTTATCTCTAAAAGCGGTGAATCGATTGTTTGCCTACCAAATAAAATAATAATTGAGTTACCAAATAATGAATTAGATGCTGAGGTGAGTTAACTTGAAAAAATTTACAAGACTGTCAATGTTATTAGCATTATCGGTTGCTTTAAACGTAATAGAAGCAAGCCTACCATTATTTAATGGTTATATACCAGGCTTAAAACTAGGACTTGCTAATATTGTGACATTATTTATAATTTATCAATTTAGTTTAAAAGATGCTTTTTATGTTGGTATTTTGAGAGTATTTTTAGTGGGCATTTTAAGAACTGGTTTATTTAGTACAACTTTTTTCTTCAGTTTAAGTGGTGTAATATTTAGTATAATTTGTATGTTTTTAGCTAAAAATTTTTTAAAGTTATCTATCGTTGGTGTCAGTATTATAGGATCTATTGCCCATAGTACAGGTCAAGTTTTAACGTCTATTTTGTTATTACAAATGAGTTCAATGATATATTATTTACCTTGGTTACTATTATTTTCAATTCCAACAGGTATATTAGTCGGTTTGATTTGTAAACAATTGATAAAATTTTATAATGGAGTATTGTCTTTTGAATAAAAATATTTTATAATTAAAACATAGGAGGAATGTAAATGAAAAAGATTTTAAGTTTATTATTAGTTTCAGTTTTGCTTACAGGATGTGGATCTAATTCATTAAAAGAAGGAACATATGAAGGTAGTGCAGTAGATAATTATGGTGGCGAAGAAAATACAGCAACCGCTAAAGTTACTATTGATGCTGAAGGTAAAATTACTGATGTTTACTTAGATACAACATATGTTAAAGATGACGTAGAAACTACTAAAAAAACATTAGGTGATGAATATGGAATGAAAAAAGGAAATAGTAGTTATGGCCAAGCTGATTATGAATGGTATGAACAAGTTGAAGCATTAGAACAAGCTGTAATTGATAATCAAGGCATTGATTTTTTAAATGTTGATGAAGACGGTTATACAGATGCAGTAAGTACTTGTACAATTAGAGTAGATGCATTATATGCTGCATTAGAAGATGCCTTAAATAAAGCAAAATAGATTTGAAATTCAAATCTATTTTTCATTTATATTTCACATTTTTAGTGTATAATTAATAAAGAGGTGAGATGATGACAGTATTAGTTGTAGATGATGAAGAAAGAATTAGAATATTAATTAAAGAATATTGCTTAAATGAAAAATATGATGTTTTAGAAGCATCTGATGGAAAAGAAGCTTTAGACATAATAAAAAATAATAAAGTTGATATTGTAATACTAGATATAATGATGCCTAATATGGATGGATTAACTGCCTATAATGAGATTAAAAAATATAATATTCCAACTATTATCTTATCCGCAAGAAATGAAGAATATGATAAATTAATCGGCTTTAATTTAGGTGTTGATGATTATGTCACTAAACCTTTTAGTCCTAAGGAATTAATGGCAAGAATAAAAGCAGTTACTAAAAGATTTAATAATTTAACTGATACTTATATATATCAAGATTTAAAAGTCGATTTTAAAGGACATGTTGTTTATATTAAAGATGAAGAAATCAAATTAACTCCGAAAGAATATGACTTGTTGGTTTATTTTATAAATAATAAAAATGTAGCATTATCTAGAGAAGAATTATTATCTAAAATATGGGGTTATGACTTTTTTGGTGATGACCGTACTATTGATACGCATATTAAAATGTTACGAAATAATCTAGGTGATTATCGCGATTTAATTCAAACAGTTAGAGGAATGGGATATAAATTTGAAATTAAATGAAAATTCTTTAAAAAGACACATTTGGTTTTATTTAATTATTTTTACATTCATAATTATTTTATTTTTATGGTTATTTCAAGTAATATTTATTAATAAATATTATGAACTTAGTAAAGAAGATCAGATAAAAAAGACAACATTAGAAATTATTCGAAACTACAATGATGATTCTGATTACTTAGATAAAATATCTTATGAAGATAATGTTTGTATTGAAGTAGTTAAAAATCGAATGACTATATATAGTTCTAATGAATCAAATCGTGGTTGCTTAATAAGTAATTATCAATATAAAAATGATTTTTATAATAGTGATGTAAATGAAAAAACATATAAATTAATAAATCCTTTATTTGATACTAAAACATTGATATATGCAAGAAAATATAGTGATGATATTATAATATTTGTTAATGCCTCTTTAGAACCACTAGATAATACTATTTCAATATTATCTAATCAATTAATTATAGTAACATTTATTGTTGTTATATTAGCTTTCATAATTGGTTACTTTATATCTAAAAGAATTAGTAAGCCAATTGAAAAAATGAACGATAATGCTTTAAAACTAGCTAATGGCAACTATAATTTTAAATTTGATAATAATTCTAAAATATCAGAAATAGATGAACTTGCTAATACTTTGAATTATGCTAAAAATGAATTAGAGCATACTGATGAATTAAGAAGAGATTTATTAGCTAATGTATCTCATGATCTTAAAACACCACTTACTATGATTAAAGGTTATGCTGAAATGATTAGAGATTTAAATTATAATAATGAAGAAAAAAGAAATGCTAATTTAAATGTTATAATTGAAGAATCAGAACGTTTAAATATATTAGTTGAAGATCTTTTAACATTATCTAAAATTCAGGCTAACAAAGATACTATTAATAAAGAAGAGTTTGATCTAGTTACATTAATTAATAATATTATTAAAAGATATAGTATATACAAAGAAACTGAAGGATATATTTTTGAAGTAAATACACCTAAAGAAGTAATTATCAATGCTGACAAAAAGAAAATAGAACAAGTTATCTATAATTTGATTAATAATGCAATTAATTATACTGGTGAAGATAATAGGGTAATTATCAATGTAATTAAAGGTAAGAAAATAAGAATTGAAATAAAAGATACTGGTAAAGGTATTAAGAAAGAAGATTTACCTCATATTTGGAAAAAATACTATCATTCTAAGAAAAAACATAAAAGAAATGTTATTGGTACTGGAATAGGATTATCAATTGTTAAAACTATACTAGAAAGTCATAAATTCAAATATGGAGTTGAAAGTGAACTAGATAAAGGTACAACTTTCTATTTTGAAATATAAAAGCATTTTAGATGCTTTTTTATATACATTATGATATAATTAATAGTAGGAGGGATTTATATGGAATTAAGAGAAGTTTATTCTAAAATGTTTGGTTGGATGTTTATAGGATTATTAGTAACATTTTTAACAGGTTATGCAGTATCTAATAGTTATGATATTTTATTGTTAGTTGCTCAAGTACCATTTATTATCTATGCAATAATTGAAATAGGATTAGTTATATTCTTTTCACTTAAAATACGTACTATGAGTAGTACAACTGCTAAAATATGTTTTTTACTTTATTCATTTGTAACAGGACTTACATTTTCTTATTTATTTTTAGCTTATGAACTATATTCAATGATTTATGTGTTCGGAATAACTGCATTATTATTTGGTTCATTTGCTTTAATAGGATATTTTACTAAAATTGATTTAAGTAAATTTAGTACATTTTTGTTTATGGGATTATTTGCAATTATAATTTGTAGTTTAATTAATATGTTTGTTGGCAATGAAACATTTGATTTGATACTTACTATAGTAGGAATTGTTATATTTTTAGGATATACAGCTTACGATATTCAAAAAGTAAAATACAATTTAGATACATTTCCACAAGATAATTTAGCCATATATGGTGCTTTAGAACTATATTTAGATTTTATTAACTTATTCTTAAAATTATTAAGTTTATTTGGTAAAAGAAAAAATTAATTAAAAATAAAGTATTTGACAAAATTAATTATATGTTATATAATGTATATAGATGGAAGAAATTTCATATAATAAAAAGAGATACATTTAATATTGCAATGTTAGATGTCTGCTCATTATTTTTTAGGCAAACACCGTTTCAAAGATGATTCGGTGTTTTGATTTTTTAATCTTTATTTTTTAAAACAATAACTGTATAAAATACAATCATTGCGAATACAACGATTAATTGCATCTTTATTCCTTTCGTTTAATTTAAAATTCATAAAGATCACCTCCGTTTCATACGGAGCAAAACACCTAACTATTAAACATATCTCAATATTAATTATAAATTAACCAATATATTTTGTCAACTATAAATTTACTTTAATTTTTGCTAAATTTATAGTATAATGAAGTAGGTGAGTGGTATGGTATATATATTATATGGATCAATTAATTATTTAATAAATAAAGAAATAAATAAAATAATTAAAGATAATAAAATTGATGAAATAAATATAAATAAATATGATTTAACCAATACATATTTAACTGATATAATTAATGATGCTAGTAGTATGTCATTATTTGATGATAAAAAAATTATTATTGTTAATAATAGTTATATATTTACTGGGACAACTAAAAAGGCTTTAGAACAAGATTCAACAATTTTGGAAAATTATTTAAATAATATAAATGATAATACAATATTAATTTTTATTGTTAACAATGATAAATTAGATGAAAGAAAAAAAATAACAAAATTAATTAAAAAAATAGGTATTGTTAAAGAATTTAATAATATTGATAATCTTTCATTGGTAAAAGAATTATTTGGTGAATATAATATTTCAACTGACAATATAAAATATTTATTAGAACGAGTAGGGGATGATACTACCCTACTTGCTACTGAAATTGATAAAATAAAAATATATAAGGATAAAGATAAAAATATAACTAAAGAAGATATAACTAATTTAATATCTAAATCATTAGAAGTTAATAATTTTAAATTAATTGATGCTATTATAAATAAAAATAAAAATGATGCTATAATGTTATATCAAGATCGAATTAAATTAAACGAAGAACCAATTGCTATTATAATTGCCTTAGCAAATCAAATAAGGATAATGTATCAAGTTAAACAATTATATTTAAATGGATATACCGAAAATAATATTGCTAGTATATTAAAAATACATCCATATAGAGTTAAATTAGCTAATCAAAATTCAAAAAAATATGATTCTAATGTATTATTAAATTATTTGAAAGAATTAGCTGATTTAGATATATCTATTAAAACTGGAAAAATAGATAAACAATTAGGCTTAGAATTATTTATTTTAGCATTATAAAAAGACACTACTATATGTCTTTTTTAATAACTATTTAACTTCCGATAATATATATTATGTTAACTAATTGATTTTAAATCTTTTTTTTGATTTGATAACATATTTATTTATATTTATTATATCTTCTTTGGTAAATTTTAATTCAAATTCTTTAATTGCTTGTTTCAAAATAAAATTAAATTTATTAAATAAGTTGTTTTTAATTTCATCATTAATTACCTTATAATGCTCTAAATAATATATTTTATTTTTGTACATTGCAATAATTACTATAATTGCTTCTTTAACAATAGATTTATCAATTATATTATTATGATATAAAACATCTAATTTTTCACATAATAATTTATAATCACCTTTACTACTATATTTATCAAATTGTTTTTCTGTATATAATCCGTCATATATTAAACCATATAAAAAGTCATTTGGTAAAACTGTTTGATATAAATATCCTTTAATAGTTTTTAAATAGATCTTATTATCAATAAAACTCTTATTAAACTTTACACAAATATGATAAAAATCATTATTCATAGCTAATACCAATAATCTAATAATCGTTCTAAAATGTTTTCTTTTATTATATATCCATGTTGAAGTATATAAAAAGTCATCATAAGTTTTAATTGCAATTGTTTTATATTTTTTCATTAAACATATATTAGCAAGTAAATCTAAACCTATTTCGTTCATTAATTGTCCATAATAATTAAATTTATCATTTAATTTTTCTTCAATTATTAAACCATTATATACTAATTTTTTTGCACCATTATTATATAAATCAATAAAATCAATATTTGGAATACTTAAATATTTTAACAAAAAATAAAAGCAAATATATTCATTTTCAACATTATTATTTTTATTAATATATTTTAAAGATTTATAAATGTTTTTACTTTGATTATCTATTTTTTTGATAACTAATTCTTTATTATCAAATAAAGATAATAATGTTATATAACAATTATATAAGATTGTTTGTTTAAAAAATTCTATTTTATCTGAAGAATTCATTTTTAAACACCTACTTTATAATTATTATTTCCTGTATTATATCAAATATTCCATATTTTAACAATTATATTAATAAATAAAATTAAATAAACTGTCAATAATATTAATGGGTGATAAAATGAAAAAGAATAAACAAGCAAAAAATTGTAATTCTAATAAATCATGTAAAGAAAACAAAAAAATGGATTCTAACATGAACAAACAAGAATCTACAAACGCTAATACTTCTTCAAATTATGATTTTGAATAAGTTTTAACCCAAGAAAAAAAGACGGTTTTATTGTCTTTTTTCTTTTTGTAATGTTTTTTCTTCTCCCCCTACTCTTTTAATCTCTAATTTTTCTACATCACATCCAACGAATTTAAATAAATCGTATGGATCAATATTATCACTATCGATAAATCCTTTTATTTTTTCTAATGTTTTTTTATTTAAATTTGACATAGCTTCAAATGATAAATAAGATCCTATTACATAAGGATACGATTCAAAAAAATCATTATTTAAAAGTGAAATAATATATTTTTCACATCTTTTATAAGCAAGTTTTTTAGGAGATAAATTATCTTCGTTTTTTTTATTTAATTTTTCTAATAAATCTACATAATAATTAAAGTCATCTTCAAATGAAATACAGTTTTTTTCAACAAATGTTTTAATATATTTAAATAATGGGTCTATTTCTAGTCCAATCATGTATAAATCACGAATTCTTTCATTTTGATATATATTTGTTAATTCCTTTAAATCAAAACCTTGTTTTTTTAAAAAATATAATGAATACAATTCGTAAAAAATAGAAAAAAATTCAGTTAATAAAAGTGGCTTTTTTATTGATTTTGTTTCAATAATATAATGAATAAATTCATGGATAGTAGAAATAGTATCATATAAATTGTTTTTATAATTTAAAATAATATAATGTGTGTTATTAGGTAAACATATACATGAATCTTCATGAGGAATTTTACTTAAATATAATTTATGAGCTAATTCTTTTAATTGATCTTCATTATATTCATTTATATATATTATTTTATTGTTTTTTCTACATTCTTCATATATTTTTAGCCATTCAAGAGATGGGTCAATTTGTTTTAATATTTCATGTACTAAACTATTAGTTTTTTCTTTAGAAATAGTTTGTGTATTAGTAATATTACTTTTATCAATAGAACAAGTATTGAGAAATTCATGCATAATATTAATCATTGCTGGTAAATTATAAAACATAAATTTATCTTTTTCTAATAAGTAATCTAATTTTACATCAAGTAATAAAGTTAAAAATGAATAACTTGATTTTTCTATCATCCAATTATATATTTTTTCTTCATCATATATATTTTGTCCAGTATTTATACAATAAAATTCATATGCTCTTTTATATAAACTTTTTAAATCGATATTTTTAAATTTTGAGCATGATATTTTATTTTTTTTATTAAAAATTATAGTAAATATTTCTAATAAATTCATTTCACTGATTGGTTTCATAATATCCCTTCTTTAGCCGGATATTATAGCACATTTAATATTAAAAAGCAAAGTGATTTAATAACATAAGTATTACTCCTAATATAAAAAATAGATAAGTTATATTTAATTTATTATAACTTTTAGAAGTTGGAAGTAATTCATACATTGAAATATGAATCATAATACCTGCTATAATACCAAATAAAAATCCCATGATTCTATCATTAATATAATTACTTAAAAATAAATAGGTTAATAATGCTCCAAATGGTTCTGATATAGCAGATATAAACGTATAAAAAATAGCTTTAAATTTACTATTAGTAGCATAATATATAGGAATAGATATACTAATACCTTCTGGTATATTATGTAGTGCAATAGCAATAGTTAAAGATATTCCTAGCATTATATTAGTATTAGTAGCCATAAAAGTAGCTATACCTTCTGGTATATTATGAATAATTATAGCTAACATAGCAAATATCCCTACTCTATATAAATTATTGTCTGTTGGAATATATTTATCTATTAACATAGAAAATATAATACCGCTCACAACAAATATTAACATATATATAATAGCCGGGAATTTAGGAAAAATATTAATTAATAAATTATATGATTCTGGTATTAAATCAGTAATTGATACTGTAAACATTACTCCTGATGCAAAAGCAAGTGAGCCAACTATTATATTTTCATTTTTTTTCTTAAATATAAATATTGATCCGATCATAGTTGATAATCCTGCTAATATAGTTAGTATAAAAGCAAATGATATATTATCCATCGATATCACCTATAAAATTATATGAGTAAATAAAAACTTAATAACAAGTATTAAGTTAAATATTTAGATTATCAATATATTCGATAAAATATAACGGAACATTTATTATCTTGCCATCTTTTTTTAAATTGTTAGCGGAAAAACGGTAAGATATTAAATTATCATTATTTGAATTATATTTAGTTAAACTATTATGATTAGTATTTTTGTTTGATTTAACTTCAATTGGAATAATTTTGTTATCTCTTTGAATTACAAAATCTATTTCGTTACGATCAAATGTGTAGTAATTTGGGACAGTATTATATAAATATGTTAAAGTGTTAATAACATAATTTTCTGTAAATGCTCCTTTAAATTCTTCTAATAATTTATTACCTTCTAAAATTATTTTACTATCTAAATTAGCCATTTGTCTTAATAATCCAACATCATTCATATAAATTTTAAAAGCAGATAAATCATAATACGCTTTTAAAGGAAAGGCACATTTAGAAACATTGTAACATTTTGTTATTAAATTAGCATCATTAAGCCAATTTAAAGCATTTTCATATTCACGTGCGCGAGCCCCTTCTTTAATAACTTGATAAATAAATTTTTTATTTTCTTTAGCAAGTTGGGCTGGGATCCCATTCCAAATTAAAGATATTTTATTAGCCTCACTACTATCTGTATGTTTAGAAAAATCACTTTCATAAGCTTCTAAAATATTTTTTTGAATATAATTAACTTTAGCAATATCTTTTTCCATAACCCAAATATAAACAGCTTCTGGCATTCCTCCAACAATATAGTAAGCTTTTAATTTTTCCATTAATTGTTCTTCAAAAATTAGTGGTATTTCTGAAATATCTTTTTTTTGCCTCATATAATCTACTAAATTTTGACAATCATCTGCAATTAAAAATTCACTAAATGACATTGGATATAAATTTAAAAAATCTACTTTACCAACTGGAAAGGAAGTTTTAGATAGTCTTATTCCTAATAATGAGCCAGCACAAGCAATATGATATTCGTTAGCTTCTTCGCAAAAATATTTTAATGAGTTTAAAGCATTGGGACATTCTTGAATTTCATCAAAAATTATCAATGTATTTAATGGTTCTATTTTATCACCATTTACCAATATTAATTGTTCAATTATTCTTTTTGGATCTTTGGTATTATTAAATAAATCAGCTAATCCTTCATCGTGGTCAAAATTAAAATAAGCAACATTATTATAATATTTTTCACCAAATGATTTTAGTAAAAAAGTTTTACCTACTTGCCGAGCGCCTTTTAAAATTAAAGGCTTTCTCGTTTTACTATTTTTCCATTCAATTAGTTTATCTGTCATAAATCTTTGCATAAAATCATCCCTTTTTAATCATTATATCACATTTTTGCAGTAATTATTCTATAAATTATCACACTTTTGTATAATATTTTGCAGTTTTTATCACATTATTGTAAAAAAATTGCAGTTTTTGCAATTTATTTATATTTATTATAATCTACACCAACTATTTCACAAGCAATTTCAAATATAGTTTTTTCTGTATCAGGATTTTCTTCAATATAAAGATTAATATGTCCTTTAACAGATGATTGAGTTACTTCCATATTAACAGTATAAACTTCATCGTTATCTTCCCAAATATTAATAATTTCTTTTACAATTTTATCTTGCTTATCACTTGACTCAGTTACTTCCATTTTCCAATCTTCTACTTTGTAGTCGTATACTTTAGTACCACATCCTGTTATAAACAACAAACAGATAAATAAAAATAATATTTTTTTCATAGCATCACCTAAGTACATAGTATCGTATATAATTGTATGTGTCAAATTCGTTTTAATTTTCTTAGATAATCTTTATTTTTAATTTTATATGATTCTATTGCTTTCTGTAATGATTTATTATATGTCCAATCATCTAAATTGCAATTATTTAAAAATTGTAATGTTTTATCATAGTATTTTACTAAACACATTGAAATAAGCCATGCAATAGCCATTTTAACGTAATATTCATCACTTTTAATACAATTTACCATGTCAAGCACTTCATCAATATAATCATCATTTAAATAGTAAAATAATGATACTATCCCTACTCTATTAATAAATGGTTTATCATTTTTTAAATACTCTTTAATTTTAATTAAGTACTTATCTAAATTTTTATTAATAATTTTATAATTTAAAACAACTGAATCACAAGTAGCCCAAGAATCAATATAATTAATATAATCATCAAATAATTTAATCGATTCATTATAATCTTTTAAATAAGTAATAACTAATCCATGAAGCATAATTTCTTCATAATATTTATGTTTATTATTTTTAATAAAAGTTAAATAATCTTTTTTAGCTATTTCTTTTGCTATTTTCTTTAAAATAGGAATTCTAACTCCAATTATATTATTGGTTTTAATAATTCTTTCATTAAATTTTTTATATTCATCATCTTTAATACTAAACAAATATTCAATTAGTTCTAAATTATCCGTGAGGATGGAATTTGGTATATTCATCTTTTAATTTTTGATTTGAAATATGAGTATATATTTGTGTAGTAGATAATGAACTATGACCTAACATTTCTTTGATACTTACTATATCAGCTCCTCTATCAAGTAAATGAGTTGCGAAAGAATGTCTTAAAGTATGAGGAGAAAATTCTGTTTTAATATTTTTTTTAATCGCTAATTCTTTTACTAATTTATAAAAACTTTGTCTCGATAATTTTTTACCATGATTATTTAAAAATATATAATCGGTATTAGTTTTAAGTAGTTCTTTTCGGTATTCCAATATGTATTTTTTTAAATAGTATATAGCATAATCACCAATTGGAATTATTCTTTCTTTGCTTCCTTTACCTAAAGTTCTAATTAAATCGCTATCTAAATCAATATCATTTAGTTTTAAATTAACTAATTCACTTACTCTAAGGCCAGTAGCATACATTAATTCTAACATGGCTTTATTTCGGTAACTATATTTATCTACTAAATCGATATCTAATAATTTTTTAACTTCATCAATTGATAATACTTTTGGTAAACTTTTTCTTAATTTTGGTACTTCTAAATACTCCATTGGATCAGTTACGAATCTATTAGACAATACTAAAAATTTGTAAAATGTTCTTAAAACTGATACATTATGATTAATTGAACTAGTAGAAAGTTGTTGTTCTCTTAAATATTTAGTGTAATCCATTATATCTTTTCTTTTGATACTATTAATATTTAAATTTTTTTTACTAATATATTTATAATATTTATATAGATCATTCATATAAGAATTAATAGTTTCATTACTATATTTTTTGTCAATTAATAAATATGTTTTAAATTCTAAAGCTTTATTATTAAATTCATCTTTATTTGGTATAAAATTCATATTATCACCTATATAATTATATCACACTCTATCAATTTTTTAATAATTTTGATAAAATAGTGTGTGGTGATATATATGGAACCTTTAGCACATATTTTAAGACCTACTAAATTAGATGATATAGTTGGTCAGAAACATTTAATTGGTAAAGATAAAATATTAACTAATTTAGTTAAAAATAAAAAATTATTTTCAATGATTTTATATGGTAAACCTGGTATTGGTAAAACGAGTATCGCTACTGCCATTGTAAATGAATTAGGTTATAAATATATTTTATTAAATGCTGTTATTAATAATAAAAAAGATTTTGATGATGCGATTGCAGAAGCTAAATATAATAATGAATATATTATCATTATGGATGAAATTCATAGGTTAAATAAAGATAAACAAGATTTATTATTACCATATTTAGAAAATGGATTAATTACTTTGATAGGTATGACTACATCTAATCCATATCATAAAATAAATCCTGCTATTAGAAGTAGATGTCAAATATTTGAATTAAAAGAACTAAATGATGAAGATATTAAAGAAGCTTTAAAAAAAGGTATTAGATATTTAGAAGATATTCAAATTGACGACGAAGCAATTAATTATATTGTTAAATTATCCGGAGGAGACTTAAGATTTGCTTATAATTTGTTAGAAGTATCTTACTATTCTAGTAGTGATAAAATAGTAAATGTTGAACATATAAAAAAAATAAATAGTAAACCTGTATTCTTTCATGATAAAAATGAAGATGGTCATTATGATGTTTTATCAGCTTTTCAAAAATCAATTAGAGGTAGTGATGTTAACGCTAGTTTACATTATTTAGCTAGATTAATTGAAGCAGAAGATTTAGATAGTATTTATCGGAGAATGACAGTTATTGCTTATGAAGATATTGGACTTGCTAATCCTTCGATGGGACCTAAAGTAGATGCTTGCATTAATGCTTGTGAACGATTAGGATTACCTGAAGCAAGAATCCCACTTGCTACAGTTATAGTAGAACTTGCTTTGTCCCCTAAATCTAATTCTGCTCATGTTGCCTTAGATAATGCCTTATTAGATATTAGAAATGGTAATACTGGTAATGTTCCTAATCATATTAAAACAAATTCAAAAGATTATAAATATCCTCATGATTACCCTAATGCTTTTGTTAAGCAACAATATTTACCTGATAAAATTAAAAATAGAAAATATTACGTCCCTAAAACTACAAGTAAATATGAAACTACTTTAAAAAGTATATATGATAAATTAGAAAAATTACAAAAAAATGATTGAGTTAATTTCAATCATTTTTAATATATATTATATCTTTTTTGCTTATTTATATCGGCGAGTTTAAGTTCTTTATATTTAGTAGTTAAATCTTTTTTTATTTTTTTAATTTGATTATATTCATCAGTTGATGCCGCATTAACATTTGAATTTATCAACAATTGAATAATTTTTGCTAAATTAATTGATTTCGTAGGAAAATTTATAGTTAATTTAACAATTTTATAAAATTCAACAAATTTTTCATATGAAATACTGCCTAATAAAATCATATTTTCCATTTCATTAAAAATCTTTTCATATTCTGAGTCAAGTATTTTACAGTATTCAGGTTTTCTTGCTATTGTAATAGACAAATTAATTAAATATAATTTAAAAGATTTATATATTTTAATATTATTATTAGTTTTAATAGGTTCTACTCTGGCTTCTAATAACTTAACTGCATATTTTAATGGATTTTCAATATAACTTTGTTTAACCGCTTTTTCTAAACGTAAACAATAATTAATAAATTCGTTTAATGTTATTTTCCTTTTTTCTATTTTAATAATCATATCTTCAAAATATTTAACATATAAACTATTTTCCATAAAGTCCCCCTAACTTCGCATTATTATAACATTTTTAGGATGTTTGTCAAATAAAAACTATTAACCTTTTTTGTTAATGGTTTTTGACAATGAAAATAATTATTAAAATAAACCCTAAAATATAGTTTTGATAAAAGTTCTGAGAATATAAAATTATACTTTCTATAAATGCTTTAAATCCATAAAAATTACCACAAAAACATAATCCAGAAAATCCTGTTATTGCAAAATAAATACCTACAAATAAAGCAAACACAAATGGAATTAAACCAATTATTAATGAAGTTTTAAATAATTTATTAATTAATACTATAAATATTGAAGATAACAATGTAAAAAATGTTAACAATCTAAATATAATAAATAGTGTTAACTCATCACCTAAATGATACCAATTAGTAATTTCAAAAAATAAAAGTGTTATTACTATTGATAAAATAATTGCTATAATATTTTTCAATATTTTCATTAAACTCACCTATATCCTTATATTAATTATAACATACAAATAATAATATTATCCATAATAATATTGGTGATAGTATGAAAAAACAAAGTATTTGGATGAAAGATTATCAAAACAAAGTAAATAAATTAGATAAAGATATAGAATGTGATGTTTTAATAATTGGTGGTGGAATAACAGGTTTAACTACCGCTTATCATTTAATGAATAAAAACTTAAAAGTAGTTATTGTAGAAAAAAATCAAATAGGATGCGGAGCTACATCAAAATCAACTGCTAAAATAACCTATTTACAAGAATTAATATATACTAAATTAAAAGATAAGGCACTGCCCTATTTAAAATATCAGTTGCAAGCTATTAATATTATTAAAGATATAATAGAAAAAGAAAATATTGATTGCAATTTAGAACAAGTAGAATCATTTGTTTATGATAAAAATAAAGATAATTTAATAAAAGAAAAAGAAATATTAGAATCATTTAATATTAAAGTAAATATTAATGAAAATTCTATTTCAGTTAAAGATACTTATGTATTTCATCCAATTAAATATTTATTAAAATTAAAAGAAATATTATTAAAAAACAATATTGAAATATATGAAAAGACAAATGTTATTAAAATCCATGATTTAGTTTATACAGATAAATATAAAATAAAAGCTAAAAAAATTATTTTAGCTTGCCACTATCCTTTTTTCTTATTTCCATTATTAATTCCAATTCATTGTTATTTAGAAAGATCTTATTTATGTAGTGTTAAAAACGTTAAAAACAAAAAAATATCTTCAATAACGTCTAAAATACCTACAATATCAATGCGATATTATAATGATAATTTAATTTATTTAAACGGTTCACATAAAATTACTAATAAATATAATGAAAATATAAATTTTAATAATTTAATTAAAGAAGCTAGTATTTATGGTGATATAGAATATATATGGTCTAATCATGATATTATAACTACAGATCACTTACCTATTATAGGAAAATTAAAAGATAATTTATTAATTGGAACTGGTTATAATACTTGGGGTATGACTAATGGTACAATAGCCGGCAAAATATTAAGTGATATTATTTTATATAATAAAGAATATGAATTATTTTCTCCAAAAAGAAACTTAATATTCAAAATAAATAATATTAATAATTTATTGTTAACTTTTAAAACACTTATTGAAAATAAATTAATACCTAATAAAAAATGGAATTCTAAAAATGTTATATTTACTAAAATTAATAATGACAATGTAGGTATTTATATTGATAAAGATAATAAAAAACATATAGTATATAATAAATGTCCTCATTTAAAATGTAATTTATTATTTAATGATATAGAATTAACCTGGGATTGTCCTTGTCATGGTTCAAGATTTGACATGGATGGTAATTGTATTATGGGACCAAGCTGTTATAATATAACATACAAAAAACAGTAAAATTTTACTGTTTTTTCATACTGAAATATGATGTTGTTGTATCTAATTTAATACCTCTTAGTTGAGCCATTTCATTAATTGTTACAAAAGCATAACCTTCTTTTTGTAATTCTTCCATTGCAAGTAAAGCACCTTCTACTGATGATTTATATATATCATGAACTAATACAATAGCACCATCATGAGCATGTTCAATTATTTCTTGAGCTACTCTATTTTTATCTTTATATTTCCAATCTAAAGGATCAATATTCCATAAAACAATACTCATATTAGCAAGTTCTTTACCATGATCAGTTAAGTTACCATAAGGAGGTCTTAATAAAGTTGGACTCGTACCAATTACCTCTTTAATAGCTTCATTAGTTTTTTTAACTTCATCCATTAAAGCAACATCACTTAATAAATTTAAATTTCGATGATTATAAGTATGACTTCCAATATCATTACCTTCTAGATAAGCTCTTTTAATAACCTCACTATTACTTTCTACTCTACTTCCTAGAACAAAGAACGTTACTTTAGCATCATACTTATCTAAATTATCTAATAAATAATTTGTATTAGTTTCACTAGGGCCATCATCAAAAGTAAATGCAATTAATTTTTTATCTTTATATTTACTTAGGTCTCTTATTTCTGGAATAACACTTACAACTTCTTTTTCAACACTTTCATTTTGATATTCATCTTTTAATAAATCATTTATTTCTTCATAAGGTATAGTTATTTTAATTTCTCCATCTGCCCAAGATGATACTTGATAAGGAGGGAATAAAATCTCTAATCCTTCATCTGAAAACATAAAATGTCTATAATTATCAATTGTTGGATCAGTTCCTTTTTTTACCCATAATTCATCAAAATTTTTATCCTTCAATTCTAAAACATAGTAATAAGCAATATTAGATAATTTTTTAAATGATTCTTCATCTTTAAAAAAGTACTTTAAATCTACAAAATCTTTAGTTTTATTATCATAGTAATAACTTGTATCATCTCTTGTGTAGTGATTACCACCGGTATATGCATATGTTAACATATAAATATGTGATATATCTTTATAATCATTTACATTAACACTTAAATTAAAATCATATTTTGGTTGTTCAATATCCTCTACAGCTTTAACATTATTAAGAAAATCATCCTTTTGTTTTTTTACATATTCATCAATTTTTTTCTTTATTTCTTTATTTTCTACATCAGGATAATCAATTTTTAAATCATAATTATCTGTACTTTCCAATATATGTAATTCTTCCTTTTTATTTAATCCCTTTATTACAAATATACCACTTATTAAAATAATTAAGCTCAAACTTAAAACTAATATTTTGCCTCTTCTATTTAAATGTCTTTTCATACAATACCTCCAACTACTTAATAATATGTCTTTTTAAATAATACTATTTCCTAGTATATCAAAAAATAAAATATAATCAATATTCTTTTATAATTTATATATTTTTTTACATATAAATTTACAATTTAAGTAAATATTCTTTCTTTATATTTTTCTTTTATAAGAGGTTGATCTTTAGAGTTTTTTTTATCTCCATATAATCTTTCAAATTCACATAAAATTTCGTTAATTCTTTTTAAATTATAAATGCTTAATTTTCTTCTTACATTCATATCAATCATTTCACTAGTTATTAAATTAAAGGTATGTTGGTTTAGTGATTCTATTAAATGAAGATATGTATGTGCTGTATCACCACATAAAATAGCTCCATTATCCATTACTCTGCGGCCACCTAATCTATTTGGAATAATTAGATGGTGAAAAGTTAAAACAGATTCTGATTGCAAAGAATATCCCATAAAATCATATCCTAATTCTTTAATATTAAATTTTTTAATCATTAAATTTGTTACATCCATTTAAAATACTCCTATCTACAAAAAAAGAGACAATAAACCTATTGCTCTTAAAATTTTATTATATTACTTTTTTCCATAAACATCACCACTTAATTAGTTACTTTTCTTGATTGAATTTCTGCTATTTTTTCAAATACTTCAGTAGCATTATTTTCATTTATTTCAGTATAACCTAATTCTTTTAAAGCTTGAACTTTAACAGTATTTAATTCCATTGTTCTACTCATCTTTTCTTCTATTTTATGTTCAATTTGAGCTACAAATCTTTCATGTGAAGCTGCTAATTTAGTTTTAGAAGCTCCACCACCATTATACAATGAAAATGCTGAAAATAAAATACTTTCAAAAGTAAATTGTTGTTCTTCATCAAAAACAAACTCCATTGGTTTTGTAAAACCAGCCGCTTTAGATACATAACCTAAAATATATTTCAATTCTTTAGAATTATCAATTGATTGTAGATAATGATACAAATACAATAATGTATAATATCCATCACTATCGTTTTCGTCTTCAACTTTTTCTTTTAATAATTCTATAATATCTTGTAATAATATTTTTTGTTTTTTACCTAAGCCGTCTAATGCTAAATTATTTTCTCCTTCATTAGATTTTGCTAAAGAATTAAGTCTATCATCTACTTCATATATATAATCAGTAGTAATTTTTATTTTATTAATTTCTTCAGCTGATTTTACTCCTAATAAATTTAATAATAATACTTTCTTATCTTTTGGCCATTTATTAATATTATCTAGTTCCAAATAATTGTATATCATTTGTCTAGATACCCCTAAAAATTTAGCTAATTTTACTTTAGATATGCCAAGTTCATGTAACAATTCATTTAATTTGTTCATTTTGTTAACCCTCCTATAATAATTTTACCACATTATTGTCAATTGTCAAGCGTAAAGTAAAAGTATATGAAAAAAACTTTAGAGATACCAAAGTTTTTCACCATTTTTTCTTACTTCCTTGATAATTCCTCCACCTAAGCATTGTTCACCTAAATAAAATACACACGCTTGACCAGGTGTTACTGATTTAACTTTTTGAGGATATTTAACTAATATGTAATCATCAATAAATTCTAATTCAACATCATTATCTGGTTGACGATATCTAAATTTAGCCGTACATTTATAAACCTTTTCATCTCCTAACCAATTAATATCAGTTACGATACATGAATCACTATATAAATATTCACTGTTGCCTAAAGATATATATAATATATTTTTATCTAGATCTTTACCAACAACAAACATTCTATCTTCATAACCGCCAATGTTTAATCCTCTTCTTTGACCTATTGTATAATACATTAACCCAATATGTTTACCTATAACTTCATTAGTTTCAATATTAACAATATCACCAGGAGTATTAGGTAAATAATTTTCTAAAAATTTTGTAATATTTCTTTCACCAATAAAACAGATACCAGTCGAATCCTTTTTATTAGCTGTTATTAAATCATATTTACTAGCAATTTCTCTTACTTCTTTTTTATTTAAATGGCCAACTGGAAATAATACATTTTTTAATTGTTCCTTAGATACCTGAGATAAGAAATAAGTTTGATCCTTATTATCATCTACTCCTCTTAATAATTTTCCATCAACCATTCTTGCGTAATGACCAGTAGCAATATAATCAGCACCTAATTTAACTGCTTCTTTAGCAAACATGTCAAATTTAATATATTTATTACACATTATATCTGGATTAGGAGTTCTTCCTTTTTTTAACTCATCTAAAAAGTAAGTAAATACATAATCCCAATATTCTTTTACAAAATCTACTCTATGTAATGGAATACCTATTTTTTTACAAACTTCTATAGCATCGTTATAATCTTGTTCTTGCGGACAAATATTATTGTTTAAAGTAGGATTACCTAAGATATCGTTATTTAATGAAGCATCCCAATTACGCATAAATAAACCTATTACTTCATAGCCTTGTTCTTTAAGTAATATAGCTGCTACACTACTATCGACACCACCTGACATACCAACGACAACTTTTTTCATACTTCTTCACCGAAAACATTATATCACATAATAAAAGGAATTAAAAGTTTTATTAATCTTGGCATTAGATAAGTATCATATAAACTCATTGAGATAATTACAATTAAAACGAGTAATAATATTTTAAAATATTTATTCATTATTAATTTAAAATCTAATGATTTTTTCTTTAATATTGCATACATCATTTTAAAAGTAAAACTCATTGAATACATCATTAATAATAACAAAAATAATAAACTAATAACTTGACCTGGAAAAACATATACTAAACTTACTAATATGCCTTTTAATTTAAATGTAGTTAAAACAGATCCTACACTAAAACCTAAAATAAAACATTTAGTAAAAAACATAATAATTATAATAGGTAATCCGATAACAGAAATACCTAACAACCATATTAATATTACATAACTAATATTAGTGATCAAATTATTTTTTAAAGAAAATAAATAATCTAATTTATTATTGTTAATATTATCTATAAATTCATTTAAATGATTTATTATTAATTGTTTATCAGAATTATTTAAAATTGTTGTAAATATAGATCCCGCAATTATTCCTATTATCATTAATACAAATAAAAACACGAATATTTTTTTATTTATTTTTATTTTTAGTTTGTCCATATTTTCACCTATTTAAAGATATTAAATTTAAATAAAAATATTCCTTTTTTATAAAAAATATAGTATAATTAATTAAGGTGATTAAAGTGAAAAACGAAAAAATAGGAAAAATAATGGCTATAGTTATGTTAGCAATCATGGTTATATCTACTGTAGCTTCATTAGTTTTGATATAAAAAGAGGATTAAACCTCTTTTTGTTTTAGAATAATTTATTAAATTTTTCTTCACTTACAATTTTAAAATTATCACTATTTCTAACAGAATCTCGATAAACTAAATAATTTAATTTATTATTATCCTTTTTTAGATTGAATTTATGACTATTAAAATCCCCTTTTAATATTCTTTGCTCAAAAAAGTCAGGCAAAGTATCAAAATATAATATTTTTTCAGTATAAGGAAAAGGTAGAAAGCAACCTTGTTCGATAGCTTGTTTAGCACCATTTAAATATTGAAATGAATAGTTATCATTTACTTGTTTTAAAATACCAATTGGTAATAGTTTATTTGTTTCATAAGATTCCCATAATAAATATACTTCATTCATAATAACTTACCTCTACTTTCATATTTATTGATTTTATAATATTCAACAATCCATTTAGCTCTTCTAAGGACTAATTCTTTTGCAAAAGTTAATCGATCTTTTGGTAATTCATCTTTATAAAAATCAAATAGTTTATCAATATTTTCTCTAGTTACATTTTGTTCTATTTTAGCTATTATATCTTCTATATATTCTGGATAATAATGCGTTAGATAGCTAATCATTTGCTGATATTCTAATGTTGAAACATCGTATTTACGATAAGTATCTCCAATTTTATTTAAAATTTTATGATATTCATTATTTGAAATTTTACCTTCTTCTAACAAAACAAGTAATTCTTTTTTCTTACTATCTATTAAATCCATTATTCTTTTAGATTCTAAATTATCCCAGATTCTTTTTTCTTTATATTGATGAAATCTATCTAGTGTAATCTTACCTACTATATGTTTATGGATAACTAAATCTAACTGTTTTTCATCAATAATATTACCATTTTCATCAATACATGCTTTTAATCTATGATCTACCATTGAAACACCTAATGACGTACAATTATCATAAAGTGGAGCTAATCTAATAGAATTTTTTTCATGATTAATAATTATTCCATAATTTGATGGATTTCTATCTCTATTTCCTATTAATGAATCATATACAAACATATCAATAACATCAGCCATTAAATTATATTTTAAAACTGATTCAATAACTAATTCAGCTGTATATAATTGATGAGTCTTAGGGTTAACTAAACTTGTATTTTTAAAACCAGGATCAACTAAATTTATTAAAGTTACCCCATCAACAAATTCTTCTTTTTTAGGGCCTTCTAAATCATTATCTAAAAAATCATAACTTAAAACGCCTTTTACTCCATCATTTTCACATAGATAATATTTAGCTACTGGAATATCTAGAAGTTTTGCTATGTCTGCTGCCATACATTCGGAAACATCATTATATACTGGAGTATTATCGCTTTTAAAAGTACCTATTTTAAATAAAAATCTCTTACCATAAGCGCAAATCCAATATTTAGGTTGTTTCCCAACTGGTTCTGGCATATATATTTCTTCTTTTATTATCTTTGTTCTCATAAATTCACCACAATTTTATTATAACATATTATTTTTTTAAAACAAGCAATTTTAATTTTTGTTTACATTAATATAAAAATTATAATATCAATCAAATTATAAGTTCTTTTCTCTTTTATTTATAATATTTATTAAACTTGATAATTGATTTTTATTTAATTTATGCCGTTCTGACAAAATAGACACATCATATAAATCATTGTCAATTTTTTTATAAGATAAATTTAATTTTGATGATTCAAATATTTCTTCATTTATAACATTATCATTCTCCAAAAAAGAATATTTGATACAATATTGCTGTCCGTAATATAATCCTTTAACATTTGGTATATATATTTCTATAAAAGCTTTTCTCCAACTTTCGTTAAATTCATCATATCTCCAAAAAACATCTACAATACCAATACCATAAAATTCTTTTATATCCATAGTTAAACTCTCCTTTTATAAATATATATAACTTATATTTTTAAAAAAATCAAGTTATTTAATTATTTACAATAAAAAAAGAGGAAATATCCTCTTAGTTTTCTCCTTCTTCTAACATTGTAGTAATAAATATACCATAACCTTTATGTGGATTATCAACAACGACATGGGTAACCGCTCCTATTATGTAGTCATCTTGAATAATAGGTGATCCACTCATCCCCTGCACTATACCATTTGTTTTTTGAAGTAATTCAGAATCTGTTATCTTAAATGATAAATTTTTAGTATCTTGATTTTTACTTATTTTAGTAATTTCAATTTCATATTCTTTTACTACATCATCTTCTAAAACAGTTAATATTTTAGCTTTACCTTTTTTTATTTCATCAGGTTTAGCAACTTTATAAAGTTTTGAATCATCGAAATCGCTTGTATAATTACCAAATATACCTTTTATAGTATTTTCAAAAATAGTACCATTAATACTTTCAGTATCTATTTGAGCATTCTTTTCACCCGGTATACCATTAGAACTTGGTTCAATATCAGTAACTTTTGATTCATATATACTACCACCAGAAATATTTAAAATCTGACCAGTTCTACTATCGATTATTTCGTGACCTAATGCACCAAATAATTTTGTATTAGGATCTACATAAGTTAATGTACCTATACCTGTAATACTATCTTTAACATAAATACCTGTTTTATAGGTATCATTTTCTTTTGGTAAAGTTAAAGCAGTTGTCTTAGTTTGATTATCTCTAACATAAGTAATATTTATATTACCATTACTTGCTTTAATTTGATTGGTTAAATCATAAATAGAATTAATTTCTTGATTATTAATTGAAATAATTCTATCACCTATTTGTAATCCAGCTTCACTAGCAATATAAGAATCATTTACTTTGTAAAAACCAACTATTAAAACACCATCTGCTTTTAATTCAATACCGATGTTTTCACCACCAACATAAACGTAGTCTGAATAAGCTAAAGCAACAGAAGGAACAAATAGAAGAAGGAAAAGAAGTGCTTTTTTAAACATCAGACATCTCCTTTTCTAACATAGACTACATTTATATTATTCTCTAAAAATAATCATTTATAATTTACAATAATTTCTAATTTAAAATAACAATAGATAAATTTAAAAATGCTGCAAAAAATAACCAAAATAAATATGGAATATTAATTAATCCTGCAAATTTATTAATATTATAAAATATAATAATCATAATAATAACTAATACTATTAATAATAAAATCCAAATAAAACCAAATAAATATAATTTAAATCCAAAAAATATCAATGTCCAAAAAGAATTTACTAATAATTGTAAAAAATAAGTTTTTATAGCACTTTTTTTATTATATCCATAACTTTCATAAATAATATATAACCTGGAACATCAATTGCTTTATTTAAATCAACATATGAATTACTACCTATAAATAGAGCAAAAAAACTACCAATAAAAAAAGTAATAACGATACATAATAATAATGATTTAAAATTAATTTTCATTAATATCACCATTATATTTTATTACTTTTAATATAAACTTATTCTATAAAAATTGTTTTAATTTTTCGATCATCTCTTCTTGCATATCAACATACTCTTGAACTAACTTATGAACTTTCCCATCAGTTTCTTTATGATTTAATAATTTTCTACCTTCAATAATTCCCATATTAGTTCCTTGAAGCAATAATTCAGCAATTTTAGAAGAACTGTTATCCATAAGAGTTTTCATTTCAACTCCATACCAAGTTAAAGCTTTATTAATTGCATTTGTCTCATGTGGTTCACCAGGATATAATTTATTTATTTTAGTAGATATATATTTATATTTTTCATATTGTTCATTTAAAATTTTTTTAAATTAATCATCCTCTACTTTATCTAATACGAAATGAATTGCATCCATTCCCATACAAGCACCTTTATTTAATTCATCTAATACATTAATTTCATTTTTATCCATAAATTCCCTCCAATTTTAATTTGTGGATAAATTATAAAATTATTCATTTTTTTTAAAACTTCCTATAATTAATAAAATTCCTACAATTATAAATATTACTAAAATTAAATATGGTATTAAATAATTTAAACTAAATGATTTATATATTTCTATAATTGACAATGTACCTGTCATCATATATAAAGCCATAAGACCAATAATTAAGAATACAATACCTATTAATAAAGTTATTAAATTAAAATTTAATTTGTCTATTTTTTCTTTTATTTTAGGTGATATATTTATAAGCATAATAAATGGAATTATTGTAAACATAAAACCAATTAATAATAATATAATTTCACTACCACCACCAATTATAATTGCTTGGCTAGGATCATCTGGATTATATTTAATATTTCTAGTACTACCTTCTTTAGGAATTATATCGGTACCATAATCAGTTGAAATAGTATATTCATTATCATCAATAGTATAAGAATAAATCAATTTATAAGTTGTTCCATCTTCATCACTATTATATATTTCATAATCAACAAAATAACCAACAGTTTCAACATAATTACTTGTTTTAATAACTTTTTTTAATAAACTACTTGTTCCAAAGTATAGCATAATAATACCAATTAATATAAATAAACTCAAAAATATATAAGGAAATATTTGACTAAAATTGATATTTTTAAATATTTTTACTTCTTTTCCAAGTAATCTTTTTCTTACAGAAAAAACACTAATTAACCAAAAAGGAATAGAAATAATTATTAATGAATAATCTTTACTTAAAATTGATAAAAAGGTCCATATTATTAAAAATAAAAAAACAAAAGAGAAAAATCCAACAATAGATATTTTTTCAAAAAAACTATTATTTATATCATCACCTTTTAATAAAAATATCGTTTTTACAATATCACCAGCTAGGCAAATTATAAAAGGTAAAAATATCAAATTAATAAAACTGTTATTTCTTATAAAAGTATAAAATAATAATACTGTAAAAATTAATTCAAATACTAATTTATATATTAATCCAAGTTTTTTATTCATTTTTATCTAATCTCTTTTCTATTAGTTTTGGTAAATATCTACTCTAATACCTAATACACCATATTTTTCTTGTTTTTCTTTTGGATAAAACTTTTCAAGTTCATTTAGAAGTTCAGTTTTTGATGTAGAAATATCAGCTAAAATAGAAATATCAAAATCATTAATTAATTGTTCGAATGAATTATGTCTTATTAATCCAATAATTTTAGCATTAAAGGATTCTTTTAAATCAGGTTCTTTTAAAAATTTAATGGTATCACCTAATTTAATATATTTTCTTTTTTCATCATATAATCTTAATTCAATTCTTTTGGTCCCATTTAATATGTAATTATAATATTTTGGTTGTAATTTAAATTCATAAATCATTTTTACTTTCCTTTCTTTTTTGAAATAAAATATATAATAATTACTAAAATAGCCACTAAAGGAATAACTATTGCATAAATGTTTATTTTACTATTATTTTCATTAGCTTCTTCTATATTTTCTACAATTTTTTCTTGTTTATCTTCTTCAATTTCTTCTTTTACTTCCGGTTCTTTCCTTGTTACTTTAATAATATATTCTTTCTTACTATTATCTTCGGCAGTTACAAGTAATTTAAATTCATTTAAACCAACGTTTAATTCGTATTCGCCTATTCCTTCAATAGTTGCTTTTTCATCTTCTTTAGTTGCATTTATTGTTATTATATCAACATCATTTAAAACTTCAACATTATATTCTAAAATATTTTTATCAAAGTTTATATTTCCTACACTAATTTCAATATTACTTAAATTGTTATTGTTAGATTTCGTAACAACAGTAGGTTTTTCATTTTTATCTGATGAATTATTTGATGAAGTATTTTCCTTTTTAGGTATTTCATCTAAATAAATAAAACCGGTTATAACATAATCTTGATCATTAATATCATATTCACAAGCAATTCTTTTAGCATTTTGATAGCAAATTTTATCAGTATCTTCATTTATACTATTAGCCATACATTCAATAAATTCTGGATCTTCTTTATCAAGACAAGGGCCAGTAGAATCCCAAACATAAATACTTTTCCCTTCAACTTTTTCTACATAACCAACATGTCCATATTCTGTCCAATTGCTCCATACTACAATTGAATTTGCTTTAGGAGTTTTACCAACTTTATAACCATCATTTTTAGCTTCATTGTACCACGTTTTTGCATTTCCCCAACCTGGCAATGCAACTTTTCCTTTTTCATAAGCCATCTTCCATGCATACCAAGTACAATTAGTACCATAAGATCCTGATTGAGCATAAGGATTAGTAGCTGCTTTAATAGAATTTATCAAAACAAAACTTATAATTAAAAACAATCCTAATCTAAAAATATTTTTCATTTTATCTCCCTTTTTAATATAATATTTATTTTAATATTTTGTTTACCCAATTTTTAACGTTTTCTAAATCTTTTTTATCTGGATGTGTAAGAGCATCTTCGAAATTTTTAAGACTTACTTCTAAATTTTTATCTTCTGGATGTTCAGTTATCATTTTTACATAACGCTCTTTTACTTGAATAGGCATTTTTCCTTGACAATAAAAACTACCTAAAATAGTATTAGAAGAATCAATATATTGTTTTACACGGTTAAATAATGTATCATAATATTCACTACTACCACCATATCCGGCTGTTGCGAAATAGGCAATTTTCTTGTTTTTTAATTTATTTAAATAATTTATAATATCAACAGACGCATCACCTTTATTAGTCCAAGAACCAATAAAATAAATATCCGCATCAATTTCTTCATCAGTTGGCTTGCCAAAATAAACTATATTTTCTTTTATTTCATTTTTAATAGTCTCAGCTAACAATTTAGTGTTACCTGTAATGCTTGAATAAATAACTGCTATTTTCATATAACTCTCCTTTTCTTATTAAAAATTTAATTATTAATATTCCATATAATATTATATCATAACTTTTTATAACACTATTCAAAAACTATATTTAATAAATTATCTATAGGTATTTTTTTATTGTCAGTTAAAATAATACACTTATTAATATCATCTATTCTTTTAATATTACAATTTATTGTTTTATAGGATCCACCTATTTTTTTATTATCAGGAACAAAATATGTAATAATAGCTTTAGGTTTTTCTTTTATATTATCATTTATTATTTTAATATTTTCATTTAATATAATTTTTAATTCTTCATCTAATTCTATTTTCTTACTAGTTATTCTTCCTGCTTCTTCAATGGCATCATCATAACCTGTTAAAGCTGCAAAAGGCGCAAATTGAGCTGCTCTATTATATAAAGTCATGGGTAATCTAGTTTTTGATACATGATGTGGTAAATTTATAATATCGTTATATTTATTCATGATGACCTCCAATTTGTTTATTTCTTTCTATAGTAGTTGCTCCTTTTATAATATTCATCCCTTTTAATATTGCATTTTTACCATATTTATTTTTTATTTTTAACATAACCTTTCCAATTTCTTTATCGTTTTGTTCTTGAATAATCTCTAATTCTTTTTTTCTTTCTAATTCTTCATAATTAGTAAATAAATCTATTTGTTCAAATGAAGATTTTGTCTTATTTTCATTAGTTAATTTATTTACTGATAAATTTAATTTTCTAATTAATAACAATGGATTAGAAATTTTATCAAATAATTTTATAAAATTTTCTCTGATAACTTTTGAAGAAGAAGTGAAATGATCTAAATTAATTGTTCCATGAGAATGTTTAGGTATTTTTCTACCATAAGAATCTACTGTTATTTCTCCAAAATATTTATTAACAATATTTGGATTAGTTAAATTTTCTATATCATATTGAATTGTTAAGACTAATTGATTAGTAACTAAATGTTTATTTACTAAATCTAGCGCTAAATTATCTGCCATTTCACTTACAATCAATCTCGATTTTTTATTATCATAAGGTGAGTGTAATACTTGACCAGAACTTAAACTTGTAGTAGTAGGTTTATAACTTTTAGCAATATCAATAGTACATGGTTCCCATCCCCATGCATGATCGATTAAAAGTTCAGCATTTATTCCAAATAATTTATATAATAGATCTTCATTATAATGTGAACATCTTGCTACATCACCCATTGTATACATATTATTTTTAGCAAGTTTTTCAGCAATTCCTTTTCCTACACGCCAAAAATCAGTTATAGGTTTATGATCCCATAATTTATTTCTAAAAGTCGTTTCATCTAAACAAGCTATTCTAACGCCAAATTCATTTGGTTTACTTTTTTTAGCAACAATATCCATTGCAACTTTAGCTAAAAACATATTAGTTCCAATTCCAGCTGTTGCAGTAATACCTGTTAAATCATAAACTTCTTTAACTATTTTAGTAACTAATTGTGTAGGTGAACATTTATATAGTTTTAAATAGTTTGTTATATCAATAAAAACTTCATCGATTGAATAAACTAGTATATCTTCTTTAGCAATATACTTTAAATAAACATTATATATTTTAGTACTATATTTTATATAATAAGCCATTCTCGGTTGTGCAATAATTAAATCTAATTCTAAATGCTTATTATTTTTTAATTCACTATCCAAATATGATTTACCAACAAAACTTTTATAATTATTATTCCTTTTTCTTTCACAATTAATTTGTTTTATTTTTTGCTTAACTTCAAATAATCTTGCCCTACCACCTATTCCATATTGTTTTAATGATGGACTAACTGCTAAGCAAACAGTTTTATCAGTTCTTGATTCATCAGCTACTACTAAATTCGTATTTAAAGGATCTAAATCTCTTAAAACGCATTCAACTGATGCATAAAAACTTTTTAGATCAATACATATATATACTTTATCCATATCCATCACCATAATAATTATATCACGAACATTTGTTTAATTAAATGCTTTTTTATTATTTCCAAAAACTTACAAAAAAAGATTATTTTAATTTTATAATCATTGAAATAATCATTAGTAGATTATTATTAAATTTTGTTATATTTTAACTATTTTCTAAAATCCAATTCAATCCATTATCATTACTTATAAATATTAATGTTTTTTCTTCATATCCATCCTTATTTTGATTAATTTCATATACTGAACATTTTAGTTTTAAACTATTATCTTCATAATAAGGCATACCATCTATATTTAGATAACTAACATTATTATTTTTGTATTTAAAATTAGATGACATAAATGTCTTACCACCATTATTAGTAACATACAAATTAGATTTATTAGAATCAAAATCAATTTTGTCTGTCGATATTATAAACCCTAAATTCTCGGCTAAAAAAGTAAACTTAGCCTCATTACTAACTTGAATTGCTTCTTCTGATACTACATAAAAATTTTTACTATCATTGCTTTTTAAAACATTAACTAACATATTTTTACCAGAAACATAATCAATTCTACCAACTCTTAAAATTATATTATCAAATTTATTTTCATACAAAACTTCTTCATTTTCAGGTAATAAATAATTATCGTTTTCATTAAATTCATCTGTTTTATTAACATCATCTTCATAAATAATTTTATCTATTATATTATCATTATTATCTCTAATAAAAATTTCAGTTCTTATTAATTTTGTTTTACCATTTTCATCATAATATGTGTACTCAACACGATCAGCTATATTTGTATTAACAAAAGGATCATATCCGCCATTGCCAAAATAACCATGCACTCTTATTTTAGTTCCCATTAATAAAGGACCATAATAGTCATAATAGTCTACATCAACATTAAGAAAGGAACTAACAACTGCTACATATTTTTTATTATCTAAAATTACAGTATGTTCAGGCTTATAGCTAAAAGCGAATACAAAAGTAATAAAAGGCATAAGAATAATAATAATTATAGTGCTAACTGAAAAAATTAATAATACCATTATTACAGCTATTTTTTTATTTTCAGATGATTTAAAAAATTGTTGGAAAATACCAATTATAAATCCTATTGCGCATATTAAAATTATAATAATAATAAACCATAATCTAAATCTTAAGTTTACTAAATATAAAATAAAGTTAATTAATATAATAACAACAGTAAAAATCAAATCATACAAAAGGATATTACTTTTAATTTTATTAAATATTTTTTTCATAATTCACCACCTTACTGTAAAACAATACTTTTTTCATAGTCTTCCAAATAGTTTTCTTTAAGTATTAATTTTCGATTTTTTATAACAAAACTTGATACATTAGGAATTTCTATATTATTATCTTTTTCTTCTATGTTAGTTCTATAATAAATTAATTCATCATTTTTTATTTCAAATGTTCCAGAAGAAACTTCAATTACTTTATTTTCTTTTTCGCCTTGATAATAAATTTCTAAATTTGCTATCCAATTATTTTCTTCTTTTCGTTCTAACTTTGGACTAAAGAAAATCGATAAATTTGATTTTTCGCTATAAATAGTATAAATTCTATTTAGATATCCTAATTTTTCTTTATATTCATTAATTTCTATAGCATCACAATAATTTCTATTTTTAATACTATAAGAAATGGTATTATATATAATATTACCTTTAACAGAATAATCAACAATTGTAATATCAGTATCATTATCATAATAATATGTAGTATTATTACAAGAAATATGTTCTAAAGTATTTAAATATCCTTTTACCTCACTTTTCAAAACACTCTTTCCTCTTAAACTTTTATATGAATAACTATCTTCATTATTTTTCATATAAAATGAAAATTTAGGAACCCCAAGATTAATTAGTTTATTTTCATTATGAGTATATCTAACATGAGAAACATCATAACCAAAAGGTAATAATTTAAATAATATAATACAAATAATAATTATTATTGGAATCATTATAAACATTATTTTTTTAATTATTATTTTTTTTATTTTGTTTTTTTCTTCTTGCAATAGTTTATCAATATCTATATTTTCCTTTTTTTCAATTTGTAAAATGCTATAAATATCAGTATCCAATACATCCGCTAGTTTTTCAAGAATAGTAATATCAGGTAAACTTAATCCTCGTTCCCACTTACTTACTGCTTTATCAGTTATGTGTAATTTGTCGCCTAGTTCTTGTTGGGTTAGATTTTTCTTTTTTCTAAGATTTGCAATAAAATTTCCAATTTTATTATTATCCATAAACTTTCACCTCAAAAACATTATACTACATATAAAGAATTTTTTTCTCGACTGTTAGTTTAGTTTGATATTTTTAAAAAACTAACTAGTATATAATTTTTATCAAGTAATTTCATCGTCTTTATTATATCATAAAAATTTTATTTAAATAAAAAACAAACTAACAAAATTAGTTTGTTTGTTTAATGATTATTCATTTCGATAAAAAATTTTAAAATTATGATTTTCAATATAACAATTTTAAGTTTTCTTTCGAGTTAAAATAATTCCAATAATTATTCCGATAAGAACTATTGGTGCTATTCTCATAAATAGCCATTCAAATGAATGTAAAGAAACTCCTAAAACAGCCTTTTCAGGATTATTATAATCCCAATTTAAATAAGAACTATTTAATAGAAACAAAAATATAAAAACTAATATTATGGTTATGCATAAAGAAACTAATAGCCAATGCACTATTTTTCTTCTTGTATTGTTCCTTTGAGATAGTTGTAAGTTTATTATCTCTAATTTTTCAGAAATTACTTTTAAATCATCAACTTTAGATTCAATAATATTTTCGCCTAATAAAGTACTTACTGGTGTTTCAAGAACTTCTGATATTGAAATTAACATTTCCGAATCAGGTACTGATAATCCTTGTTCCCATTTAGAAATTGTTTGTCTAACCACATGTAACTTTATAGCAAGTTCTTCTTGAGAAATTCCTTTTGATTTTCTTATTGATTTAATATTATCTTTTAACATTTTAGAACAACTCCTTTCTTTACAAATATTATATAAAGAATAGTTCGTTGCTACAAGCAATGCTTATTAACATTCAAGGATTACATTAAAAATAATACTTAATATTAATAAAATACTACAAAAAATAGTTTAATTAAATCTTTTTATTTTTTTAAAGAACAAGAAATATACTAATATTAAATTTATTATTAAATCAAAAATATCAAAAGTAAATAAAAACATACTAGAAAATACTGATACTCCAATTATTCCTAAACGAATTATTATAGGTAGAATTCCTTTTTCTTTTGTCATCCAAGTGAAATATGCAAATACAGGTGAAACACAGGCAAACAAAGTCCAACCTTTAATAAATGTCCAGCCATATACAGAATGAGTAATATATGCTGTTAAATAATAAGTTATTAACATGCCTATACAAAATAGAAAAACATTTATCATTGCCTTCTTTTTATTATCACTATATATAGATATTAAAGTTCCAAACAAAATCCAAATCGAAAATTCAGAAAATATATTTCCTAATATTTCTGTATAAATATCAAACAGTTTTGAAGCAATACCTAATATCAAACCAATTATAAAAATAATAATTGGATTAAATATTTTATTTTTCATAAATATATCTCCTATTTATTTTTAAATTTTTCATAAACTGCCAA
The DNA here is from genome assembly GCA_944371325.1 of uncultured Bacilli bacterium. GTDB lineage: Bacteria > Bacillota_I > Bacilli_A > RF39 > UBA660 > Faecisoma. Next base: position 7,298 of record CALVXO010000003.1, on the reverse strand, counting down.
TTGAGAAAATATAGCACAAAATAAACTTGGAATAACTGCATATCCAGCACTTACTTGTCCTTTATTTAATAATACATATCCTGCTCCAATAAAAGTTAAAATCATAAATATAAATGTTAATATTCTAAATACCTTCTCTTTTTTCATTTTTCTTCACCTTCAAATTCATCATGAATTTCTTCTTCAATTAAAATTGTACTTTCATATGTAGTTTTAAATAATTTATCATAAAATATTTTTTTATATTTTAAAATTATTATTATATTTGTTAAATAGAAAGTAAATATTCCTAATAAAATTAAAAAGTATAAAATAAATGATATAAATGTATTTAAATTTAAATAATTTACTATAAAAATAGAACCTATTATTAAAAAATAAATTAATACAAAATAATAAAGAAAAATAAATATTGATCTAAATATTAATCTAATTAATCTTTTATTCGGAAATTCTAATCTAACATTTAAAAACATGCCACCTAATGTTTGATTATTTTTAAAATATGGTATTAAAATATAATATACTACAAAAGAAATATAAACGGCTTTTTTAGTAAATATACTTAATAAAATAGTAAATATAACAAAAATAAACATATCTAAAAAAAATAATACAACTCTTCTTAAACCAGATACTGTTTTACCAATCTCTTTTGCTTGCCTATCTATTTCATCACGAGTTGGTAAAAAATTATCAACTAATCCCATTATAAAATAACCTAATACACCACCTAAAGTATTTAATATCAAATCATCAACATCAAATAAACGATATGGATAAGGATAGATAAAATATAGTCCTGTTAATTGAGTTAATTCAAAAAATAAACTTAAACAAAAGCTAAAGAAAAATACTTTTTTTAAACTACATTTAAAATAATATCTTAAATACATACCAAATGGTATAGTCATTAATATATTAAAAGCGGCAACATAAAAACTTGAACTAGTTAATGTTTTTAAATAAGTATTAGGATCATTTATAATAAATGAACTTTTATTTATAAAATCATCAACAAAAGAAAATGGGATCAAATTCATTATTTTTTCTGGTTTAGTAACTGTTTCAATTGCCGGAAGTGGCAAAATAACTAAAAAATAAATAGTAATCATATATAAAATAAATGAATAAATAATTAATGTTCGAAATTTATGAATTGCTCCATATTTGTGATATTGATGTAAAATAAATGGTAATGTAAATAAAAAAGCAATAAAAGGAAAAATAACAACTGCTGTTTTAATTGCTTCAATATAACCCATTTTATCAACTCCTTTTATTTATTTTTAATTATATCACAAAAAGATTTATATTAATCTTACAATTTAGTCATATAATACTTACAATAAATCATAAAATTATAATTTAGTAGTAATCTACTACAACATAAACTTCATTTATTTTAATACCAAATAAATAAAATGTACTTTTAATTGTATTTACCCTGCCGTTTTCTATATTCATGTCATAGTCCTCGACTACTTTATAACCAATACTAAATAGTGGAGAATATAAATTTATATGTCTTTTATAATCTATGCTTAATAAAGAAAACCATATAACAATTAAAATAGTTACTATTTCTAATATTATTTTTACTGATTTTGAGAATTTTGATAATTGAAATAATTTTATTATGCTAAAAATTAATAATATAATACATATTACAAAAAGAATTATTTCTAACCAACCATATTCTAATGTTATAATAAATTTATCAACGAATATAAAAATTAAACTTAATATTGCAATTGCAATAAATAATGATTTATTTTTCATATAAACACCTCATTTTCAAATTCCTACTTATCTATCAAAAGTATTATATCATAAATAAAACAAAACTTACTAGTTCTGTTTTATGGTTCTATAATAAAATAAAACACTTCTTCTCTAATAAATTTGTATATTATTTAATAAACAGCAAAATCATTATTTGAATTATTAACATTAATGGAACTCCAATTACAAAAATTTTTTTCTTAGTTTTGTGTCTAAATAAATGCATTGCCAAAAATCCACCTAATGATCCACCTATAAAACATAATCCTAATAACGTAACAACTTTATAACGCCATTTTTTCTTTATTGCAAAAAGTTTGTCAAGAGCAAAAACTATAAAAGTTATAAAATTTATTATAACAAAATACATTAGAATATATTTTTTAAATAAAATGTTTGTTATCATCATTATATTTTTCCTTTAATTTTCATTATAAAATTTAGCCCATTTTTGATATTCTTTATAATGTTCTTGATAATAATATATTTTATCTATATATTCTTTTTTTCTATTTATTAATTCATCTTTGCAGTTATCAATACCATATTTATAAACAATAGCTGTTAGTTCATAGATAGGAAGCCCTATTGCGTGACCAACCGTATGAACAACACCACATGCTTGACCAATAGCATGACATAAAGCAATATCTTCTTTATTGGTTAATTCTTTAGCTACAGCATGACAATTTAAAATTGCTCTTTTAGCTTCAGGCATTTTAATTTCGCCTTGTGACCATAATCTAGTTTTATCTAAAGCTATTTTAAATCTATCCTCATTTGGATATTTTTCTTCTAAATAATTAACTAATTCACGAGCTAAATCTAAAGCCCATAGTGTTAATACTTTATGATTTTGTTCACTTATTAAAAACATCAACTCTTGTAAAAAAAGACTTTTTTTATCAAATAAAATTTGATTTTTTCTTTTTAATTTTTGCTTAACTTCTATTATAACATCCATATTTTTCTCCTAAAAATAAAATAATTTTAAACTCTATCAATTTTTATTAGTTTTGATTACAATTTTAATTATTTTCTATTTGTTTTGCTTCATTTAATAATTTATCAAAATCAGAAATATAATTTTTATCTTGAATCACTTTGTATTTTTCATATTCACTTTCTGCCTTTTCTACTGCTTGCTTATGTGAAATCTTTCCTTTTCCTTCTAATACTTCATAATGAAATAATTTCAAAGCATTTTCTACCTCGTTGGTCCAATCATTCATGTACATCGGTATATTTCTTTCAGCATTATTCTCAGCAATATCTAAAAATAAGTTTACCAAATTATTTAAATTTTTTATTTCTTTTTCATCTAAATAATTTTTAGCAATTATATAATCAGATTTTAATATTTTTCCATCAGGAGAATTTTCCCAAGTAGTAAGCCCCATATTATTTTTTTTAGAATCTACTCTATTATAAACAATTTCTATTGCTGTTTGTCCTGTAATAGCATAATGAAATTTATTTTGAATTGTTTTATAAAATGTTATAGCCATATCACTATTTCTATCATAATCCATAGAACATTCTGCAAAAATATCAGTAATCTTTTGATAAAACATTCTTTCACTTGTACGAATTAATTTAATTCTTTCAAGTAATCTTTTAAAATATTCTTGATCTGATTTTCTTGCTTTCATAAATCTCTCGTCATTTAATGCAAAACCTTGCACCATATATTCTTTAATTAATTTATTCGCCCAAGTTCTAAATTTTATTGCTTTTTTAGAATTAACTCTAAAACCAATAGAAATAATCATATCTAAATTATAATATGGATAAACTCTTTTAACTTCTCTATTACCTTCTTTTTGAACTTGTGCAATTTTTGCACAAGTTGAATTTTGATTTAATTCGTCGTCCTTATAAATATTATTGATATGCCTAACAATACCACTTCTATCAATATTAAAAAGTTTTGAAATTGCTTCTATATTTAACCAAACATCTTCATTTTCAAGTAATACTTCGACAGTTACATTTCCTTCTTCATCATTATAAAATAAAATATTATTTTCATTACCAATTAATTTTTCTTGTGTTTTTTGCATTTTCTATAACATCTCCTTATCATTTTAATTCTTTTAATCATTTTCTATTAAAAGTATACAATATTTATTTATTATTGACAAGAAAAAAGACTTATTCTTCAATATTTAAGTCTTCTAATTCACCATTTTCACTAACTATTTTATTAACACTTTCTTCAATATTTTTTAATTGTTCATCACATTCTTTAACTAATTTCATAGCTTCACTATATTTGTTAATTGAATCTTCTAAATCATTAGTATCACTTTCTAATGTGGCAACAATATCTTCTAATTTTTTAATTTTTTCTTCAAATTTCATTATTTATCTCCTTTACATTTACTAATATATTACCATCATTAAATTTAATATTTAATTCATCATCTTTCTTAATTTTTTTGACACTTTTAATTAATTTATTATCTTTATAAGTTAAACTAAATCCTCTTTTCATAACATTTAAAGGATTAATAAGTTCTAGTTTTTCGATGATAGTATTTAATTTAGTAACATTATTATCTATTTTTAAATTGATTGTTTTATTTAATTCTTTAGTTAATAAAATTAAATTTTGTTTTTTATTTTCAAACAACATATTAGGATTTTTTAAAATATATGAATTTTTTAAACTATCTAAATGTAGTTTTTTTAGTTCTAGTTTTTTTAACAATAATTCATTTATTTTATTACTTATTAAATCTAAATTTTGTTTTTTGTTTTCAAATAATATACTTGGATTTTTAAGTATATATGAGTTTCTTAAACTATCTAAATTTAATTTATAAATATTAACTTTTTTTATTATATCCGAACTTAGTCTTATTTTTAATTGTTCAATATATTTATTTAAATCAACTAAATTAGGCACAGCCATTTCAGCAGCTCCAGTTGGAGTTGGTGCTCTTAAATCAGCTACAAAATCAGCTATTGTAAAATCAACTTCATGGCCTACTGCGCTAATAATTGGGATTTTAGAATCAAATATAGCACGCGCCACTATTTCTTCATTAAATGGCCATAAATCTTCAATAGATCCACCACCGCGGCCAACTATTAAAACATCTAGATCATAGGTATTGGCTAATTTAATATTTTTAACAATATCTTTAGCAGCATTATCACCTTGCACTAAACTCGGAAATAATATAACTTGTCCAATAGGAAATCTTCTTTTGATCGTTGATAATATATCTTTAATAGCAGCACCTGTATTAGCAGTTACTACCCCTATTTTAGTAGGATATTTAGGAATTGGCTTTTTATATTTACTATCAAATAAACCTTCAGCTGCTAATTGTTTTTTTAATTTTTCAAAAGCAATATATAAATTACCAACACCATCTTCAATCATTTCGTCAACATAAATTTGATAATTACCAGTTGCTTCATAAACACTAATTCTTCCAGTTATTAAAACTTTTGTCCCATCAGTTGGATTAAAGTTTAATTTTCTAGCATTACCATTAAACATAATCGCATTTATCTTACTAGTTTCATCTTTAATTGAAAAATATAAATGCCCAGTTGAATGGGCTTTAAAATTAGATATTTCACCTTTAATAAATACTTTTTGCAGATTTGCATCTGTATCTATTACGTGTTTAATATATCTATTTATAACACTTACACTTAAATACTTATCATTCATGTTCCACCATCTCATGATATACTTTATCTAAAACCGCATTAATCATCTTAGCAACACTTTCATCACTATATATTTTAGCTAGTTCTACTGCTTCATTAATTGAAACAATACTTGGAGTATCAGTATATAATAATTCATAAATACCCATTCTTAAAATAGCAATATCAGTACTACCTAAACGATCAATTGTCCAATTATTTAAATATTTATTAGCAATTTTATCTAAATTATTTTGATATGTTATAACACCATATACAATATCTTTAACAAATTCATTATCAATTTCTAAGTTTTCTTTTATAACATCTTCTACTTCATAAATCATGTTATTTTTATCATAAACAACTATTTGATAAAGAATAGTCATAATAATTTTTCTTGCTTCACTTCTATTTAATTGTTCCATACATATAACCTCTTTTTCATTATATTAATTATATCACGAAATATGATATTTACAAAGATAAAATATTGAATTATTGTTTTTTATAAAATCGTTTTATTTAATATAGTCAAAGCTTAATAAATACATACTAATAAATTGTAAAAATTTCATACGTCCCTACCATCTAAAAAACAATATCAAATCTATAGAATTGATACTGTTTTCTTTTTTTATAATTAAAAGTTACAACATACTATTCAATTATCTTACAACAGCAACAAATCTTGTTGTTGTAATTTATTTAAAAATCCTTGAATTATATTTGCAAAAACTATTGTCATTTTTCAATTCATTGTATATCTCATTTAAATTGAAATTAGCATCAAATGAAGAATTGACTTTAACAGTATTTTCACAAATCAAACCAAAATAAAGTTTTCTTTGATATACAACATAAGTTGGTCCACTCTGGCCACCATCGTCATAAGAGATTACTTTTAATATTTCATTATTATTATTTAAAGCTTCCTTATAAGTCTTTTCAGTTACTATTGAAGAATTAAAAAACCAATGAAAAAATATTAATAATAACATTAGAATAATTATTATATAAAACAATATACTTATTATCTTATTATATAACTTAGGTGATTTAACACTTTTAAAAACTATATATGATGAAATAAGTAAAAAACAAATGCAAATAATGAAATTAATAAAACTAATATCAAAATATATATTAAATTTACAGCTTACATATAAAATTAAAATAAAAACTATCTCTAACATCATATATAATTCTCCTCAAAACTAATTTTACCTATTTAAAAACATAACAAATTTCTTTAATCGTTTTTTAGACAAAGCTCTAATTCTTTTAGTTCACTTTGAAATTTTAAAAATTCATAAATCATTGCCAATCAGATTGTTATATTTATTATAATCGAATTATATCATACTTTCATTTTTTTGTATAGTTATTATTGTTTCACTATCTAATTAATTTATTTTGACAATGATATTAATTTATGATACAATGTATTTGTCAAGGAAACTTGCATATAATAAAAAAAGGGAATACTTAACTTTTCCATGTTGAGTACTCACCTATTTTAATTTAGTGATGTACTTAATCTGTTAGATTGAGTACTATTTTTTTATACATAATATCAATAAAGATATTGCTAATAAAATGATAATTAATATTAGATATGAGATTAATAAATCTTTTTTCTTCATAATTATCAAGCCTCCTTCATTTAGAATTTGGCAAGTACTCAACAGTTAATATTCTCTATATACAATTATACTATAAATTAACTTATATAACAAACAATTTTGTTACTTTTTAATTAATTTATTTTTTTAATTAAAAAGTCAAGTGCAACTTTTGAATAAGTATAATATTCTACAGATAACATGTTTATGCCGAGAAAA
>CALVXO010000002.1 GCA_944371325.1 uncultured Bacilli bacterium | reverse complement strand
TATACTTAAAAGTCGGCACTGAGATAGAAGCCGATTATATAAAAAACAAATCACAGCAGTTTAATAGTGGTTATGCATATGATAAGGGTTGACGTTGAATCAACATTCGAACCAATTATTGGAAGTGAATTACAAAGTAAAGAACTAATTAATTATTTAATGAAAGATTATGATGTTGATCCATCCAATATTTGGAAAAGTGAAATATTTGGAAGAAGTTTAGATGTTATAGTAAAAGAGGGAATTCAAGCCAAATTATCACTTACACCAGAAAATGCACGTTATAAATTACAACAAACCTTAACAAAACTAGTAAATAAAGGTTCAGGTAATTTGTTTACAATTGTTTTATAAATTCGATATTATATCGGATTTTTTTATTTGGCATAGTATATATTGGGTGATTTGTATATGGATGATAACTTTAAAATGACATATAATGATTACAAAAAAGGAAATATTAATAATATTTATAAAATTATAGATTTATCACTATATATTGTTTTGAATGAATTATTAAATGTAAAAAAAATATCAGAAGAAATTATTATCAAAGGTATTAATTGTTTAATAAATAGTATTGAAACATATTCTTATGAAAAATTCAGTGATTTTTTTACATATTCGAAAACTTATGTAAGCATATATTTTAAAAAACAAATTATTGTTGAACCATTAGTAAAAATTTCAAAAGAAAAAATGGAAGAATATATTGAAAAGTTAAAATTTTATTATAACTTTATTAATGAAAGTAATATAAATAATAAAAAAAATGAAAAAAATACTTTAAAAATGTTGCTTTTATCTAAAAAAAATGGTATTCTTTAATTGTAAGCAAGATAGCTTATGAAAGACAATAGGAGGTATACATATGTCAAAACAAGATTTAGTAAATTATATTGCAGAAGAAACAGGATTAACAAAAGCTGATGCTACTCGTGCATTAGATGCAATGATGAAAGGTATCACTGAAGGATTAAAAAAAGAAGGTAAAGTTACTTTAACTGGTTTCGTTACTTTCACAGCTAAACAAAAACCTGCTAAAACTGGTAGAAATCCAAAAACTGGTGAAGCTGTTAAAATTCCTGCAAGAGTTGCTGCTACAATTAAAGCTGGTTCTAAATTAAAAGAAGCTTTAAACTAAGAGGTTAATTTTAACCTTTTTTTGATATTGAGGTGAGTAATGTATAATACAGCACTTGAATTATTAAGTAAATTAAATAAATTTAATTTTAAAGCCTATATAGTAGGAGGATTTTCTAGAGATTTATATATTAACAAAGAAAGTACTGATGTTGATATTTGTACTAATGCAACACCAAAAGAAATAAAAGAAATATTTAAAGAAAGTAAAATAAATAATGAACAATATGGTAGTGTTAGTTTAATATATAATAACGTTAGATTTGAAATAACTACTTTTAGAAAAGAAAAAAAATATGAAAATAATAGATATCCTGTTAAAATAAAATATATTGATAATTTAGTAGAAGATTTGTTAAGAAGAGATTTTACTATTAATACATTATGTATTGATAGTGACGGAAATTATATAGATTTATTAAATGCTAAACAAGATATAGATAATAAAATAATTAAATGTGTAGGGGATGCTAATAAAAAAATAAAAGAAGATATTTTAAGAAGTTTAAGGGCAATTAGATTTGCAACTATTTTAAATTTTAAATTAGATGATAAATTAAAGAAAGCTATTAAAAAAAATAAAAAATTTTTAAAAAATTTATCATATTATCGTAAAAAGGAAGAACTTGAAAAAATATTTTCGTCACCAAATTGTAAATATGGTTTAGACTTAATAAAAGAATTAGAATTAGATAAAGTATTAGAAATTAATACTGACATAGTTATTACAACATCTTCATTAGGAATGTGGGCACAATTAGATGTATTAGATATATATCCTTTTACAAAAAATGAAAAAGAAATTATTAAAAATATAAAATTAGCTTTAAAAGAAGATATTTTAGATAATAATGTTTTATATAAATATGGTTTATATGTATGTACATTAGTAGGTGAAATAAAAAATATTAATAGGGTGGAAATTGTAAAAAAATATAATTCTTTGCCAATATTTAGTATTAAAGATATTAATATTAAAGCTAATCAAATATGTGAAATATTAAATAAAGAAAAAGGCCCTTTTATAAAAGAAATATATAAAGATTTAGAATTTAAAATATTAAATAATTTATTAGAAAATGATTTTAATAAAATAAAAGATTATTTAGAACATCAAATTTAATTGGTGTTCTTTTAAATTTGCTAAAAATATTGTATAATATATGTGGAGTTGATTTTAATGAAACCATTATTGTTATGTATATTAGATGGAGTAGGAATTAATAAAAAAATTAAAGGAAATGCTTATAAATTAGCTAATACCCCTAATTTAGATATGTTATTTAGAAAATACCCTAATTCTAAATTGGAAGCTAGTGGCGAAAAAGTTGGTTTACCTAAAGGTCAAATGGGTAATAGTGAAGTAGGACACTCTAATATTGGTGCAGGTAGAATTGTTTATCAAGGAATTCAATTAATTAATGAAGAAATAAAAAATAAACATTTTTATAAAAATGAAAATATACTAGAAATGTTTGATTATGTTAAAAAAAACAATAGTAAATTACATTTAATGGGTTTAGTAAGTGATGGCGGAGTTCATTCATCTATGAAACATATTCAAGCTTTAATTGATATGTGCTATAAAAATAAAATAAATTTTTATCTACATATTTTTACTGATGGTAGAGATACCTTGCCAAATAGTAGTTTAAGTTATATTGAATCATTAGATTTAAAAAATGGTGTTATTGCTAGTATAAGTGGTAGATATTATGCGATGGATAGAGATAACAGATATGACCGAATTGAAAAAGCTTATGATGTTATTACTGGTAAATCAGATAGTAAATATTTAAGTGTTAAAGAAGCTATAAAATCAAATTATGAAAATAATATAACTGATGAGTTTATTTTACCTGGTTTAATTGATGAAGATGGAATTGTAAATGATAATGATGGTGTAATCTTCTTTAACTTTAGACCAGATAGATTAAGAGAATTAGGTAGTGCTTTAAGTAATAAAGATTTTAAAGGATTTAAAAGAAAGAAAGAAGTAAATATTAAATTATTGACAATGATGCCAGTAAGTGAAGAAGTTGTTAATAAAACAATATTTGAATTAAATAAATTGCCTAACACTTTTGGTGAATATATTTCTAAATTAGGTTATTCACAATTAAGAATTGCTGAAACAGAAAAATATGCCCACGTAACTTATTTCTTTGATGGTGGTAAAGAATTGGAATTAGACAAATGTGAACGTATTTTAATACCATCACCAAAAGTTGCTACTTATGATTTAAAACCAGAAATGAGTGCTTATGAAATAACTGATAAATTATTAGAAAATATGAATTATGATGTTATTATTTTAAATTTTGCTAATGGTGATATGGTAGGTCATACTGGTAATTTAGATGCGGCAATAAAAGCTGTGGAAACATTAGATGAATGTGTTTATAAATTATATCAAAAAATAATTGAACTAAATGGGACTATGATAATTACAGCAGATCATGGTAATTGTGAAGAAATGATAGATGACAATAATAATGTTTTAACTAGTCACACTACTAATAAAGTACCATTTTTAATAACTAAAGAATGTAAATTAAAAAATGGTAAATTAGGTGACATAGCACCTACAATGTTATATCTATTAAATGAAAAAATACCTAAAGAAATGACTGGAGAAGTATTAATAGATGTGGAAAATAGGTAACGTTGAAATTGAAAACCAAATTGTTTTAGCGCCTATGGCAGGTATTTCTAATAGTGCATTTCGTAGAATTGCTAAAGAGATGGGTGTTGGATTGGTAGTAGCTGAAATGGTTAGCGATAAAGCAATATATTTTGGAAGTAAAAAAACAATTGATATGCTTTATATGAAGGAAGAAGAACGACCAATAAGTCAACAAATATTTGGTAGTGATAAAGAATCATTTGTTTATGCTGCAAAATATATTTTAGAAAATATGAAACCAGATATAATCGACATAAATATGGGATGCCCTGTTCCAAAAGTAGCAACTCGTGCTCAAGCTGGAAGTGCTTTACTTAAAAATCCTGAAAAAGTATATGAAATAGTAAAAGCAGTAGTTGATGCAGTAAATATTCCTGTTACAGTAAAAATAAGAAGTGGTTGGGATGAGAAAAGTATTAATGCTATATCAATTGCTAAAGTAATAGAAAAAGCTGGAGCAAGTGCTATTACTGTTCATCCAAGAACAAGATCTCAAGGATATAGCGGTAAAGCTGATTGGAATATAATAAAGCAAGTTAAAGATTCTGTTAAAATACCTGTTATTGGTAATGGTGATATAAAAACTTGTTATGATGCTAAAAAAATGTTAGAAGAAACAAATTGTGATGCAGTTATGATAGGAAGAGGAGTATTAGGTAATCCTTGGTTAATAAGAGATTGTATAGATTATTTAAATGGTAAAGAAATAAAAGAAGTGACAATATTAGATAGATTAAATATGGTTATTAAACATTTAAATTATTTATTAGAGTTTAAAGAAGAAAAAATAGCAATATTAGAAATGCGTACACAAATTGGTTATTATTTAAAAGGAATATCTAAAGAATATAAACAAAGATTTATGAAAATAAATACTAAAGAAGAATTTATAAATTTAGTAAGTGAGGTAAAAAATGAATATTGTAAGTAAAAGATTTTTATCATATTTGTTAGATATGTTTATTATTTTTGTAATATTATTTTTAATAAAACAATTTTTACCTGTTAATAATTATGAAATTGAATTAAATAATTTAAATCAATTATACATTGAAAAGAAAATAGATAGTACTATTTATTTAAATCAATTTGAATCAATTACTCATAACATTGATAAACAAAATTTTGCAATTAATTTATTTGGAGCTTTTTTAATAATAATCAGTTTCATAATAATTCCATTTTTAACTAAAGGTCAAACAATTGGTCAAAAATTATTTAAAATAAAAATAAAGAAAAAAAATCTTTCTATTAAAGATTTATCTGGTAGAGCAGTAGTAATAAACGGGTTAGGTTATTTATTATTTATGTTTATAATTTTATTTACTGCTACTAATCAAATATACTTTATTTTAATTAATTTATTAGGATTTTTTCAAATTATAGTAGTAATTATTAATGCTTTTATGGTATTATATTACAAAGAGGGAATTGCTGATAAAATTACAAATACAAGAATTGAGGAGATAAAATGAGAGAATTTACAGAACAAGAATTAGTTAGAAGAGAAAAATTAAATGAATTAAAAAATAAAGGAATCGATCCATTTGGAACTAGATTTGATGTAACTACTAATTCAAAAGAAATAAAAGAAAAATATGCTGATATGACAAAAGAAGAATTACATGAAGTAGATATACCAGTTAAAGTGGCTGGTCGTATTATGACTAAAAGAGGTAAAGGTAAAGCCGGATTTATGCATATTCAAGATAAATACGGTCAAATTCAAATATATGTCAAATTAGATAACGTTGGTGAAGAACAATATGAATTATTTAATAAGGCTGATTTAGGTGATATAGTTGGTATTGAAGGAACCGTTATGCGTACTAATATGGGAGAACTTTCAGTTAAAGCAACTAAATACATTCATCTAGTTAAAGCATTAAGACCATTACCTGATAAATTTCATGGATTAGTTGATGTTGAAGAAAGATTTAGAAGAAGATATGTTGATTTAATTACTAACGAAGAAGCAAGACGTGTTGCATTTATGCGTCCAAAAATTATTAGATCAATTCAAAGATACTTGGATAATTTAGGTTATATTGAAGTTGAAACACCAGTATTAAATCCTATTTTAGGAGGAGCTGCTGCAAGACCATTTGTAACTCATCATAATACTTTGGATATGGATTTTTATTTAAGAATTGCAACCGAATTACCTTTAAAAAGATTATTAGTAGGTGGTATGGATGCTGTATATGAAATAGGTAGATTATTTAGAAATGAAGGAATGGATAGAAATCACAATCCTGAGTTTACTACTATTGAAGTATATAAAGCTTACAGTGATTTAGAGGGTATGATGGATTTAACTGAAGGAATTATTAGTAATGTTGCTATGGATGTATTAGGAACTTATGATATCACTTGGAAAGGACATAATATATCTTTAAAACCTAAATTTAAAAGAGCTCATATGGTAGACTTAATTAAAGAAAAAACAGGTATTGACTTCTTTAAAGTAACAGATATAGAAGAAGCTAAAAGATTAGCTAAAGAAAACGATGTTGAAATTGAAAATCATTTTAGTTATGGACATATAGTTAATGCTTTTTATGAAAAATTTGTTGAGGAAACTATTGTTGAACCAACTTTCGTTTATGGTCATCCAATTGAAATAAGCCCTTTAGCTAAAAAAGATCCTAAAGATCCTAGATTTACTCAAAGATTTGAATTATTTATTTGTGGTAGTGAATATGCTAATGCATTCACTGAATTAAATGATCCAATTGATCAATATGAAAGATTTGAAAATCAATTAAAAGAAAGAGAATTAGGTAACGAAGAAGCTAATGAAATGGATATTGATTATATCGAAGCATTAGAGTATGGTATGCCTCCAGCTGGTGGTATGGGAATGGGTATTGATAGATTAGTTATGATGATTACTAATCAAGAAAATATTAGAGAAGTTATATTATTCCCACATATGAAGAATAAAAATTAGGTGGTTGTAATGAAAAAAATATTTTATTTATTATTATTTGTTAGTTTGTGTTTTATATTTAATTTTGAAATAAAAGCTGAAGAAATTGATTGCAATTCAAATGAATATGCATGTGTTAAGTGTACATATCCTTTTACTTCTTTTGCAAAAAGTGATATTGAATTAACAGTATATTCAGATGGTAATAAACTAACTTTGATAACACCAAATTTAATTAGTGCAGGAGCATTAGGGAAAGTAACTTATAATATAGCAGCAGTTAATTTTAAAAATGGTAATAAACTTTTTTGCCCTAGTAAACTTTATTATACTTCTACAGCAAGTGGAAGGCTAGTTAATTTTAATTTTACTTTTGAACAATCCAATTCATCTAAATTAGGAACAATTAATAAATCTAATGAAATTAATAATAATAAACCAATTTTTGCTGAGGAAAAAAATATTTTAAGTTGTAAATATAATACCCCTAATGGTCTTATAACGATTGAATCTGATGGTCAAAGTTTATCAGTATATAGTGGAGATATTACTTTAATTAAACAAGAGTTTACTGTTGATGACTTTTTAGACAATAATGGTAATTTGCTAGATGAAGATAATTGTCCTGATCTTTACTTTGTATGTACAAATCGCAATGGAAAATATTGTTCAATTTATAATAACAATATTGGTGGCGGCAGTTCGATAGAAGGTGATTCTAATATTTCTGGTGAAGATATAGATGACATCACACAATTATTAGATGGTAGAAGATTTAAAGAACTATTAGGAGCAGTAAAAACACCATTATCATATATATCTAATGATGCCTTAAATATCCCATTAACAATAGATGGTAATACTAGTGCTACATTGAATGATGTAGAAGCTAATGATTTATTATGTTTTGGTGATGATTGTCAGTTAAATGCTAAGTATTTAACTGAGCAAGGATTAAAAGACGTTAAGAATTATTGTAATGAATTATACTCTAATTATGATAGATATAAAAATGACCCAGATAGTTTAAAAAAAAGAATGGATGAATGTGTAAGCTTTAATAATTTTTATGATCAATTAGTTAATCAAGGAATAGTTGATAATTTAGCTAATTATTGTGGTATATTATCTCAAGATTTTGCAGCAAAATTGAAATATTTTTTAAACATAATTATGGTAGCAGGTCCATTATTAGCTTTAGGATTAGGTACAGTTGATTTTGTTAAAGTATTAGCTAATGGAGATGCAGATAAAGAAATGAAAAATGCATTTAAAAGACTTCTTACAAGATTAGGAGCAGCTGCATTATTATTCTTGGTACCTATTATATTAGCTTTCCTACTAGAATTATTTATTAAGCCTGATTCTGGTTATGACCCTGATAATCCATTTTGTGATGTAGTAGATTGGAATTATTAAGTGAAAATATACGTTGTAAGACATGGTGAGACCATTGAGAATGCTAATAATTGTTTAGTAGGTAGAATAAATAGTTCATTAACAGAAAATGGAATAGAACAGGCAAAAAAACTAAGAAAGTATTTTGAAGATAAAAAAATTGATTTAATTATCAGTTCTCCTTTAGATAGATGTAAACAAACAGCTCAACTAATAAGTAATAAAATTCCAATAATTTATTCAGATGATTTATTGGGTAGAGATCATGGTGAATTTACCGGTATGCCTAGAGATTCAATCAATTTTGATGAATATTGGAATTATTATAAAGATATTAAATATAAAAATGCAGAAAGTGTAAAGACTTTATATAACAGAGTAGCTAAATTAATAGAAGATTTGAAGAAAAAATACGATGATAAAAATATAATTATAGTTACTCATAGTGGAATAATAAGAGTTTTGTATTATTATTTTAAAGGTATACCAGAAGATGGTATATTAAGTGAAATTACAATAAGAAATTGTGAAGTTTTTGAATATGATATATAGGAGGAAAATATGAAAATATTATCAGTAAATGCAGGAAGTTCATCATTAAAATTTCAAATGTATGAAATGCCAGAGGAAAAAGTTTTAATTTCAGGAGTTTTTGAAAGAATAGGAATAGATAATAGTTTATATACTATAAAAATAAATGGTGAAAAAATAAAAAAAGAAACAGTTTTAACTAATCATAAAGATGCTGTTAGAATCTTAATAAAAGAATTATTAGAAAATAAAGTAATTAAATCATTAGACGAAATAAAAGGAATTGGCCATAGAGTTGTCCATGGTGGTGATAGATATGCTAAATCTACTGTTATAACTGAAGATGTAATAAAAACAATAGATGAGTTATCTTCATTAGCACCTTTACATAATCCAGCTAATTTAATGGGTATTTTGGCATTTAAAGAAGAAGTACCTGATGCTGTTAGTGTAGCAGTTTTTGATACTGCATTTCATCAAACAATGCCAAAAGAATCATATATATATGCTGTACCATATGAATGGTTTACAAAGTATGGTGTAAGAAGATATGGATTTCATGGAATAAGCCACGATTATTTAACAAGAACATTAAAAAAAGTATTAAAAAATGATAAACCAAATTTAATTACTTGTCATTTAGGTAATGGTGGAAGTATCAGTGCTATAAAAGATGGCTTATGCTATGATACTAGTTTAGGTTTTTCACCTAATGCTGGCTTAGTTATGGGAAGTAGAAGTGGGGATATAGATAGTTCTATAATTCCATACATTATGAGTAAAACTGATAAATCTTTAGAAGAAGTTATGAGTGATTTATCTAAAAAAAGTGGTTTATTAGGTGTAAGTGGCGTTAGTAGTGATTCAAGAGATGTAGAAGATGGAATTAATAACAATAATGAAAGATGTATATTAGCTCAAAAACTATATATAAATCGAGTTATTGAATATATTGCTAAGTATTACGTTGAATTAGGTCATGTAGATGCTTTATGTTTTGCTGGTGGAATTGGAGAAAATTCAATTTCAACTAGAAAAGAAATATTAGAAGGATTAGCATGTTTAGGTATTAAATTTGATGAAAAAGATAATGATTTTAGAGGAGAATTTAAATTAATTACTAAGAAAGATTCTAGTATTCCTTGCTATGTAATTCCAACTGATGAAGAAGTAATGATTGCAAGAGATACTTATAATTTAATTGAAGGATAATCCTTCTTTTTTTCTAGACATTATAAATTAAATATAGTATAATTATTGCAGTAGAAAGTGTGATATAATGGCGTTTAAAAGAATATATAAAACAATAAAAAAATATAAAACAATTGTTATAGCTAGGCATATAGGACCAGATCCCGATGCATTAGGTAGTTCAATAGGATTAAAAGAAGCAATTTTATATAATTTTCCTAATAAGAAAGTTTATGTTGTAGGGTCCCCAGCTAGTAGATTTCGTTATATTGGTAATGTTGATCGATTAGATGAAATAGATTATGAAAAAAGTCTTTTAATAGTAACTGATACTCCTGATTTAAAGAGAGTAGATTGTCCAAATATAAATAAATTTAAATATATTATTAAAATTGATCATCATCCTTTTGTTGAAAAATATGCTGACATTGAACTAATTGATGATAAAGCTAGCAGTGCTAGTCAATTGATAATTGAATTAATTAAAAAAAATAATATGAAAATAAATGAATCAATAGCTTCTAAGTTGTATATCGGTTTAGTAGCTGATACAAATAGATTTTTATATAGTTATACATCTTATAAAACATTCGGATTAGTATCTTGGTTAATTAAAAAAACAAATTTGAATTTTAATGAGTCATACAGTAATTTGTATAGTAGACCATTAAGAGAAATTAGATTTTCTGGTTATTTATCTTCAAATTTAATTGTTACTAAAAATGGGTTAGGATATTTAAAAATAACTGATGAAATTTTAAAGGAATATGAAGTTGACCCTTCAACAGCAGGCAATTTAATAGAAAATTTTAATAATATTCAAGAAGTTAAAGTAATTGCATTTTGTAGTGAAGATAAAGGAAATAATTATATTAAATGTTCAATTAGATCTAAAGGTCCAATTATAAATGAAGTAACATCTAAATATAATGGTGGTGGTCATGTATATGCTTGTGGAGCAAGACCAAAGACTTTTGCTGAAGTTGATAATATGTTAAAAGATTTAGATAAATTATGTGAAAAACAATAAAGGAGTGATTTTATGTTAGGAAAACTAGTAGATATATTAAAAACAGAACCATTTTATGTTCCTAGCATTTTATTAAAGAACTATAGAAAATTAAATATAACAGATTCAGAACTAATTATTTTAATATATTTAATAAATACTGAAAACACATTTAATCCTAAGCAAGTAGCAAAAGATTTAAATTTTAAATTAAATGATACAATGGAAATAATTAATTCATTAATTGATAAAAATATTATAAAATTAGATATTATAAATAAAAAGGTAAGAGAAGAAAAACTTAATTTAGATGAACTTTATAATAAATTAGCGTTTATAATAATTGATAATAAAACAAAAAAAAGCAGTAATTTATTTGATGTTTTTGAGCAAGAATTTGGAAGAACTTTGTCTCCTATGGATTATGAAATAATAACAGATTGGCAAAAAGATTTTGATGATAGTTTAATTTTATTAGCGTTAAAAGAAGCTGTATTTAATAATGTTACTAATTTAAGATATATAGATAAAATTATTAGAGATTGGCATAAAAAAGGTATTAAAACTGAACAAGATGTAATTAATGATCGAAAAAAATTTGAAAGTAAAAAATCAAATAAAAAATTATTTGATTATGATTGGTTAAATGAAAGAGATAATTGATTATTTAGATGAAATAATACCAAATCCTAAGTGTGAATTAAACTATAACAAAGATTATGAATTATTGATTGCTACTATGTTAAGTGCTCAAACTACTGACAAAAGAGTTAATGAAGTAACTGCTATATTATTTAAAAAATATGATACTTTATCTAAATTAAGAGAAGCAAATCTAGAAGATATTATTAATATTATTAAACCTATTGGAACTTATAATAAAAAAGCAAAAAATATAATTGAAATTGCAAATAAATTAAAAGAGAAAAATGATATTGTTCCAAATGATAGAAAATTTTTAGAAAGTTTACCAGGAGTAGGGAGAAAAACTACAAATGTTGTTTTAAGTAATATTTATAATGTGGCGTGTATTGCCGTTGATACTCATGTTCATAGAGTTAGTATTAGATTAGGAATTGCTAATAAAAATGATGATGTAAACATAACCGAAAAAAAGCTATATAAAAAGTTTAAAGGTTATGATTTATGTCGATTACATCATCAATTAGTTTTATTTGGGCGTTATTATTGTAAAGCAATTAATCCTAAATGTGAAAATTGTAAATTAAAAAATATATGCAAAAAAGAAGGATAAAATTCCTTCTTTTAATTTACTTGAACATATTTAATTAATATATCACTATAACTACCATATTTTATGTGATATGTTATTGTATAATTTTCTGCTTTATCAGTTTTAATAGCAGAGGTATTACTAAACATTTGATTATCTGAGTTTCTTAAAACTGTACAAGTAATAGTTGCTAAATTTGTTATATCATTAATACCATTTTGTAATACTATAACTGGTTTACTAGGTTCAACGTAACTTGATCCAATCGATAATGATATAGTAGAATCACCATTTAATTGACTACTTATAATTGAACTGCCACTGTTTTCCACAGTAAATTCAGCACCACTACTAGCATTACTTTTAAATATACTATAACTTGTTTTAATAACAAAAGTAGTAGGTTCAGTAATTGGGTATATAAAACTTGTGTTACTAGTTGTTGTAATTAATTTTAAATTACCATTACTATCTTTTGTATAAACATTATAAACAACAGATCCGATATTTTTATTATTGTAACTTATATGACTATTTAATTGTTTTTGTCTTGTACTTTCATCGGTATATAATTTAGTATATAATTGAGTTAAATAATTTTTATCAATGAAATCTGGTGTTTTAATAGGATTCCAAGATAGTGTACTATTAGCATAATTAACATTAGTTACATTATCTAATTGACTAAATCTAGTAGATGTTTCAGTAGGCTCAAATCCTTTTTTAAAATATGCTGTATATCTTAAATCTTCTGGTGTATATTCACTTGGTAGCATAGCAGTAGGTAATCCATATTCAACTTCTAATTTTACAACGCCAGAAGGTTGTTCCCAAGTTGAGCGTTCTGTATATACTTTTTTAGCAATAGCTTGGAATACTCTTTTAATTGAATAATCAGATGTAGTTAAACAATGATCTTTATCTAAATATTTGTATCCATACCAAACGCCTATAGCATATGTATCGTTAAAACTTCCAATCCATTTATCACTAATAGCATTGCTTGGTAATCCATGAGCTTTAATATCTTCGTAATTTAAATTTGTTGTACCTGTTTTAGCAGCATAATTAACGCCATTAACACTTAAACCAACAGCATATCCTGCAGTGTCTTCAAGAACTTTAGTTATCATGTAAGCTGTTTCTTCACTCATAGCTCTTCTTGTTATTGGTTTAACTTCATAAGTATCTTTTGATTCAGTATATTCAATTTTAGTAAAGCTATGTGGTTCAATATAATATCCACCATTAGAGAATGCGGCATAAGCAGTAGCTAAAGTAAGAGGAGATTCACCATTATATCCACCTAAAGCATGAGCTTCATGTAAATAATCGTCAGGTGATAAGCCTAAATTAGTAACAAATTTTTTTATGTTAGATGAGTTAACTTGTTGAAATGCTTTTAAAGCAGGAATATTTCTAGAGTGTTTTAATGCTTCATGTAATGTTTGAAAATAATAATATTTGCTATCCCAGTTTTTCATTTCTGTTCCATCTGAATAAGTATAAGGTTCATCTGTAAATGGAGTATAGGTTGACCAATTATTATATTCAATACCAGGTCCGTAATCGTAAAGTGGTTTAGCAGTTGATCCTATTTGTCTTTCTAGATCAGTGGCTAAATTTTCACCACGAACAACTCTATCTCTACCACCACCAACAGCTTTAATTTCACCGTTATTAACATCAAGAACTACAGCGGCGCCTTGAACATAATCATCTTTCCATTCATATAATGTACCATTCATAACACCAGCCATGTTTTCTTGCATTTCTTTATCCATAGTAGTATATATTTTCATAGGTACTTCATATGGGTTATTTCCTGTTCTATCAATTACTTCTTCAACAACAGTGTCGATAAAATCTTGATAAATACTTGAAGATTCACCACTAGATTCTTTTTTTACTAATAACTTATCAACAGTTAATTCTTTAGCAATATTATATTCTTCTTCATTAATATAGCCATGTCTTAACATTAAACTTAAAACAGTTTGTCTTCTTTCTTCGCATGCTTCTGGGTAAAGATAAGGATAATATGCACCAGGTGCTTGGAAAAGACCAGCAATCATAGCTGCTTCAGCAACATTTAATTCACTTGCATGTTTTCCAAAATAGTCGAGACTAGCTTGTTCTACACCTCTATTAGAGCCACCTAAATTATTAGAATTAACATAAAATTCAAGAATTTGTTCTTTAGTATATTTAGTTTCTATTTTGAATACTGACATATAAATATCTGTAAATTTACGAATTATACCTTGTATTCCACTATCAATAGTTGATGTTTGAGTGTTTTTTGAAACTTGCATTGTAAGGGTAGAAGCACCACCGCCACCTTTACCTAATAATTGTGTGAAAGAGGCTTTCAAAAATCTTGGTAAATCGACACCACTATGTTGGAAGAATCTTGAATCTTCAGTAGCTATAATAGCATCAATTAATGATTGAGATAATTCATCATAAGTTATTTTTTCACGCATCTCAGCCCCAACTTTAGCAAATTCTTCACCATTAGATAAATATAATATTGAAGCATCTTTATTATATAATTTTTCTTCGGTAAATTCTGGAGCAGTAGCAATAATATAAACTCCAAAAGAAATTCCTAATAATAAACAAAATATTGCAAAAGAGAAACAAAATATCAGAATTGATTTAAATATTTCACTTTTACTTACTTTCTTTTTCTTTTTATTATTTACAAAAAAGTATATCATTCCTACAAACAACATTAATAAGATAGTAGGAATAAAGCTTATTAAAAGTGATCCTATTATCAATACAATTAAACTTATTAAAGCGGTAATGATAGTCCTTTTATTTTTCTTAAAAAATTTTTTCATTATTATCTCTCCTTATTATATCAACTATTTTTAAATAATCTAGATATGGATTATATCCTTGATTAATTAAATAACCATTATTAACAAAATATTCCTTGGGAATAGATTTACGATTACTATTATCTAAAAAATTTTCTAATTTGTCAATTTCTAGCAAATATGTTTTGTTTTCATCAATAAATCTAACAATAATAAATCCTATTCCGCCACAGTCTCTTATTTTTTGTAAATGTTTTATTTGATGATCATGAACATTTGATAAAGGAAAATAATTTTTTCTAGTTTCTTTAGCTTCAAAATCAATATATTTACCTTTATAAACTCCATTATAATCAGTTGTTGAAGGTGTATTAAAATGTGCTTCTTTAATAACCGCATCTTTTCTATTTTTGTATTCAACCTTATTAATTGTAATAGGTGTAGGTTTTTTATATATAACAGCAATATCATTATTACGATAATAAATATTACTTTCGTTTATTTCATTTTCTAAAGTCATACCACGATTACTAGCACTTACTTTAAATTTTTTTTTAATGCCATTAGGATAATTCATTATCTCACCAATATTATTATACTATATTTATAAAATAATTTAAACTAATTTTGACATGTTTTGTCGAATTTAATGCAATATTTACATATATGTGATTTAATAAAAATAGGTGATAAAATGGATCATATAGAAGAGGTTTTTAATAGTATGATAGAGGATATTAAATACATCAAATTAGCAACTTATTTTAAAAATATAAGAAAATAATTTGGTTGACAAAATATCCTTTTTTGTTATATAATTTATGTGGGTGATATTAAATGTATCAAGATCGAATAATGTTGACGGTTAAAGATATTTTTGAAAAAGAATTTAAGTTAGATACAAGGGGGTATCGTCCTCAAGAAGTAGATAAATTTTTAGATGTTATTATGCGTGATTATGAAGAATTTATGGCAATTAATAAAGAATTATCTAATGAAATAAGAGAACTTACAAATGATAACATGAAATTGAAACAAGAAATAAGAAGTTTAAAAATGAAATTAGATATTTTAAAAGAAAATGCTGATAGTGATTCTGGTAGCAACAGTGTAGATGTTTTAAAAAGATTATCTAATCTAGAAAAAATTATATATGGTAAAGAATAATACTTGACAAACGCTGCATTTGATGTAGAGGAAAGTCCATGCTTGCACTATCCTGAGATGGTAGTAGTGATTGTGCATAGGGAAAAAATAACCTATGGTAGGTTTTAACCTAACGGCATCGAAATAATCCTATAAGGATTAAATTAGATATAAAGTGCCACAGAAACGATGCTTCTAGTAATAGAAGAATGAAACGCGGTAAACCCCACAAGCAAGAAACCCAAATTATGGTAGGGGAGTTTAAATAAAGGAATCAAACTTTATTTAGAACCAATTTATTGGTAGATAGATGTTTGTCGCTCTTATAAAGAGTACAGAACATGGCTTATAAGTATTATTTTTTTTATTTATGGGGTGAATTATGAAAGAAATAGGCGAAAAACTAAAAGAAGCAAGAGAAAGTATAGGCGTTTCAGTTGATGAAGCGGCAGAAGATTTAAAAATAGATGCTTCGCAAATTATAGATATAGAAAATGGTAATGTTGAAAAATTCCAAGATATATTCAATTTAAAATATTTTATTAGAGATTATGCTAAGTATTTAGGATTAAATAAAGAAGAAATAGTAGATGATTTTAATGAATATCTATTTGATTATACTTCAAAATTATCTTTAGATGAAATAAAAAAAGAAAGTAAAGAAAAAGAATCTAATAAAATAAAATCACCATATACAATAGAAAGAAAAAGAGAAAAGATTTATCAAAATTTTATATATATTGCAATAGTAGTTTTATTAATAACTATTACAGTTTTACTTTATACAATTTTACATGAAGAAGATAATGAAGATAATTTAGTTTATGGAGGTACGTATGAACTTACCAAATAAAATTACAATGATAAGAATATTTCTTACTATTTTAATAGTGATAATGCTTTTATTTCCATTTGATGCAGTAGGATTAACTGCTACTAAATTATTCATTAATGAATTAATTGTTGTTGATGTCAAATATTTTATAGCTGGTGGATTATTTATTTTAGCTTCATTAACTGATTTTTTAGATGGCTATTTAGCTCGAAAATATGACATGATTACTGATTTAGGTAAAATGTTAGATGCAATTGCTGATAAATTTTTGGTTAATTCGGTATTAATTATATTAGCTAGTCAAGGTTTAATTCATCCAATAATACCAGTTATTGTTGTAACAAGAGATACAGTAGTAGATATAATTAAAATGATAGTAGGAAGTAAAAAAGAAGTAGTAGCTGCTATTAAATCAGGAAAATTTAAAACGGCTTTTTTGATGCTAGGTATAATATTAACCTTATTTAATAATTTACCTTTTGAATTATATAATATTAAAGTTTCCGATGTATTATTAATTATTGCGACTGTACTTAGTATATATTCAGGAATACAATATTATCAAATTAATAAGAAAATAATTTTAAGTTAAATTATTTTTTTTGTTATCAAATACAAATTTTTGTTCGTATTTATATTGACATTTGTTTTTTTTTAGTTTATAATTGTCAATGTAGGAGTTAAAATTAGGAGGAAATTATGACAAAAAGTAATGATAAAACATTAGATCAAGTTTTACAAGATATTGAAAAACAATTTGGTAAAGGCTCTGTTATGAAATTAGGTTCTAATGAAAAAAGACAAATAGATGTTATACCAAGTGGATCTATTTCGTTAGATATGATATTGGGAATAGGTGGTTATCCTAAAGGAAGAATTATTGAAATATATGGGCCAGAATCAAGTGGTAAAACAACGTTTGCTTTGCACGCTATAGCCGAAGCTCAAAAATTAGGTGGAAGAGTTGCTTTTATTGATGCTGAAAATTCATTAGATCCACAATATGCTCAAAAATTAGGTGTTAATATAGATGAATTATTATTATCTCAACCAGATAATGGAGAACAAGCGTTAGAAATTTGTGAAGCTTTAGTTAGAAGTGGGGCAATTAGTGTTATAGTTATCGATTCGGTTGCAGCTTTAGTTCCACAAGCTGAAATCGAAGGTGAAATGGGAGATTCACATGTGGGATTACAAGCAAGACTTATGAGTCAAGCTTTAAGAAAACTAGCAGGTGTTATAAATAAAACAAATACAATCGCTATTTTTATAAATCAATTAAGAGAAAAAGTAGGGGTTATGTTTGGTAATCCTGAGGTAACACCAGGTGGAAGAGCATTAAAATTTTATTCTTCAATTAGATTAGAGATAAGAAGAGCAGAGCAATTAAAGTTAGGTACTGATATAGTAGGTAATAAAACTAATATTAAAGTAGTAAAAAATAAAATGGCTCCACCTTTTAAATCATGTACAGTTGATATAATGTATGGTGAAGGTGTATCACACGAAGGAGAATTAGTTGATTTAGCAACTGAAGCAAATATAATAGAAAAAAGTGGTGCTTGGTATTCTTACAATGGTGAAAAAATTGGTCAAGGTAAAGAAAATGTTAAAGAAATGTTAAAGAAAAATAAAAAATTATCTGATGAAATTGAAGACAAAGTTAGAGTACATTATGGTTTAAAAAAAGAAACAAAAAAGGACGTCAAATGATGTCCTTTTACCATGTTCCTAAAATATCACAGTTACTACTTTCAGGCATTGGGTTTGGCATTTGCATTCTAACAATCATTGGTATTTTAAATGCTCTACCGAAAGCCATACAAGTACCTGGTTGTAAACTTTTTTGTTTTTCAATTATATCTATACTAATATTTGGTAACATTTTTTGAATGTACTCAACATCTAATGGATGGGTAATTTTAAATATTAAGAAATTAGCCATTTGAGATATAACTGTATCTGATAATTCTACTGGTCTTTGAGAAATCAAATCTAATATAAGACCATATTTTCTTCCTTCTTTGGCAACTCTATCAAATATATTGTAACCAATTAAATATGTATCGTTATCTTTTTGAACGTATCTATGTGCTTCTTCTAGGAATATATGAAATGGAATAGTTGCTCTATTACTCATTCCTTTAACATAATTAAATAATAATTTAACATATGCTTTTGTAACAAATTTAGCAAACCAATCTTCAACATCTTCTAAGTTAAAGTTAATAATTTGTGCTTTTCTATTATTTTTAGTAATTAAACTAGCAATAAATTGATCTTTTGTCATAAAATTAGAGATTGCAAAATATCTTGAATACTCACTAATTAAAATAGAATGTAGTCTTACTTTTAATGCAATAGCACCACTATATGCTTTTTCATTTCTTAATAAACCTTCAGATATTAAAGTAAAATTTAAAGCTTTTTCTAAATCTTCTAATGTAAAGAAATTTATTTTTTCTTCTTCATATTGATCTAAACTTTCATCAATAAAACTTGTTACATATTCTGATAATAAAACACTTTCAGAAAAATTATCTTGATCATTTATTAAAAAACATTCTCTAAATTTTCTTGTATATCCAACTCCTTGGACTACTGCTTCCGGATTAAATTGTGGCGTTGAACAAGAATTAAATATCGCAAATACATCATTTCTTTTACTACTGGCATTTTGATTTGTATATAAAATAGACATTATTGCTTTAGCAATTAAATGGTTTTTATATTTTAATGACATTTCATCACTAGAAGCAAATATCCTAACAAGTTTTATCATACGATCAATAATTGGTAGTTGTGAATGATCAGTAGCACTTAGAAGAATTGCAAAGTCATCATTATCTAATAACCAAAGTGGAATTAATAATGGTTGACCATTAACATCTTGTTTGTTTGTAGTATAGTATTTAAATTGATAATTAGGATTTATTTGACTAAAATTAGTAAAAGCATTGTGATATTCTCCATAAGCATCAAAGATAAATATATTGGCTTTATATGGTTGAAAATTAGGATTAGCAAATATATTTTGTAACATTCTCGCTACACCACATGATTTACCAGAACCACTATTACCAAATATAGCCATGTGATTGGAAAATAATTCGTTAATATTAACCATTATAGGGTAATTATCATATAAAGCACTTGTACCTAACATAAATGTTTCTTTGCTATTCTCTCCAACAATTATCTTCAATTCCTCAGCATTTATCATTCTTACTTTTGATTCCATTGTTGGCTTTCTTATAACACCACCAATAAATTGGTTGTTAACTATTTCGCCTAAGAATCTTATTCTAATTAAATCTTTATCAATATCATCAATTTCTCCTAGAACTTTTTTATTTGTATCTTCAAAAATAACATGCATGTTCATTAAACTAGTTGGTATTTTAACATTTTGAGGTACTTGAACATTAGCTGTGTTATTACTTATATATACGATTTTACCTAACATTATTTAATCACCCTTCTATTCTTAAAATAATTATACAATATTTTAGAAAAAAAATCTAGTTTTTTTTCTTGACTTATTATTGTTTAAATATTAAAATAATAATAGAGTGAATAACTCTAGAAAGTGGAGGTAATATATGAATGATGTTATACTCTCCATTTTATTTATTGTATTAGGACTTTTTGTCGGTATCATAATAATGATTATACTAAATTATATTAAGAATAATTTATCAGGAAAGAAAGCTGAATCTATTATTGATAAAGCCAATAAAGAAGCAGATAAAATAAAGAGAAATTATTTATTAGATGCAAAAGAAGAAGCTCATAAATTAAAAATAGAAACAGAAAAAGAAATAAAAGAAAAGAAAAATGAAATAAAAGAATCTGAAGAAAGATTACTTTTAAGAGAAAATAATATTGAAAAAAGAGATCAAACTTTGCAAAATAGAGAACAAATGTTAGAAGAAAGAGAAAATAATTTAGTAAATAAACAAAGAGAAATTCAAAAAGAACAAGATAAAGTGGAGAATATTAAAAAACAACAAGTTGAATTGTTGGAAAAAATAGCAGGATATTCTAAAAATGAAGCAAGAGAATTAGTGCTTAAAAAAGTTGAAGAAATGATGAATTTAGAAATATCTGCTTATATTAAAGATAGGGAAGTAGAAGCTAAATTAGAAGTTGATAAAAAAGCAAAAAGTTTATTAGTAAATGCTATGCAAAAATATGCTGGTGATGTTGCAAGTGATCAAACTGTAACTGTTGTTAATTTACCAAGCGATGATATGAAAGGTAGATTAATAGGTAGAGAAGGTAGAAACATAAGATCAATTGAAGCTGTAACTGGTGTTGATTTAATTATTGATGATACACCTGAAGCTATTGTTTTATCAAGTTTTGATCCATATCGAAGAGAAATTGCTCGTGTTGCAATAGAAGCTTTAATTAAAGATGGAAGAATTCATCCAGGAAGAATTGAAGAAATTTATGATAAAACAGTAAAAGAAATGAAATTAAAATTGTTAGAATATGGGGAAGAAGCTTTATTTGAATTAGGTATAACTAAAGTAGATCCTGAATTACAAGAATTACTAGGTAAGTTAAATTTTAGAACAAGTTTTGGTCAAAATGCTTTAAAACATTCAATTGAAGTTGCTCATTTAGCAGGTATTATGGCTGGTGAATTAGGAGAAAATATCGCACTTGCTAAAAGAGCTGGTTTATTACATGATATTGGTAAAGCAATCGATCATGAAGTAGAAGGTTCACATGTTGATTTAGGTGCAGCTTTAGCTAAAAAATACCAAGAAAATGATATAGTTATTAATGCTATAGAATCACATCATGGTGATAAAGATGCTACTAGTGTTATTTCTGTTTTAGTAGCAATAGCTGATGCTTTATCCGCATCTCGTCCTGGTGCTAGAAACGATTCTTTAGAAAATTATGTTCAAAGATTACAAGAATTAGAAAGTATTGGTAATGAAATTCCAGGTGTTGAAAAATCATATGCAATGCAAGCGGGAAGAGAATTAAGAGTAATTGTTAAACCAGATAAAGTTGATGATGCTACAAGTTATAAAATTGCTCGTGATATTAAAAATAAAATTGAAGAAACATTACAATATCCTGGTACAATTAAAGTTATTGTAATTAGAGAAACAAGAGCTCAAGAAGAAGCAAAATAGTAGAAATTAATCTACTATTTTTTTATCTATAATATGGTCCATAGTAAGGATATGGTTGATATGGATAAGGGTATGGTGGTCTATATGGTGGACGCCAGAAATTTGGTGCTAATGCTGCTCCAGTAACCCCACCTAATAAAAATGGAAATACAAATCCTCCGAATCTTTCATCATTTGGATAAACATTAGAATTATTTTTGTACATGTTGTTCATATTTTGATAATTTGGATACATAACAAAACTCCTTTCAACTTATATTATGAAATATAGAAAAAAAAGTGAAAAATTTCATATATTTAAATAGGTGAATTTATGAAAAAAACATTTGAAGCAATAGGCTTTTTAAGTTTAATTTTATTTACTTTTTTTTACACAAGTAAAATTACAACAGTTATAAAGGAAAATGATGATTTATTAAAGCAAATAAAAGAAATAGAAAATCAATATAAAATAGATCCAGTAAATGCTACTATAAACAATAATACAATAATAGCTGGAGTTTCTGGTAGTGAAATAGATATTAAAGAAAGTTATAAAAAAATGAAAAAAATTAATTCATTTAATTCTAATTTATTAGTATATAAAAAAGTAAAACCAGAAATAAGTGTTTTAGATTATTATGATAAATATATTATAAAAAGTAATAAATCAGCTGTTAGTTTGTTATTTTTAATTGAAAAAGATGATGAAATAAATGATATATTAGAAATATTAGATAAGTATAAAGTAAAAGCAACTTTTTATACTGATGGTAATTGGTTTGAAAATAATAATGAAAAAATAATAGAGTTAATTAAATTAGGTCATACAGTGGGTAATTTAGGTTACAATTATAATTATAAAGAAAATGGTATTAGTTGGATGAATACAATTGTAACAAATATTGGTAAACAAAAGTATACATATTGTTATACAGAAACTATAGATGAAGAAATTTTAAATATTTGTAAAAATAATAAAAGTTATATAATAAAACCAAATATAATTGTAAAAAATAATCCTTTGATTACAATTAAAAGCAATTTAGAAAAAGGTAGTATTATCTCTTTAAAAATAAATAATAATACAATAACTGAATTACCACTGATAATAGAATATATAAATTCAAGAAATTTAAATATTATAAATTTAGAAGAATTATTGGATGAATAATTCTCTTTTTATGTTATAATAATATTCAGTTTTAAAGGAAGTGATTTACATGAAAAAATATAACTTACCAGTGATTCTTTTAAAAGGAATTATCTTATTACCACATAACACTTTAAAACTAGAATTTGACGCAAAAAACTTGGATAACAATGTCATTGATATGTCTTTGTTATTCCATGATAGTTATATATTAGTAGTAAGTGAATATAAAGAA
Source organism: uncultured Bacilli bacterium (assembly GCA_944371325.1). Classification (GTDB taxonomy): domain Bacteria; phylum Bacillota_I; class Bacilli_A; order RF39; family UBA660; genus Faecisoma. The sequence continues at coordinate 84,322 of CALVXO010000002.1, read as the reverse complement.
AATAATACTAAAATAGGTGTATTATCTAAATTAGAAAATATATTACAACTTCCAAATGGTAACACTAGAGTAGATTTAAAAGGAATAAGAAGAGTAAATATAATTGAATTTTTAAATTTTAAATCTAATGATCCTTTAGAATCTATCGTTAGTGAAATTGAAATAGAAAAAGTAGAAAATGAACAAATAATAATAAATAAATTAAAGAAGGAATTAAAAATATATGTAAATAATATTCCTTATATTAGTAATGGTGTATTATCTATTATTGATAAAGAGAATAGTTTAGATAAATTTACTGATTTGGTTGTACCAAACATTATCAATAATAAAAATAGATTATTAGAATACTTGAATAATGTAAGTCCAGTTAGTCGTGGGGAAATGCTTTTAAAAGATATATATGAAGAAAAAAAAATGTTTCAAATCGAACGAAATTTGGACTTAAAAGTAAAAAAAGAAATGGATGAAACACAAAAACAATTCTTTTTAAGAGAGAAAATGAAAATATTAAAAGAAGAATTAGGTGATTCTTCTAAAGAAAATGATTTTGATAAATTAAAAAAAAGAATTGATGATTTAGATTGTCCTATAAAAATAAAAGAAAAATTAAATTATGAATTAAATAGGTATCAGTCATGTGTAAGTATGTCTCCAGAACTTAATATAATAAGAGATTATATTGAATGGTTATTATGTTTACCTTGGAATAATTATACTACTGACAATAATGATTTAAGGCAAGTTAAAAAATCATTAAATGAGTCTCATTTTGGTTTAAAAGAAGTTAAAAATAGAATTATTGAATATTTAGCTGTAAATCAAATGAGTAATAATAAAAATGGATCAATTATATGTTTAGTAGGTCCTCCTGGCGTTGGTAAAACTACGTTAGCTGCCTCAATTGCTAAAGCGATTAATCGTAATTTCGTTCAAATATCAGTTGGTGGTATAAGGGATGAATCAGAAATAATTGGGCATAGAAGAACATATATCGGAGCTAATCCTGGTAGAATAATATCTTCTATGAAAAAAGCAAAATCAAATAATCCGTTATTTTTAATTGATGAAGTTGATAAAATGAGTAGTGACTACAAAGGAGATCCATCTAGTTGTTTATTAAGTATTTTAGATAAAGAACAAAATAAATATTTTAGTGATAATTATATCGAAGAAGAATATGATTTGTCTAATGTATTATTTATTTTAACAGCTAATTATATTGAAAATATTCCTGAGCCTTTAAAAGATCGATTAGAAATAATTAATTTATCAGGTTACACTGAATATGAGAAATTAGATATTGCTACTAAATATTTGATTCCTAAGATAATAAGTAAAAATGGCTTAAAAAAAGAATTTATATCTATTGATAGTAATACTATATTGAAAATAATAAGAAATTATACTAAAGAAGCAGGGGTAAGAGAATTAGAAAGACAATTAGATAAAATATTTAGAAAAATTGTAACACAAATTGTTCTTGATAAAATTAAAATAAACAAATTAATTATAAATGAGCAAAATTTAAGTAAATACTTAGGCAAAGAAAAATATAAATATAGTAATAAAACAAAAGAACAAGTAGGCGTTGTAAATGGATTAGCGTACACACCTTTTGGTGGAGATGTTTTACCTATTGAAGTTAATTATTATAAAGGAAAAGGTAATTTAATTTTAACTGGTAGTTTAGGTGATGTGATGAAAGAAAGTGCCACTATTGCATTAAGTTATTTAAAAGCTAATTATAAATTTTATAAAATAAACTATGAAATGTTTGAAAATGATATTCATATACATGTTCCTGAAGGAGCAATAAAAAAAGATGGACCGAGTGCCGGTATAGCTCTAACTTTAGCAATTTTCAGTGCTTTAACAAATTTAAAAATACCATCTGATATAGCAATGACAGGTGAAATTACATTAAGAGGTCATGTTTTAGAAATAGGTGGATTAAAAGAAAAATCACTTGGTGCATTACGAAGTGGAATAAAAAAAATAATTATACCTTATGATAATGATATAATTGATTTACCTAAAGAAGTAAAAAGTAATATAAGATTTATTAAAGTTAAAAATTTTAAAGAAGTATTAGAGGTGGTTAAACATGAATGATGAATTAATAGAATACTTCAATGTAAAATTTATTTTATGCATTTTATATAATGATGAAATGTATAAAAAAGTTTTAAAAGGTAATTATGATGATCATATATTAAATTATGGATTTTTACATTTGTATATAAATTTAATCGATAATTTTATTAATTTAAAAATGCTAGATAATTTAATAAAAGATAGAGTATACGATTTATTACATTATATTAAAGATAATTTAGTAGTTTGTGATAATAAAAATACATATATTGATTTAATTAATGAATTAATAATAGAATTAAATAATGCTGAAGATATTAATTGTGATAATTTTTATCTTAATGAAATTGGTAAAAGATTTGGTAGTAAAATAATGTCAAAATCAAAATTTAAAGAAATAAAAAATACAATTATCGATTCAATATGTTATGATTATTTATTTTTATTCTATCATGTTACTGAATTAGATGATGAAACATTTGAACAATTATCTGATGAAATGGTAATGGATGAATATTATTTTGCTAGTTTAAATGCAATTTTAATTGAGTTTCCGGAATTATTTAAAAGCGAAAAATTTAAAACAAGAGTTAAAAAAATTCTTGAATTAAATAAAAAGAATAAAATAAAAATAAAAGAAAAAAAATTATCAGAAAAAATATTTTTAATAAAAAACAATCATAAATTTAATAAAATAGTAAATAAATAAAAAAATCTCAAAATGAGATTTTTTTAGTTTTTATTATAAATTTCCATAATAACAGGTAAAATGATAGGATTTCTACCTGTTTTATCATAAATATAATTTGATAATTCAGAAATTATAACAGATTTTAATTCAGATACATTTTTATTTTGAATAATATCTTTTGTTTTATTTTCTAAATCATGTAATAATTCCATGTTGTCATTAACTAATACAAATCCACGAGTGGTTACAGTTGGATTAACAATTAATTTGTTATTTTTTATTGGTAATGTAACTATTACGATTCCATCTTGACTCATTGATTTTCTTTCTTTCATAACAACATTGTTCATATCACCAATACGATTACCATCAACATATGAATTACCAGCTTCAATTTTTTCACCTAAACTAATTTTACCATTTTTCATATTTAAAACATCACCATTACTTAAAATGAATGTATTTTGTTTAGGTATATCACACATGATACCAATATCAGCATGTTTTTTAAGCATTCTATATTCGCCATGTATAGGCATAAGATATTTTGGTTTAATTAATCTAATCATAAGTTTTAACTCTTCAGCATTAGCATGTCCAGAAGTGTGAACATCAGATAAAGAAGTATTAGTATATACTTTAACACCTTTTAAATATAGTTTATTAATTGTTCTTGATATACTAACTGCATTACCTGGTATAGCTGAAGAAGAAAATACTACAGTATCATTCCCTTTTAATTTAATTTGTTTATGACTTCCGTTAGCTATTCTACTTAAAGCAGCTAAAGGTTCTCCTTGTGAACCTGTGCATAATAAACATACTTTATGATCAGGCATACTATTTGCTTCTTCAGGTGTTATAAAAATTTCTTTATTTTTAATATATCCACCTTCAATAGATATTTCAATATTGTTATTCATGCTTCTACCAAAAACAGCGATTTTTCGATTATTTCTTTTACAAGTATCAACAATATGTTTAAGTCTATAAATATTAGAAGCAAATGTAGCTATAATAATTCTTCCATGATGTTTTTTAAAAATATCAGATAATGCTTCATCTACTTTAGATTCACTTATAGAAAATCCTTCATTTAAAGCATTTGTACTTTCACTTAGTAATAAAGTAACACCTTTTTTACCTATTTCTGCCATTTTATGAATATTAGCCATAGGTCCGATTGGAGTTAAATCAAATTTAAAATCCCCAGTTTCTACTATTGTTCCATTAGGTGTATGAATACATATACCATGACTATCAGGAATAGAGTGGGTTGTCATAAAGAATTCAACCATCATATGTTTAAATTTTATTTTAGATTTTTCATTATATACAAATAAATTTTTATATTGAATATTTCTTTCTTCTAATTTTTTCTTAATTAATCCAATTGCTTGATTAGGTGCATATATAAATGGAATATTAACATTTTGTAGTAAAAAAGGAATCGCACCAATATGATCTTCGTGACCATGAGTTATAAATAAAGCTTTAATTTTTCTTTCATTTCTTTTTAAGAAAGTAAAATCTGGAATTATATAATCAACACCAACAACATCATCTGGGAAAGTAACTCCTGCATCTATTATGATGATTTCATTTTCATGCATTACACAATACATATTTTTTCCAACTTCACCTAATCCGCCTAGAGCAAATATTTTAGTAACACTTTCTTTAAACATTTTTTTCCTCCTTTCTTTAGAATTTGACTACATAATTATACATTTTTTATGAATATTTGTCAAAAAAAGTTTTATAAGAAGGATTTTGATAAACTTTTGTCGAATATAACTAGTAGGAGGTGATTTAATGAAAAAGATTTTATGGTTAATATTTTTAGTTTTAATTATCAATAAAGTAGATGCTAAAGTGTATTATTCTGATTATTCAGATTATAGTCCATTTCAAGAAGAAGAAGTACTTTCTAGTGATACTATTGATGTAATTAAAGAAGAAAGATATCTATGGTATAAAGATAAAGAAATCTTAGGTGATTACAAATTATATAATGAAGTTGATAAGTTTAGTAATGATTGTTATTTAACTGATTATACAGATTGGTCTAATCAAAAAATTGATAATGTTGGTTATGTTTATGATTCAAGAACAAAATACAATTACACGATGGCAAAGGGAATTCGGTATATTCATTTGTTTGATTTACAAGGTAGTTATGGTTCATTTAGAATAACTGAGTTAGATATAAAATATAAAAATAAATCAATAAATTACACTTATACTTGTGAAGGATGCTTTGGTGATTTTGATGATTATATCCATAATGGAATTTATGAAGAAAATAAATCTTATATATCTAATGGCGGATCTTTAATAATTGATTTAGGTAAAGAATATCCAATTCATTTAGTTGAAACTGTTTTTTATATATTTGATTTAGGTGATACTGATAAATTATATACAATTGGTTATTCAACTGATAAAAAAAACTTAATATATTCTAAACAATACAAATTAAAGTTTTCTGATGAGAATTGGGTAAATTCAGTTAAAAGAGTTCATAATTCTGATGAAATAAATACTAGTATTTGGCAGTATAAAGAATCATCAACAGGACTTAGAAATAATGATTTTGTTGTTAAAAAAGAAAACGTTACTGAATATAGATATCAAGAAAAATGGTGCAAAGTATATGAAACAGTTCAAGAGTATTCTGATTATTCAAAAGAACCAGTTGATGATTATATTAATAAAATAGATGATAGTTTAAAATATTTTTATAGTTATCGAAAAAGAGATAAATTAGAACTAGATATAAAAGAAATAACAGATAAGAATTTTGATTTAAATAATTTTGTTATATCTAGTAGTGATGAGGTTAAAATTAATAATAATATTGATTGGAATAAAAATGGTACTTATAAAGTGTCTTTTCAAGTAAATGATTTAAAAGTAGATGAAAATGTAGTTTTAAATGTTGAAAGTAACACAATAGAAGAACTAAAAAAACAATTAGAAAATCTAAAAAATGAGTATGATAATAAAATAAAAGAGTTAGAAGAACAATTAAGTAATTGTAATAATGAATGCTTTGATATAGAAAATCAAAGTAAACAATATGAAAAACAATTGTCTAGTTTAAATGAAGATATATTAAAGTATCAAAAAGAAATAAATAGTCTAAAAAATTTAAATGATCAATACTTGAATAAAATAAAAGAATTAGAGGATGATATTAAAAGATTAAATAATGGAATTGAAAATATTACTAAAGAAAAAGATAGTTTAATAAATCAATTAAATAGTTATAAAGATCAAAATGATATTGAAGTTCCAAAGTTTATGCTTAAAATAGGTTCTTTAGATAATAAAATAATATTAATAATTTTACTATTACTTCTTTGTTTAAGTTTTTTAATTGGTAAACATTCTAATAAAAAATAAGTCTAGTTTTGTCGAATGTGTATAAATTTAAAAAAAGTTGTGCTAAATTATTATGGAAGGTGATAGCTTGTTAGATATTAATTTAGAATTTTGTAAAGGAATTTTATTTATTAGATTAAAAGGAGTTCTTAATAAAAATACTGTGGATAAATTAAAAGAAGAGGTAAATAATTTAGTTGAAGAAATTGGTATTAGAAATTTAGTTTTTAATATAAGTGAATTAGAATCCATTGATTGTTATGGTATAAATGCATTACTTAATAACTATGAATTGTGTAAAAACAATAATGGAAAAAGTTTAGTATGTGGTATAAATAATAATTTAGTTAAGCATAGAATAAATAATAGTAGATTATTAAAATATATGTATGAAACGTCTGATGAATTAAGTGCGGTAAATGTAATTAATTTATAGGAGGACAAAATGGAAGAACTAATATTAGAAAATAAAAATTTGATTTATTCAATTACAAGATATTTTGAAAAATATTCAAATAAAGAAGATTTATTTCAAGCAGGTTGTATTGGTATGATTATGGCTTATAAAAATTATAATTCTGATATGAATGTTAAATTTACAACTTATGCTTATCCATATATTTTAGGAGAAATGAAGAAATTAGTTCGAGAAGATAAAACTATGAAAGTTAGTAGAAGTATTCAATTACTTAATTTAAAAATAGAAAAAGCTAATATTTTATTAACGCAAAAATTAATGAGAACTCCAACAATTTTAGAGTTATCAGATTTTTTAGAAATACCTGTTCATATGATTGAAGAAGCGATAAATAGTAGTAAACCCGTTTATAGTATTGACGAACCATTAAATGATGAAGGAAAAGAATTGACTTTACAAGATACAATAGGGAAAATCGATAATATTGATGATTTATTACTTTTAAAAGAGGAATTATCTAAACTTAATCCTTTTGAACAAGAATTAATTAGTAAACGTTATATGGATGATTTAACACAGCAGCAAACAGCAAAGAAATTAGGTATAAGTCAAGTCCAAGTGTCACGAGGAGAACAAAAAATATTAACCAAATTAAAATCGAAACTAGTTGCATAAACTAGTTTTTTTGTATAAAAAAAGTATATTTTTACATAATAACCTTAGGAGGAATTTTATGGAAGAAAATAAATATAAAAGATTAGTAGCAAAATATACACCTAAAGAAAATGTTTTAAGTAATGCATTAATCGCTTTTATAATTGGTGGGCTTATGGGATTGTTAGGCCAATTTTTGACAGATTTTTATTCCTATATATTTAATATTTCTACTAGCGATGGAGCTACATTAATGATTGTAACTTTAGTATTTTTAGGATGCTTACTTACTTGTTTAGGTTTCTTTGATAAACTAGTTCATTTTGCTAGATGTGGATTAATTATCCCTATTACAGGTTTTGCTCATGCTATGATGAGTGCTACTTTAGAATATCGCAAAGAAGGTTTTGTAACCGGTATAGGTGCTAATATGTTTAAATTAGCAGGTTCGGTAATCGTGTTCGGTGTTGTAAGTGCATATATTTTTGGATTTTTAAGATTGATAATTGGAGGCTAAAAATGACTTTTAAATATAATAATGTTTATATTAATGATACTGCTACTATAACCGGGCCTTATGAAGCAAAAGGGCCTTTATCTAAATATTTTGATAAGAGTTATAATGATTTATATTTTAATACAAAGACATGGGAATTAGCAGAAATAAAACTAATTGAAGAATCGATAGATATTTTATTAAATAAAGTAGGTAAGACTAAATTTGACATTGATGTGTTAGTATCAGGTGATTTGTTAAATCAAATAGTTGCTACTAATTATGCAGCATCTAGTTTAGGTATTCCATTAATTGGAATATATGGAGCTTGTTCAACTAGTGTTTTAGGTTTAATTATCGCATCTAATATGATTGAAGCTAAACAAATAAAAAATGCAATAACCTCAACATCATCTCATAATAATGCGGCTGAAAAACAATTTAGATATCCCGTTGAATATGGTGGACCCAAAAGAAAAACAACTACATTTACATCAACTGGTGGGGCTTCAGCTTATTTATCTAGTAATAAAGTAGGAATAAAAATAGAAAGCGCTACACTAGGAACAGTAGTTGATTTAGGAGTAACTGATGTATATCATATGGGAGCAGTAATGGCTCCAGCTGCAGCCAAAGTAATATTTGATCATTTAAGAGAAACAAAAAGGGAAGTAGGTTATTATGATTTAATTTTGACTGGTGATTTAGGTAGATATGGTAAAGATATCTTAAAAGATTATATGATGACAGAATATAATATAGAATTAAAAAACTACGATGATTGTGGTTGTATAATATATGATATAGATAATCAACCTGTATATGCTGGAGCAAGTGGACCTGCTTGTGCACCTTTAGTTACTTATGGATATATATTTGATAAAATGTATAAGAAAGAAATAAAAAGAGTTTTATTAGTTGCAACTGGAGCTTTAATGAATACTACGATGGTTAATAATAAAAGCACAATACCAAGTATAGCTCATGCACTAAGTATGGAGGTGATAGAATGATTTATATAAATTCATTTTTGTTTTGTGGAATTGTATGTTTAATTGGACAATTAATATTAGATAATACTAAATTAACTCCAGGACATATAACTACCATATTTGTTGTATTAGGTTGTTTTTTAGATGTATTTAATATATATGATAAAATCATACTATGGGCTGGTAGTGGAGCATGTGTACCTATTACTAGTTTTGGACATTTACTTATTCATGGAGCAATGGTATCAAGTGTTGATATAGGTATGATGGGACTTATGAGTGGTATGTTTAATTTAACTGCATCTGGTATTACGGCAGCTATTGTGTTTTCATTTTTATTTTCCTTAATATTTAAACCAAAAGACTAAAAAAACAATTCTAGTTTATTGAATTGTTTTTTAATGAATTTTTATTCTATTGTGTCTTTTCATTGGCTTCATTTTTTTACAATAATTTATATAATCACTATAATCCGGATTATTGTTACTTACTAACAATCTGTTATAAATTGCTTTTAAATATTCTTGATCATTAAGTCCTAAATAAAAAGAATTGTTAATTAAATTTAAAAAAACTCTTTTTTCAACATCTAATGTTTGGTCTCCCACAACAGCATAAATATTAGTTAGATTTTTTAAACCTGGTTCTCTATTAAATTCGCCAACTATTTGCATAGCTTCACATTCCCATGGTGCAGTTATGATATAGCAATTATATTCCTTGTTAGCAGAAAAGAATGCATTTGGGTATTTATTACTTGAGTTAACAAAATTCATTTTTTCTTGTTCTAATAATATTTTTATTTTTGGATTGATATCAATGTATTTCGTATATATCACTTCTTTCAGATAAATATTATACAACATATTTTAATTTTTTTAACAATATTTTTAATAATAATTAAAAAATTTTAATTAAAAACTTGCTTTATTATAATTTTTATAGTACAATTTATATGTAGCGTTTTTTGGAGTAGTACTCAAGAGGCTGAAGAGGCGCCCCTGCTAAGGGTGTAGGTCGGGTAACCGGCGCGAAGGTTCAAATCCTTTCTACTCCGCCATTTAAAGAAATTTAACATTGATAATTTATCAGTGTTTTTTTGTGCTATAATATTTGTAGGTGATAGAATGAAAAAAGTAATTTTGATGATTCCAATTATAATATTAATATTTTTAAGTATAGTTTATTATTATTCAATCAAATGCGAAGAATTGGTAATAAATGAAGAAAGCTTAGTTATGAAACAAGAAAAATTAGAAGATAATTTTGAAAGTAGTGGATATACTATTGAAAACCCTAATGTTATTTTAAATCCTTATGAAATTTCACCTTTGACTGCTTTGGTTATTTTTGAAACAGAAGAAGTAGTAGAGCCTACAGTTATTATTAATGGTAAAGATGAAAATACAACTTTCACTAATACTTTTGAATCCAATACTGTTCATTATTTATCTATATATGGTTTATATCCAGATTATAATAATGAAATAACTATAAAATATGGTGATGTATCTAAAACAATATATATAAAGACAGATAAATTACCTGATGATTTTATTTTACCTACTAATGTAAAATCAGATAAATCTAAATTAGATAACGAGTTATATTTCTTTTCACCTTCTAGTAAAGGTTATGTATGTGCTTATGATGTTAATGGTGATGTAAGGTGGTATTTAACTGAAAGTTTTACTTGGAATATTAATAGACTAGAAAATGGTAATTTATTAATAAGTACAGAAAGATTAGTTAATCCACCATATTACACAACAGGTCTATATGAGATGAATCTATTAGGAAAAATATATACTGAATTTAAATTAGAAGGTGGCTATCATCACGATTATTTTGAATTAGAAAATGGCAATTTATTAGTTGCATCTGATAATTTTGTCGATGGTACAGTCGAAGATTATGTTGTCGAATTAGATAGAAAAACAGGTGATATAGTAAAAACATTTAATTTAAAAGATATATTGAATGTTAATGATGGTAAATCAGAAAATTGGACAGATTATGATTGGTTTCATAATAATTCTGTTTGGTATGATAAAAGCACTAATTCTATAACATTATCTGGAAGACATCAAGATGCTGTAATAAATATTGATTATGATACAGGAAAATTAAATTGGATAATAGGAGATCCAACTAATTGGAGTAGTGAATATCAAAAATATTTCTTTACTCCAATCGGTGATTTTGAATGGCAATGGAGTCAACATGCTGCAATGATAACACCAGAAGGATATGTATTTATATTTGATAATGGTAATAATAAATCAAAAATAAAAGAAGAATATATACATGCTACTGATAGTTACTCAAGAGGAGTTATGTATAAAATAGATACTAACAATATGACTATAGAACAAGTATGGCAATATGGTAAAGAAAGAGGAAGTTCTTATTATTCACCATATATATCAGATGTTGATTATATTGATTCTAATCATTATATAGTTCATTCTGGTGGAATATCATATAAAGATGGTGTAGTTCAAAATCAACCAGCAGGATTAGCAGGTTCTGATACATTAAAAAGTATAACTACAGAATTATTAGATGATGAAATTATATTTGAAATAGAATTACCAACTAATAATTATCGTGTTGAAAAAATGGAATTATATAGTGGAAGTTATGAGATAAAAGATGCTAATGTTTTAGGTAGTTTAGGAAAAACTGAAGTAGAAAAAAATATGTCTTTAATATTAAATGCTAACAATATTGATGATGAATATAAATCTCACAATATAACATTTACTAAAGAGTATGATAGATTAGTGGTTAATGGAACATTTAAAAGAGGAACTAATGTTGAAATAATTTTATATCAAAACTTAGTTACTTATACATATAATTGGCGTATAAGTACAAAACCATATACGGCAATGTGTGTGGATATCTTTAATGAAAAAGAAGATGAATCAGGTTTAAACACTAATAAATATATCAATAGTGAAGGCTTAAAAGGAAGATATAATATATTTATTAAAATTGATGGTAAATTGTATAAAACAAATAATTACGTAGAATTTTAGGTGAGATAATGAAAAAAATAATTATTGTTTTATTGTTAATTATTTCTATTGGTTGTAATAAACAAGAAATAATAGATAACAGTCAACAAGTAGAAAATAATTCAAATGAAAATCAAGAAATAATTATTGATGAAGAAGTAAAAGAAGGTCCAATTAATGTTTATTTGTTTTGGGGTGATGGTTGCCCAGTATGTGCTAATTTAAAAGAATTTTTTAATAATTTAGATAGTAGTTATAATAAATATTTTAATTTAGTTCAGTATGAAGTATGGTACAATGAAGAAAATAATTCATTAATGCATAAAGTAGGGGATTCATTAAATCAAACATATTATGCACTTCCTTTTTTAGTAATAGGTGATGAAATTATAGTTGGGTTTAGTGAAGCAAAAAAAGAGTATATTTTAGATAGAATAATAGAAGAATATAACAATGATAAATATGATATAATGGATGAATTAGATAATTAAATTATAAAAAAAACTCAAATTTGAATTTTAAATTTGAGTTTTATTCATATTTAAATTTAAATAATACATCAACTTTTAATGTTTTATCTTGACTTATTTCTTCATAAGTTTTACCTAATTTACTTTCTAATTCTTCTAAAGTAACATAATTATCTAACATAGGTAGTGAATAAACATCATATTTTATTAAGTATCTTGAATAAGTATCTGTTTTTTCTTCACGATAACTTTTATTAGATTTATCAACTTTACTTTCATCAGTAAATTTGCTCCAAGTTGTATATCTTAATGTTGAAGTATCTTTATAATTGTAACCACTAGGCATTGTTGAGCTATACCAACTATATATTCTTCTAGTTGTTCCATTATACCATTTCCATACATCATCAGTATATGAATACATTGTAGCAGAATTTTCTTTATCTTTTACATATTCGTCTCCTGGCGAAGTAACACTATATTCACCATTGTTCCAATAAACTTTATTTTCACCATCTAAGTAGTACCATCTATAACCAGTTTGTTGTTTTATATGACGATAATCATATACTTCAGGATAATCTAAACTCCATGGTGTAGCTTCGGTTGAAGATTTTGTATCTGTATCTTTTGTCGAATATCCTTTAGGTTTAGTAGAACTATAATCGCTATATTTTATATTATTTTTATAAAATCTCCATTGTTTATCTCTATAACTATAATATGTTTTTGTTTCTCTTACATATTCCGTAACAACAGCATTATCTGGAATCTTAGGCAAATCTTTTTCATCTAATGGTAATAAAACACCATTAGTTTCTTCAGTACTTATTTCTTCACTAGGATACCATTCTGTCCATTTTGAATTATATGAATCGACATCGTAATAATTAAAATAAGTTTCAACTTTAACATTTTTACTTTCATCATATTGATCTGATTCTTTTTTAAATTCTTTTGTAGTACAATAAGAAGCATCGTTTAGTGTTACTGCTTTAGCATATTTATCATTATATTTTGTATAAGTTATATCACCTGTTACGGCATAATCTTTAAATACAACTGCTTCATTTAAATCAGATATTTTTATAGTTACACTATCACCATTTAAAGTTGGTAATAATTTATTTTCTTCTAAATAAACATCTGCTTTTGTAAAAATTTCATTTCTAAGATTGCTACAAGTTCTATTTCTTGAACCAGTAATGATACTAGAAATAGTAAAATATAATACTAATATAACAAATATTATAATTAAAAAGCCTTTAATATTTTTTTTAGCTAAATTACCAATTTTTATTTTGGAAAGTAATTCTTTTACTTTTTCCATAACTCCACCTCTTTATTATTATAACATATTTTTTAATTATATAAAGTGTATTTTTAAAAATAAAAGCATAAAATGTAGTAGGTGGTAATATGTCAAAAAAAGAAGAATTCAAAGAATTTGTTAAAAAAAATCCTAAACTAGTTAAATATGTTAGAAGCGGTGAAAGTAATTGGCAAAAATTTTATGAGATATATGATTTATATGGCGAAGATAATGAAGCATGGAAAGAATATTTGGGCGTTGCAACAACTGCTACAACAGTTGGAGCGTTAGATGCTTTAAGTTGGCTTAAAAATATTAATTTAGATAGTGTTCAATCAGGTGTTGCTAATATCCAAAAGATGTTAGGAATGGTTCAAGAGTTAACTAGTAAAGAAGAAAAACCAAATCAAGAATATAAACCAAGGCCAATTTATAAACATTTTGAGGATTAATGAATATAGATATTCAATTTAAAATAAGAAATAATAAAAATTATATTAGATTCTTAAGAGAAAATTCTAATTGGTATAAATATTTAAATAGAGATCCTAATAATTTTAAACATTTTGAAGAAGAGGTTAAATCAATTTATAAATTAAGACCTACTGATAAAATAAGTAGAGCAATTGATACATTTGAGATGTTACAAACATTATTTACAAAATAAAAAAATGCTTTAAGCATTTTAATAGTTAACTTCATTTATACGTTGAATTGGATTTTCTACGTAAACATATTCTTCCTTTTCAACTTCTTCTTTTCCTTCATTTTCAAATTTGATATTAGCTAAGATAATAGCTGAATCAATGTCTAGATTATATTGAAATTCATAATTACTCATAATAAATTCCCCCTGAGTGCGTTATATACTAACACATCTTTTTTATTTTGTCAAATTTAAATTTTAAAATAATAAGATTAAATAGGTGAGATTAATGAATTTAAGAAATTATATATTAGAAAATGATTTTAAAATAATTTATTTATCTAATAAATTAGATATAGTAAATTATAGTGATATATCTCATTTTGATAGTAATAAAATTATAATTAATTATAATGATGGTAGTGTTTTAATAAATGGTAAAAATCTAGTAGTTTCAAAATTATTAAAAGATGAATTATTGATAGAAGGTAGTATTAATAAAATAGAATTTAGGTGATTAAATGACAAGTAAAATCAAATTAAATGTAAAAGGGAAAAATATTGAAAGATTTATTAAAAGATTAAAATCTAATAATATCGATTTAATAAAAATTGAATATATAAAATATAATGAAATCAATATAATTATTTATAAAAAAGATTATGAAAAGTTATTAGAGTTAAAAACTATTTATGATGTTAATATAAAAGATATTTATGGTATAATTAAAGTTAGAGAAGTTATTAATATATATAAATATCTAATTGGTTTCATTATTATAGGTATAATTGTTTTAATATTTTTAAGTAATGTTATATTTAATGTTGAAGTAATTCATAATGATAAAAATCTAAGAAACTTTATTATAAATGAATTAGAAAACTATAGTATAAAAAAATATAAGTTTAAAAAAAGTTATAATGAAATTCAAAATATAAAAAATGATATTTTAAATAAATATCAGGACAAAATTGAATGGTTAGAGATAGAAGAAAAAGGTACCAGCTATATAATAAGAGTTGAGCCTAGAATTATACCTAACAATGAAGTAAGTTACGAAAAACAAAATGTAATTGCTAGTAAAAGTGCTGTTATTAAAAAAATAATTGCTAAAAGTGGTGAAGTTGTTAAGAATCTAAATTCATATGTTAATAAAGACGATATTATTATATCTGGTAATATTTATTTAAATGAAGAAATAAAAGATACTATTAAAGCTGATGGTATAGTTTATGGCGAAGTTTGGTATAATGTTAAAGTAGAGTATCCTTATGTTTATAGCGAAATAAAGGAAAAAAGTAATTATCAAGATGTTTATGTGTTAAAAATATTTGATAAAGAAATTGAATTTACTTTTAATAAATTTAAAGATAAAAAAATAGAAGAAAATATTATATTACAAAATAATATATTACCAATTTATTTAGTTAAACAAAGACAACAAGAATTAGAAACAATTTCTTTACTTTTAACTAGTGAAGAAGCTAAAGATAAGGCAATAGAAGAAGCAATAAAAAAAATGAATGAAACATTAGATGGTGAAGAAAAAGTAATTGATTATAAGGTATTAAGTTTTAATATAGAAGAAGATAAAGTAATATTAGATGTATTTTTTACAGTTTATGAAGATATTACAAGTTATAGTAAGATAGAAGGTGAATGATGTTTTCTAATAGTATAAGAGAAATTTTATTAGATATATGGCCAAGTTTAATTATCTGTTTAATAATTATAACGTCTTTAAGAATAACTTATTTAATAAAATATAAAGTTGATTTTGTATTTTATAAAGAAATGTTGATGTTAGGTTTTATTATGTATGTAATAGCCTTATTTGAAGTTGTTACTTTTCAAGATGTTAGTTGGTCAAGTTCTAATTTCATTCCATTTAAAGAAATGTTAAGATATGAATTTGGAACAAAATTATTTTTTAAAAATGTTGTTGGTAATATGATTATGTTTATTCCTTTTGGCTTTTTTACATCGTATTTTTTAAAGTTAAAAAAATTTTATTCAGTATTTATATTAACTTTATTAACATCTATTACCATTGAAACAACACAATTATTAATTGGACGAGTATTTGATATCGATGATATATTTTTAAATATTATAGGTGGATTAATTGGTTACTTTATATTTAAAATAATTTATAAAATTAAATTCTTGAAAAAAGAATCTATTTATAATATAATTATTAGTGTCATATTAATATTGATTGTATTATATTTGTTAGGGGTGTTTTATGTTTGAAATTATAAATGAAACAAATGAAGATATTAAAGAAATAGAAAATATAAATGAGTTTTTAAATTTTGTCGTTAAAAAAGAAAACTTAGAAAATTGTTTATTTAATGTTATTATTGTGGATAATGATTATATTCATAAATTAAATAAAGAATATCGTGGTATTGATAGACCAACAGATGTTATTAGTTTCGCTTTAGAAGATGAAGTAGATAACGTTAAATTAGATTTTAGAGTACTAGGTGATATTTATATTTCATTAGATAAAACTTATGAACAAGCCAAATCATATAATCATTCATTTTTAAGAGAATTATCATTTTTAACTATTCATGGATTATTACATTTATTAGGTTATGATCATATGGTTAAAGAAGAAGAAGAAATAATGTTTAAAAAACAAGATGAATTATTAAATGAATTTGGAATTGTGAGGTAAGATATGAAAAGTGGGTTTGTAAGTTTAATAGGACGACCAAATGTCGGTAAAAGTACATTATTAAATAGTATTGTTGGTAAAAAGGTAGCAATCACATCAGATAAGCCACAAACTACAAGAAATATTATTGAAGGAATATATAATGATTCAGATACACAAATAGTATTTGTTGATACACCAGGAATTCATAAGCCTAAATATAAACTAGGTAAATATTTAAATAAACAAGCTTATTATAGTATTGATGATGTTGATGTTGTAGTTTTTTTAGTTGATGCAAGTGATAAATTAGGTAAAGGTGATTTATATATAATTGAAAAATTAAAAGAAGTAAATAAACCTGTTATTTTAATTTTAAACAAAATCGATAAAATAAAAAAAGAACAAATTTTATTAAAGATAGCTGAATATAAAGATTTGTATCATTTTAAAGAAATAATTCCTTTATCTGCTTTAAAAAAAGATAATATAAATACTTTAATAGAAGTCTTAAATAAATATTTGCCAGATAACATTAAATATTTTGATGATGATGTTTATACCAATAAAAGATTAGAATTTTTAATATCAGAAATAGTAAGAGAAAAAGTATTTAATTTAACAAATGAAGAAGTTCCTCATTCGGTTACTTGTGTAGTTGAACAAATTAAAAAAGAGAAAAATAATTATAGTATCAATGTTGCAATTATAGTTGATAGGGATTCACTTAAAAAAATTATAATAGGTAAACAAGGATCTATGATTAAAGAAATAGGAATCGAAGCAAGAAAAGATTTAGAAGAATTGTTAGATAAAAAAGTTTATCTAGAGTTATTTGTTAAAACTATTAAAAATTGGCGTGATAAAGAAAAATATTTACAAGAATTTGGATTTAAAGATTTTTTAGAATAATTGAATAAAAATTTAATTAGATAAACACAATATTAATGGAGATGATAAATATGAAAAAAGAAATATTGTGGCAACTATTTAAAAAAACGGGGAAAATTGAATATTATTTAAAATACAAAAAAGAAGGTGACTAGTTTGGAAGTTGTAGTAGGTGGTATATATAGACATTTTAAAGGTAAACTATATAAAGTGATTAATATTGGTTATGATAGTGAAACAAATAATGATAAATTTCCTAAAAAGTTAGTAATATATGAAGCATTATATGATGATCATAAAATCTGGGTAAGACCTTATGATATGTTTATATCTAAAGTTGATAAAGAAAAATATCCTAATGTTTCACAAGAATATCGTTTTGAGTTGATCAACAATGATTGAGGTAGAAGGTATAATATTAAGTACTCAAGACTATGGAGAAACAAGTAAAATATTAAATGTTATAACTAAAGAATATGGGGTAATAGGTGTTATTGCTAAAGGTTGTAAAAGTTTAAAAAGTAGTTTAAGAAGTGTGAATGATAAACTAACGTATGGAAATTTTTATATTTATTATAAAAAAGATAAATTATCAACTTTATCTAGTGTTGATATAATTGATAATTTTAAAAATATAAAAAAGGATATATCTAAAATAAGTTATGCAACCTATTTATTAGAATTAACTGGACAAGTTATCAAACATAGTATGAAATATGAAGTTTATGATTTATTAATTAATGGTTTAATAAAAATAAATGAAGGTTACGATCCTTTAGTTATTATGAACATTTTAGAACTTAAATATTTAGATTATTTAGGTGTTATGCCTATATTAGATAGATGTTGTAAATGTGGAAGCACTTTAATTAAAACATTATCTAATGATGGTTATATATGTAGTAAATGTTATACTAACGAAAGATTAGTATCAGAAAAAACAATTAAATTATTAAGAATGTATTATTATGTTGACATATCTAAAATAACTAAATTAGAAGTAAGTAAACAAGCTAAAAATGAAATAAATGTCTTTTTAGATGAATATTATGAAAGATATACAGGATTATATCTAAAAAGTAAAAAATTTATTAAAAATTTGAGTAAGATAATATGATAGGTTATAAAGCTTTTGATGAAAATTTAGTTAATAGATACGGCAAAAAATTTGAATTAAATTATGAATACACTATTGAAGGTGAAATAAAATTTGGAAGCTATGGCTTTCATTTTTGTACCAATTTAGAAGATACATTACGATATGTTGATGGGTCAAATGCTGTTATAGCAATAGTTGAATCATTAGGTGATTTACAAAAATATGATGATGAATATAATGGATATTATGATATGTTTGTAACTAACAAAATTAAAATTATCAAAGTTTTAACTAAAGAAGACATTTTAAAATATATGTTTAAGTTGCCTGAATTTAGAATTATTAGATTAATTAGTTCTTATTTTCAATTTACTGAAGAAGATTTACAAATGTTAGAAACAGTATATTTAAATAATGATAATGTTATGAAAGCAATAAGATATTATCAAAGAAATGATTTAGATGCTTATAAAATATTATAAATTAATATTTGACAATTTAATTAATTTATAGTAAAATGTATATAGATGAGAGAAATCTCATAAAATAAAAAAGAGTTACATTTAATTGGTGATGTTAAGTGTTTTCTCTATAAAATTTTTTTGGGGAAAGCACCGTTTCAAAGATGATTCGGTGTTTTCATTTATTAATCCTTATTTTTAAGGATTAGAATTGTATAGAATACAATTAAAGCAAATGCAATAAGTTGTTGCATTTAAACTAGTGTTCCTTTCTATAGTATATATCATAGGACCACCTCCTATTAACAAAATTAAAATTTTATTTATTTAAATATTGTTAAAAAAAATAAAATATGTTATTATATTAACAGTGTTGATGAAGAAGGAGTAATTAAAGTAGTTATTTATAGAGAGAATGTGGTTGGTGAAAACATTTAATAATCTTTAATGAAGTAGTCTTTGGAGCTAAGGGTGACGCGTTATAGTCTTAGAGTATAAATTAAGGTGGTACCACGTTCAATCACGTCCTTATTAGGATGTGATTTTTTTTAATAGGAGGAATTTTATGTTAGATAAAAAATATAATCATTTAGAAGTAGAAAATAAATATGAAGACTGGAAAAATAAAGGATATTTTAATAGTGGTGATTTATCTAAAAAACCATATTGTATAGTTATACCTCCACCTAATGTAACAGGTAAATTACATTTAGGTCATGCTTGGGATACAACTTTACAAGATATTATTATTAGGTATAAAAGAATGCAAGGATATGATGCCTTATGGTTACCAGGTATGGATCATGCTGGTATTGCGACTCAAGCAAAAGTAGATAATAAATTAAAAGAAATGGGAATTAATCCAAGAAGTTTAGATAGAGATGAATGGCTTAAATATGCTTGGGAATGGAAAGAAGAATATGCAGATAATATTCATAAACAATGGGCTAAATTAGGTCTATCATTAGATTATAATAAAGAAAGATTTACTTTGGATGAAGGTTTATCCTATGCTGTAAAAAAAGTTTTTATCGATTTATATAATGAAGGATTAATTTATAGAGGAGAAAGAATTATAAATTGGGATCCTAAGGCGATGACAGCTTTATCTAATGAGGAAGTTATTTATAAAGAAGTAGAAGGAGCTTTCTATCATATTAAATATTTTATTGAAAATAGTGATGAATATTTAGAGGTAGCGACAACAAGACCAGAAACTTTATTTGGTGATACTGCTGTTGCTGTTAATCCTAATGATGAAAGATACAAAAAATATATTGGTAAAAATGTTGTTCTTCCTATTGTCAACAAATTAATTCCTGTTGTAGCTGATGAACATGCTGATCCTGAATTTGGAACAGGTGTAGTTAAAATAACTCCAGCTCATGATCCTAACGATTTTGAAGTAGGCAATAGACATAACTTAGAAAGAATTGTTGTTATGAATAAAGATGCAACAATGAATGAAAACGCTATTGGTTATACTGGATTAAATAGATTTGAATGTCGAGATAAATTAGTAGAAGATTTAAAAGAAAAAGGTTTATTAATTAAAATAGAAAAAATGAAACATTCAGTAGGACATTCTGAGAGAACTGACGTTATGGTTGAACCTTATTTATCTAAACAATGGTTTGTTAAAATGCGTCCTTTAGCTGATAGAGTATTAGAAAATCAAAAAAATAAAGATACTAAAGTTAATTTTGTACCTGCTAGATTCGAAAAAATTATGAATCACTGGATGGAAATAACTTATGATTGGTGTATTTCAAGACAACTTTGGTGGGGACATCAAATTCCAGCTTATTACAAAGGTGATGAAGTATATGTAGGGTATGAGGCACCTAGTGATGAATGGGTACAAGATTCTGATGTATTAGATACTTGGTTTTCATCTGCTTTATGGCCTTTTAGTACATTAGGTTGGCCAGATACTGATATATCAAGATATTATCCAAATAATTGTTTAGTAACAGGTTATGATATTATTCCATTTTGGGTTAATAGAATGACTTTCCAAGGATTACATTTTACTGATAAAAGACCATTTAAAGATTGTTTAATTCATGGTTTAATTAGGGATAAACAAGGAAGAAAAATGAGTAAATCATTAGGTAATGGTGTTGATCCTATGGATGTTATTGAAGAATATGGTTGTGATTCATTAAGATTTTATTTATCTACATCTACAGCAAATGGGACAGATTTAAGATATGATGAAGAAAAAGTTAAATCAACATGGAACTTTATTAATAAATTATGGAATGCATCAAGATTTGTATTAATTAATATTGAAGATTTTAATTATAGTTTAGATAATTTGTCAGTAAGTGATAAATGGATATTAAATAAAATGAATAATTTAATTAATAAAGTAACAAAATATATGGATAAATATGAATTTAATACAGTTGGTTCATTATTATATAGTTTTGTTTGGGATGATTTTTGTGATTGGTATATTGAATTATCAAAAGCGTCTATGAATGATACAACTAAAACAGTTTTATTAATAGTTTTAACTAACATATTAAAATTATTACATCCATTTATGCCTTTTGTAACTGAAGAAATTTATTTAAAATTACCAATTCATGATGAATCAATTATGATAAGTGATTATCCAAAATATGATAAAAAATTTAAATTTGATAGTAATTTAGATTTATTAATTGAACTAATTAAAAAAATAAGAAAAGTTAAATTAGATAATAATTTAGGTAAAGATTATTTAATTGTAAGTAATAATGAACTTGTTTTAGAAAATAAAAACTTATTAAGTAAAATGCTTAAAAATGAAAATATTTTAACTAGTTATAGTGGTGATTATAATAAAATAGATATTAATTTTAATAATGATATCGTTTCTATTTATTATGATGGAAGTTTAAGTGAAGAAGAAAAACAATTATTAATTAAAGAAAAAGAAAGATTAATTAATTCAATTGAAAGAAGAAAAAAATTACTATCTAATGAAGGTTATATTAATAAAGCTCCTAAACAAATAGTAGAAAATGAAAAAAATAATTTAATAAAAGATGAAAAAGATTTAGAATTGATAATTGAAAAATTAAAATAAATGCTTATAAGGAAACACTTATAAGTTTTTTTCTTGTAAATATATTTTTTTTAATATATAATATAAATGGTGATTTACATGAAACAAGAAAACATCCGAAATTTTTCAATTATTGCTCATATTGATCATGGTAAAAGTACTTTAGCTGATAGAATATTAGAAGTAACTGGAGCAATAACTGATAGAGAAAAACAAGATCAATTGTTAGACAACATGGATATAGAAAGAGAAAGAGGAATAACAATTAAGTTAAATGCTGTTCAATTAAAATATAAGGATTATATATTACATTTAATTGATACTCCGGGACATGTCGATTTTAATTATGAAGTATCAAGATCACTAGCGGCTTGTGAAGGTGCTATATTAGTAGTTGATGCTGCTCAAGGAATCGAAGCTCAAACTTTAGCTAATCTATATTTGGCTTTAGATTCTAATTTAACTATTATTCCAGTTATTAATAAAATAGATTTACCAAACGCTGATATAGAAAAAGTTACTAAAGAATTAGAAGAAACTTTAGGATTTAATAAAAATGAAATTATTTTAACTTCAGCTAAAAATGGAATAGGTATAAAAGAATTAGTAGAAGAAATAGTAAATAAAATACCTAGTCCTAAAGGTGATATAAATAAACCATTACAAGCTTTAATATTTGATAGTTTTTATGATGCTTATAGGGGTGTTGTTGTTTTAATTAGAGTTGTAAATGGAAAAGTAAAAGTTGGTGATAAAATAAAATTAATGGCTACTGAAAAAGTTGAAGAAGTAGTCGAGTTAGGTGTTAATACTCCTAAAGAAGTTAAGAAAAATGAATTAGTAGCAGGTGAAGTTGGTTATTTATGTGCTTCTATTAAAGATATATCGGATATTAAAGTAGGAGATACAATTACTCTAGAAAATAATCAAGCTAAAGATATATTACCAGGTTATAAGCCAATGAAACCAATGGTTTTTTCTGGAATTTATCCAATCGAAACTTCTAAGTATCCTGATTTAAGAGAAGCTTTAGAAAAATTAAAATTAAACGATGCATCATTACAATTTACTCCAGAAACTTCTAAAGCATTAGGATTTGGTTTTAGATGTGGCTTTTTAGGACTATTACATTTAGAAATAATTAAAGAAAGAATTGAAAGGGAATTTAATATAAATTTAATTGTTACTAGTCCATCTGTTATTTATGAAGTAGAATTAACTGACAACACGATTATTAACATAGATAGCCCAAGTAAAATGCCTGATAAGGTTAAAATAAAAGATATAAAAGAACCATACATTAGAACATCTATTTTCGTGCCATCTAATTATATTGGTCCTATTATGGAATTGTGTCAAGATAAAAGAGGTAATTATGTATCAATGGAATATATTGATAAAACAAGAGTTAATATTCACTATGAAATACCTCTATCAGAAATAGTTTATGATTTCTTTGATAGACTAAAAAGTATTTCTAAAGGTTATGCATCGTTTGATTATGAAATAATAGGATATAAATCAAGTGATTTAGTTAAAATGGATATACTATTAAATGGTGAAGTAGTTGATGCTTTAAGTGTGATTGTTCATAAAGATTTCGCATATAAGCGTGGTAAAAATATTGTTGAAACATTAAGAAAAATGATTCCAAGACAACAATTTGAAGTTCCTGTTCAAGCTAGTATTGGTAATAAAGTAATAGCAAGAGAAACAATTAAAGCAGTAAGAAAAGATGTTTTAGCTAAATGTTATGGTGGAGATGTTTCAAGAAAAAGAAAATTATTAGAAAAACAAAAAGAAGGTAAAAAGAGAATGAAGATGGTAGGAAGAGTTGAAATACCAGAAGAAGCATTCTTAGCAGTTTTAAAAGTAGATGAAGAATAAGTAGGAGGTAAAAAAATGATTTATGGTTTAGAACTTTATGCTCGTGTAATGAGTGAAACAAGATTTATAATTGATAAAAAAGCAACAATTAGAGAAACTGCAGAAAATTTTCATGTTAGCAAATCAACTGTTTACAATGATGTAAGTTGTTTGTTGCCACAATATGATGATAAATTATATGATGAAGTTTCTACAGTTTTAAAAGAGAATAATTCTTTAAAACATATTAGAGGTGGCGAAGCCACAAAAAGAAAATACTTAAAAAAATAAGTATTTTTTGTTATAATTAAAAAGGTGATGTTATGTCAATTTATATCCATATTCCATTTTGTAAAAGTATTTGTTCATATTGTGATTTTTGTAAATTTTACTACAATTCTAATTGGGTAGATAATTATTTAGATTCATTAGAAAAAGAAATTAAATTAAATTATAAAGGTGAATTAGTTGATACTATTTATATTGGTGGTGGGACACCAACTTGTTTAGATATAAGTCAATTAGAAAGATTATTAAAACTTACTAATTTATTTAATAAAAATACAATAGAATTTACAGTAGAAACTAATGTTGATTTATCAATAGATAAAATTAAATTATTAAAACAATATGGTGTTAATAGAATAAGTATTGGTGTTCAAACAGTAAATCCTAAATATTTAAAATTTTTAAATAGAAATCATACCAAAGAAGAAGTAGTAAATTTAATTAAATTATTAAAAGAATATAATTTTAATATTAATGTTGATTTGATATACGCAATACCGGGAGAAACATTAGAAGAATTAAATAATGATTTAGATTTTATTTTAAGTTTAGATGTTAACCATATTTCAACTTATTCATTAATAATTGAACCACATACTAAATTATATATTGATAATGTATCTAATATTGATGAAGATTTAGATTACGAAATGTATAAATTGATTAATAAAAAATTAAACAAATATCATCATTATGAAATAAGTAACTTTGCTCTTAAAAATTATGAATCAAAACATAATTTAGTTTATTGGAATAATTTAAATTATTATGGTTTTGGTTTAGGAGCCTCTGGTTATATAGGTAATGTTAGATATGATAATACTAAATCATACCAAAATTATATAAATGGTAAATATATTTTAGATAAACATGAATTAGATTTAAATGAAACTATTTCTAATGAATTTATTTTAGGTTTAAGAAAAATAGATGGTATTGATGTTAATGATTTTTATAAAAAATATAATATTGATATTACAAGTATAGGTATTGTAAAGCAATTGATAAAAGAAAATAAATTAATTTTAACAGACAAATTAAAAATAAATCCTAAGTATATTTATATATCTAATACTATTTTAGTTAATTTTATTGACTTAAAAATATAATTAATATAATATTAAATATAGGTGGTAGTATGACGAAATGGGATAGTGAATATATTAGATTATGTAAAAAAATATTAAAAGAAGGAAAAGAAGTTGAAAATAGGACAGGAATTAATACAATCAAAATACCTAGTTATCATCTACATTTTGATTTAGATGAAGAATTTCCAGTTTTAACAACAAAACAATTATATTTTAGACAAGCTATATTAGAAATGTTATGGATATATCAAGCTCAATCTAATGATGTTAGATGGTTACAAGAAAGAAACGTTCACATTTGGGATGAATGGGAAATAGATGAAAATGGGCTTTGGAAGGCAAATCAAAGAGTATTAGAAGATGGTAAAGTTGTAACTAAAGAAATAACTAAAGAGTTTGATAAAAAATATGCGCATACGATAGGAACAGCCTATGGGTATATAGTTAGAAAATATCAATTAATAGATACATTAAAAAATAATCCAAATGATCGTAGAATGCTCATATCTTTATGGCAAAATGAATATTTAAAAACAGCGGTATTGCCAAGTTGTGTTTGGTCTAGTGAATGGGATGTAACTGATGGTAAATTAAATATGTGGGTTCATCAAAGAAGTTGTGATGTTCCTTTAGGTTTACCATTCAATATAACTCAATATGCTGTATTATTGTCTTTAATAGCTCAAGTATGTGATTTAAAAGCAGGTACCTTAGATTGGAGTATTAAAGATGCACACATATATATTAATCAGTTAAAGGGAATTAAAGAACAAATCAAAAGATATGAAACTTTAGAAGATATAATTGCTCCTAAATTATGGATAAATCCTAACATTAAAGATTTTTATAAATTTGATAATTCAAAAGATTGTAAAGATATAAAAGTATTACAATATAAACATCATGGCTCAATAAAGTTTGATATTGCAAAATGATAAATATAATAGCAGCAGTAGGTAAAAATAATGAATTGGGTTTAAATAACCAATTATTGTGGCGTTTACCTAAAGATTTAAAATTTTTTAAAGAAAAAACTAATAATCATATTATTGTAATGGGCTATAATACTTTTGTATCATTAGGTAGATTGTTACCTAATAGAACTCATATTGTTTTATCATATAATCATAGTGATTTTGTTGATGAAGTTATTCATTTTAAAGATTATAATGAATTATTAAAATTTATAAAAAATAAAGATGTATTTATAATAGGTGGAGCTTCTATTTATAAATTATTTATTGATATAGCAGATAATATATATTTAACAGAAATAAATGATTCAAAGAAATGTGATGTTTATTTTCCTTATTTTGATAAAACTTTATATGATAAAGAAATTCTAGGTGAAGAAAATGATAATGGAGTATCTTATCAGTTCACACTATATAAAAGGAGAAAATTATGAGAGGTAAAATAATAGTTATTGAAGGTACTGATTGTTCAGGAAAAGAAACACAAAGTAAAATAATAATTGAAAAATTTAATAATTACAAATATTTCTCATTTCCTAACTATGATTCTCCAACCGGAAAAATAATCGGAGGACCTTATTTAGGTAAATCGTATATATGTGATGGATGGTTTAAAGAAGGTGCTGATAAAGTAGATCCTAAAGTTTCTTCTCTTTATTATGCAGCTGATAGAAAATATAATATTGATAAAATTAATCAAATGCTAGATGATGGATATAATATTATATTAGATAGATATGTATATTCAAATATGGCTCATCAAGGCGGAAAAATAAAAGATACTAAAGAAAGACATAAAATGTATAAATGGTTAGAAAAATTAGAATTTGATTTGCTAGAACTACCTAAACCAGATGTTAAAATATTTTTATATGTTCCATTAGAAGTTTCCTTGGAAATAAGAAAAAATAGAACTGAAGCATTCGATCAACATGAATCCAATTTAGATCATTTAAAACATGCTGAAAATGCTTATTTAGAATTATCATCATTATATAATTTTGTTAAAATAGATTGTACTACTAATAATCAAATGAAATCAATAGATGAAATAAATGAAGAAATTTGTAAATATTTAGAAAAAGTTTTGTAAATTAAAACTTTTTTTCATATTATTTAATAAGGTGATATATTGAATATAATATCTCATAGAGGATCTAATGTAAGCAAATATAAAAAAAATACTAAACAAGCATTACTAACTGCAATTAATTTAGATTTTATTGATGGAATTGAATTTGATGTAAGAATTACTAAAGATAAAAAAATAGTAATAATTCATGATCCTATTATTAATTTAGTTAGTAATGGTAGTGGTTTAGTTAAAAAATTAAAATATAAAAAATTATTAAAATATAATTTTGGAACAAAAGAAAATCCTAGTAAAATATGTTTATTAAAAGAATTGTTAGATAATATTAAAAATAATAAAAAAATATTAATTGAATTAAAAGAAGAGAGTAATAATTTTAAAGAATTTGTTGATATTGTTTATAACATAATAAAAAAATATAAATTAAATATTTATATAGCAAGTTTTAATTATGATTTAATTAAATATTTTAGTAATAAATATAATAAATGTGGATTAATAATAGGTAATGGTATAAACTTAGAAAGAAAATATAATAACTTTGATTATAATATTTTAAGTTATAAACATCGTAAAATATATAATAAAAAAGAAACATTTTTATGGACAATCAATGAATATAAAGATGATTTAGATAATTATAATATCATTACTGATAATCCTTATTTATTTAAAAACTAATTGTTTAGCTGATTCAGATATTATTATAGCTTTATTATCAATATTTAATATTTTATCAATAATTTCTTTTCTTTTTTTTCTTTTAACCATAATCATTAATATATCTTTATTTATCAAATAAGTATTTTCTAATTTACTTATTTTTTTATATTTATTACTTATTATAAATAACATATTATTACCTAAAGCAATTTTTTCTTCTAGTATAGATCCTATATAACTACCTATTAAAGAACCAATGGCAAAGATTAATATTTTATATATATTATTATTTAATACAACTAAACTAGTTGATATTATCCAAATAAAAGATAAAATAAAATTTAATATAGCTCCTTCTAATTTTTTTCCATTTGAAACAATTATTAATCTTAATGTTCCAATACTATTTTCTAATATTTTACAAATAAATATGAATAAATATACCATATAATTCACCATTATTATTATGTTTTATTTAAAATAAATTATTGCATTAAAATTAATTATAGTTTATAATTAATAATAGGAGATGATAAATTTGAAAAAAAATGCGTTTACGTTAATTGAATTATTAGGTGTGTTATTATTATTAGCTGTTATAGCATTAATAACATTTCCAATAATAGACAATACATTAACTAATTCAAGAAATGAAGCTTACGAAAGGCAAAAAGACAATATTATAGAAGCAGCAAGAATGTATGTAACTGAAAATGGTAATTATAATACAAGTCAAAAACAATTGAGTTTTCAAACATTAATAGATGCGGGATTTTTAAAAGATGGCGATATATTAGATCCAAGAGATTCAAGTAAAACAATGCCTGGTTGTATATTATATAATTGGAGTGATAGTAAAAATCAATATATATATGAATATAGTGAAGAATGTAGTTTACCAACATATGCAGTAGGAGATTTACTAAAAGTTCAAGTAAGTGATAGTGAAACTCAAAATATTTATGTCTTAGAAGTAAATGGAGATGAAATAGTAGGAATACTAGATAGAAACTTACCAGGAGGAACAGTAGCATGGATAAGTGAAAATGATTATAATGCAGCTGGTGGAAATTGGTCAAGTGACTCAGATGAAGTAAAAAATCAAAATTTATATGAATTTGGTCCAGTAACAGCAAATAAAGCATTAAATGAAATAACAAGTACATGGAATAGAGTAAGTGAGAAATACTTACCAAGCGCAGAAGACATATTAAAATTAACAGATTATTATAAGGAGTTAGAATCAAGTGGAGAAATAGAAAATTTGGAAAGTAAATATTTTATGGATTATCATATATTTATATCTGAAAATGATGTTAATTGTTCTAGTGGAAGTGAATGCCAAGAAGCAATAAACGCAGCAGGAGGAGAAAAATACTTGTTACCAGAATGGGTATCAATAAATTTAGCCACAACAGGAGATAATAATGCAGGAATTAGCTACTGGACAAGCACACCGATGAATTATAGTTATTTGTCTTCGCCTAGTTTTGCATGGCGTTTTGATGCCTTAGGTACACTTAATTACGATCTTGTTAGTATTTCAGACTATTCTGGGATTCGCCCAGTTATTCATATCTCAAAATCTAACATTGTTTCTAAATTAGAGGCACCAGAATATGTTAATCCAGATGATATTAGTTGAGTAATTTAGTAAAGCAAACTAAATTATGCAAATATCGAAGAAATTTGTCAGTTTTCTCACGAACGCGAAGTCGTGTGGCCAAAGGGAGTAAAAAATAAAACATCGATATTTGATAATATGATAAAAGATGTAAAGAAAAATAATACACCAACATTTGATTAAATATCAACTGTTGGTTTTAATTTTACAAAATTTCAATTTTTTAGCACTCATATATTGACAATGCTAACATATAATAGTATAATGAAGTAGCAGTTAAGAAAATAGACTGCTAAAAGGTGGTGATTTATGTTAAATGATAGACAAACTAAATTACTAAAAATAATTGTAGAAGATTATGTTAAAACTGCTAGACCGGTAAGTTCTAAAGCTATATGTGATAATTTAAATTGTTCAAGTGCAACAATAAGAAATGAAATGAGTTATTTAGAAGAAACTGGACTATTAGAAAAAACACATATATCTTCAGGAAGAGTACCTAGTGAAAAGGGGTATAGATATTATGTTGATCATATTTTAGAACCTAGAGAATTAAATGGTGAAGATATGTTAAAATTACAAACAATTGTTAATAATTCGTCATTAATGTTAGATGATTATATATCTAAAAGTATGGAAATAGTATCAGAGATGACTAATTTAACGGCAATAGTTCTAGGTAAATCTTCTAAAGATAATTGTGTTAGTAAAGTAGAAGTTGTTCCTATTAATGAACATAATTTAATTGCTATTGTTATAACAGATAAAGGTCATGTTGAACATAAAAACTTAACTATTAAAGAAAATGTATCAATGAATGATATTAAACAAACAGTAGATTTGATTAATAAAATGATTATTGGTACACAATTAAATGAAGTAGGTAAAGTATTAGAATATGAAGTAAAACCTATTATAGCTAGATATGTTAAACAACATGAAGTATTATATAATGCTTTTTATACAGCATTTACCGATTTTGCTAAAGAATCTGTTACAATGACAGGAAGAAAAAATATGTTGATGCAACCAGAATTTAATAATGCGGATAAAATAAGAGATATAATTAGTAAATTTGAAGATAAAGAAATAGTTGATAAAATAGAAGAAAATGATAATGGTATCAACATATATATTGGTAGTGAAACAGAATTTGATGATGATGTAACAATAGTTAAAATGAAATATGATGCTCAAGGAGAAGAAGGAACAATCGCTTTAGTAGGACCAAAAAGAATGGAATACGATAAAGTAGTTTCTTTATTAGAATATATAAAAGAAAATATGAAAGAAGGTAAATAAAATGGAAGAAGAAAAGAAACATCCAGAACATGAAAATCATAAACATCATGAACATAAACATGAAGAATGTAAATGCCATGAACATCATGAACATAAACATGAGGAATGCAAATGTCATGAACATCATGAACATAAACATGAGGAATGCAAATGTCATGAACATCATGAACAAAAACATGAAGAATGCAAATGTCATGAGCACCCAGAACCACCACATGAAAAAAGAATTAAAGAATTAGAAGATAGCTTATTAAGAAGCAAAGCTGAATTTATAAACTATCGTAAAAGATTAGAAGAAGAACAATCAAAATTATTAAAATATTGTAATGAAGATTTAATTAAAGAAACATTACCTATTTTAGATAATTTTGAAAGAGCTATTAAGATGGATGATACTAATTTAGATGATGAAGTTTCTAAATTCTTATCAGGATTTAAAATGATTTATTGTAATTTAGTAAACATTTTAAAAAATTATGGTGTCATTGAAATAGATGGCAACAATAAACCTTTTGATCCAACATATCATGAAGCTATTATGACTGAGAAACGTGATGGTGTTGAACCAGGTATGGTACTTGAAGTACTACAAAAAGGTTATATTTTAAAAGATAAAGTTATTAGACCAGCAATGGTTAAAGTTAGTGAATAAAGAAAGGTGATTATATATGAGTAAAATTATAGGTATTGATTTAGGTACAACTAACAGTTGTGTCGCTATTTATGAAGGTGGAAATGCTAAAGTTATAGCAAATCCAGAAGGAGAAAGAACTACTCCTTCAGTAGTAGCTTTTAAAAACGGTGAAATTATCGTTGGTGGAGCTGCTAAAAGACAAATGATTACAAATAAGGATACTATTTATTCTATTAAAAGATTAATGGGTACTGATGAAAAAGTAGAAGCTAATGGTAAGAAATATACTCCACAAGAAATCTCAGCTATGATTTTAGGAGATTTAAAGAAAACAGCTGAAGCTTATTTGGGAGAAAAGGTTACAAAAGCAGTTATTACTGTTCCAGCTTATTTCAACGATGCTCAAAGACAAGCAACTAAAGATGCTGGTAAGATTGCAGGATTAGAAGTTGAAAGAATTATCAATGAACCAACTGCTGCTGCTTTAGCTTATGGTCTTGATAAGCAAGAAGAAAATCAAACTGTTTTAGTTTACGACTTAGGTGGTGGAACATTCGATGTATCTATCCTTGAATTAGGTGATGGTGTATTTGAAGTTAAAGCTACAAGTGGTAATAATAGATTAGGTGGAGATGATTTCGATAAGAGAATCATGGACTACTTAGTTGAACAATTCAAAAAAGAAAACAATATTGATTTATCTAAAGATAAAATGGCAATGCAAAGAATTAAAGATGCTGCTGAAAAAGCTAAGAAAGATTTATCAGGTGTAACTACAACTCAAATTAGTTTACCATTCTTATCTCAAGGTGAAGATGGACCATTACACTTAGAAATGAGTTTAACAAGAGCTAAATTTGAAGAATTATGTCATGATTTATTTGAAAGTACTTTGGAACCAGTTAGAAAAGCTATGAAAGATGCTAAATTAACTAAAAATGACATTGATAAAGTTATCTTAGTTGGTGGATCTACTCGTATACCAAAGGTTCAAGAAATTATTAAAAATGAATTAGGTAAAGAACCATCTAAAGGTGTAAACCCTGATGAAGTAGTTGCTATGGGTGCTGCTATTCAAGGTGGTGTATTAACTGGTGATGTTAATGATATAGTATTACTAGACGTAACACCATTATCATTAGGTATTGAAACATTAGGTGGAGTATGTACTGTATTAATTCCAAGAAATACTACAATTCCAACAAGTAAATCTGAAGTATTCTCAACTGCTGCTGATAACCAACCTGCTGTAGATATTCACATTTTACAAGGTGAAAGAAGTATGGCAAGTGATAACAAAACATTAGGTAGATTCCAATTAACAGGAATTCCTGCTGCACCTCGTGGTGTACCTCAAATTCAAGTAACATTTGATATTGATGCTAATGGTATCGTTAATGTTAAAGCAAAGGATTTAGGTACTAATAAAGAACAAGCTATCACTATTACAGCAAGTACTAATTTAACTGATGATGAAATTGATAAAATGGTAAAAGAAGCTGAAGCTAATCGTGAAGCTGATGAAAAGAGAAAAGAAGAAGCAGATATTAAAAATGAAGCTGAACAATTAATCTTTATGACTGAAAAATCTATTAAAGATTTAGGTGATAAGATCGATGCTAAAGATAAAGAAAAAGCTGAAGCTGAAATTAAAGAATTAAAAGAAGCATTAGAAAAAGATAACTTAGATGATATTAAATCTAAGAAAGAAAAATTAAATGAAACTGCTATGGCATTCGCAACTAAAGTTTATGAAGAAGCAGCTAAAAAAGCTCAAGCAGAAAACAAAGATAATACTGAATCTGATAAAAAAGATGATGTTCAAGATGCTGAATTTGAAGAAAAATAAGGAAGTTCTAGATTAACTAGAACTTTCTAGTGTAAAGGAGAATATATGGGAAAATTACAAAAAAAAAGAGATGAAATAGATACTAAGTATACATGGGATTTAACTTTAATTTACAAAACCGATAAGGATTTTGAAAAAGATTATGAAAAAGTAAGTAAAGAAATAAATGATATAACTAAATATAAAGATATATTAGTTAAAAGTGCCAGTAATTTGTTAGGTTATTTAAAGTTATCTAATGAATTAGAAAGAAAATTATATAAATTATATTACTATGCTAATTTAAAAAATGATCAAGATACTACTAATACTAAATATCAAGCAATGTTAGGTAAAGTTAAAAATTTATTAACTAAATTTGAAGAACTAGATGCTTATGCCGAACCTGAACTAATGAGTGTAGATTATAGTTTAATAGAAAAATATTATGAAGAAGAAAAAGAATTAAAAGAATATGAATTTATTTTAAGTAATTTATTTAGATTTAAAAAACATATTTTATCTAAAGAAGTAGAAGAAGTCTTATCATCTTTAAGTAATTCATTAAATAATAGTAGTGAAACTTATGAATTATTAACTGATTCAGATATGAAGTTTGGACTAATTTTAGATGAAAATAATGAAGAAGTAGAACTAACAGAAAGTAACTATAGTGTATTTTTACATTCTAAAAATAGAAGAGTAAGAAAAGAAGCATTTAATAAAATATTAACTACTTATGGTGAGTATAAAAATACTATTAGTTCAACTTTTGCTGGTAATGTTGATACACTAACAACATTAGCTAAATTAAAAAAATATGATTCAAGTTTAGAAGCTGCTTTATTTAGTGATAATGTAGATAAAGAAGTGTATAATAATTTAATTAAAACTGTTAAAGATAATTTAAGTGTATTATATAAATATTTCAAATTAAAAAAAGATTTCTTAAAATTAGATGAATTTCATTTATACGATCAATATGTTGATTTAGTTGAAGAAAACACTAAAAAATATACATTTGAAGAAGCTAAAGACTTAGTAATTGAAGCATTAAGTGTATTAGGTGATGATTACATTAAAAATCTAAATAAAGCTTTTGATGAAAGATGGATTGATGTTTATAATAACAAAGGAAAAAGGGGAGGAGCTTATTCTAGTGGCTTTTATGATACTAAACCTTATGTTTTATTAAATTATGAAGGCACTATTAACGATGTATCTACTTTAGCTCATGAATTAGGTCATTCTATGCATACTTATTACTCTTGTTTAAATAATCCTTACCAATATTCTTCTTACAAAATATTTGTTGCTGAAGTAGCATCAACAGTAAATGAATTATTATTAAATTTTCATTTGTTAAACAAAGGAAGTAAAGAAGATAAAAAATATATTTTAAGTAATTTAATGAATTTATTTAAAGCTACTATTTATAGACAAACTATGTTTGCAGAATTTGAAAGAGATATGCATAGTTTAAAAGAAAAAGGTGGCGTATTAACTAACGAAGTATTATGTAATGAATATTATAAATTGAATTTAGATTACTTTGGAAAAGATGTCGTAGTTGATGATGAAATAAAATATGAATGGGAAAGAATACCACATTTTTATTACAATTTCTATGTTTATAAATATGCAATTGGTTTATCTTGTGCATGTTATATTGTGGATAACATATTAAATAAAAAAGAACATGCTTTAGAAAACTATTTAAAATTCTTAAGTAGTGGCGGATCTGATTATCCTGTTAATGAACTTAAAATAGCTGGTATTGATGTTACTAAAAAAGATGTTATCGAATCAGCAATCAAAATGTTTGATAGCTTTATTGAACAATTTAAAGAACTTATGTAGAAGGTGTTGTTATGAAAAAAGATTATTATGAAATATTAGGTGTTCCTAAAACTGCTAGTCAAGATGAAATAAAATCAGCTTTTAGAAAATTAGCTAAGAAATACCACCCAGATGTTTCTAAAGAAGAAAATGCTGCTGAAAAATTTAAAGAGTGCCAAGAAGCTTATGCTGTTTTATCTGATGAAACAAAAAGAAAACAATATGATCAATATGGTCATGCTGCATTTGAAAATAATGGTGCTGGTGGTTATGATTTCTCTGGCTTTGATTTTTCTGATATATTTAGTGATATATTTGGTTCAGGCTTTGGTTTCAACTTTGGTGGTGGATCTAGAGGAAAATCAAGAGGTAGAGATAAAGTTATGCGTGTCGACTTAACTTTTGAAGAAGCTGCCTTTGGATGTAAAAAAACAATAAATTTAGATACATACACAGATTGTAGTGAGTGTCATGGTAAAGGTGGCTTTGATGAAAGTGTTTGTCCAACTTGTCATGGTACTGGTACAGTAGCAGCCGAACAAAGAACTTTATTTGGTACTTTTATGACAAAAACAACTTGTCCTAAATGTAAAGGTAAAGGAAGATCTTATAAAAGAAGTTGTTCTAAATGTTCTGGTACTGGCAAAATTAAAGTAAACAAAGATATTGAAGTTAAAATACCAGCTGGTGTTAACACTGGTAATCAACAAAGAGTATCTGGCTATGGAGAATATAGTGAATATGGCAGTGGTGATTTATATTTAGAATATCGCGTTTTACCACATGAACTATTTGAAAGAGAAGGGAACGATATTTATTTAGAAGTACCTTTAACTATTACCGAAGCTGTACTAGGATGTAAAAAAGAAATTCCTACGATAAGTGGTAATGTTAAATTAACCATTGAATCAGGAAGCAATACTGGGGATAAACTAAGATTAAAAGGAAAAGGTATTGAAGATGTTCATAGTTACCGTAAAGGTGATATGTATGTTGTTTTAAATGTAATTGTTCCAGATAAATTATCACGTGATCAAAAGAAATTATTTGAACAATTAGCTAAAACTGATTTGGAAACAAAAGAATTTAATAAATTTAATAATTATATGAAAAAATAAGGGTTATGCACCCTTATTTATTTTTATTTCTATAAATTTATAATCATTTTGATATTGTTCAAAATATTTGATAAATTCACCTGTTAATTCAGGATTTTCAGTAATTGTATATCTATTAAATGAAATAGTAGTTAATTCTGGATAACTTGTTTTAAATTGTTCCAACTCATTTGGATATAAAAATTCAACAACTGATAAAATACTATTATATGTTAAATTAGACAAATTATCTTTTTCAGCAATAATAATTGTAGTTGTTTTATCATCACCTTGCTTATAAAATAATAAATTTCCTTTTATAAATTGTATACTACCTGAATCTTTAATGAAACTCTCATGTTTCTTTAAATCATTTGTTTCAATATACATTGTTTTTAAACTAGAAGTATCTATTTTTTTATCAATATTTATACTTAATTCAACATTATCATTGTTTAATGTATAAGATATTCCATCAACTTGTGCTGCTGTAAAATCAATAGAACTTAAGAAATTATATGTTTCATTTTCTTCCGTTCCATGAAATTGTCCAATATTATCAGCAATTACTAAAAATATAATATTAGCAGTTAAATCAGTAGTTTTAAAAGTTGTTTTTAAATTTCTATTTTCTAAAGTATATTCATATAAAGTAGGTTCTTGATTTTCTGCTTTTACTGATATAATTAATTTATTATTTTCTATATTAGCAGTTATTTCATTTGTTTCTTGTAATTGTTTAATTGTAGAATTGTTGTTAAAATTATTTAATATGTCATTTAAAGTAATTAATGTTACTTCACTTTCTTCAGTTGATTCATTTGGTGCTGGCGTAGGAACTGGTTCTGTTTCAGTTTTTGGATTGTTAAAAAAAGTAAAATATACTACAGCGGCTATACCAATTATTACAATTAACAATAACAATAAAATAATTAACTTATTAGATTTCTTTTTTGGTTTACTTTCATATTGATTATTATCAGTTACTTCATTTATTTCAGTTTTTTGATTTGTATCATTTTCTTGCTTTGGTTTTTCAATTAAATCTTCTGTTTTAATAATTTCATTTGGATTTAATGGATTTACAATATTTAATTTATTTGTTGATTGAGAAGATTGTGTAGGTTGAACTTGTTGCATAGGTTGTGGTTGTTGCATAGGTTGTGGTTGTTGCACAGGTTGTGGTTGTTGCACAGGTTGTGGTTGTTGCACAGGTTGTGGTTGTTGCACAGGTTGTGGTTGTTGCACAGGTTGTGGTTGTTGCATAGGTTGAGCTTGTTGCACAGGTTGAGGTTGTTGCATAGGTTGTGGTTGTTGCACAGGTTGAGTTGGTTGCACAGGTTGATTATTACTTATATTATTTAATGAATCATTATTCATATTATCTATCCTCTTTTCTTATTATATTATATCATTAACAATAAATATTAGACAATAATATATAATAAATATCTTAAATTTTACATTTATTCTTCATATTTTATGGTTGGAACAGCATCATCTAAATTATAGTCATTTGAAGGTTCAGTTCCTTTTAAATAATATTGTATAACACTTTTTTCGTCGTTTTTATTTGCAATTTTACCTGTTTGAGGATTTACTAAAACACCAACCACATTATTTGGCATAGTATACCAATTATCTTCTTTACCTTCAAGATATTTTTCAGTAATATCAGCCCACAGATTTTTATTAGTAGTAGAATCTCCATATTCTAATTCTCGATTATCATCATAGCCACTCCATACACTAACAACTACATCTTTATTATATCCAAACACTAAATGATCGTATTCAGTAGTTCCTGTTTTAATAGCATATTTTCTAGTCAATTTATTAGAAATAACATAAGAAGTAGGGTAAGTATAATCAATAAAATTAGGATTAGATGTATTGGCTAATAATTCACTTAAAATAAATGTAATACTTTTATTTAAAACTGTTTCATTAGTTGCTTTATATTCATATAATACATTTCCATTTATATCTTCAATTCTTTCAATAAAATGTGGTTCTACTTTATGACCTTCATTTGCTAATACAGCATAAGCGGTTGTCATTTCTATTAAACTTATTGGCTGACTACCTAAAGCTAAAGAAGGAATACTATCTAATTTAGTTTTTACACCAACTCTTTTCATAGTATCAACTAAAACATCAGTTCCTAAAAATAGATGAGTTTTTACGGCATATATATTGTCTGAATGCGCAATTGCATTAGCTAATGATATTTCTTTATTAGGATATTCATCACCATAATTAGTTGGACTATAAGTTTGATTTTCAGAAAACACAAAAGTAGTTTTCTCACTAGTAAAAGTAGTAGATGCAGTAAAGTTATTTTCTAAAGCCGCATAATATAAAAACGGTTTTATAGTTGATCCAACACTTCTATTATTCGATAATGCTCTATTATATTGACTTTTACTATAATCAACACCACCGACAAGACCTAATATAGCACCACTATTTGGATCCATTATTATACTAGCAACTTGGATATCTGTTTCAATGTCTTCTTTTATAGATTTTTCAATTGCTTCTTGAGCTTTAGGATCAAAACTAGTAAAAATTTTTAGACCACCAGTTTTTAATAATGATGAAGGAATAGATTCAATTGCTTGTAATTCTTCGATAACTGCATCTTGATAATACATTATTGAATTTAATTCATCATCATCATTTTTGTCATCAAAAACTAAAATTTCATTATAAGCAGTTTCTACTTGTTCTTCAGTAATATAACCATCTCTTTCCATAGAATTTAATACTACTTTTTGTCTTTTTTTTGCTGAATCTAAATTAACAAAAGGCGAGTACTCACTAGGACGGTTGGGAATACCAGCAAGCATACTTGCTTCACCTAATGATAAATCGGAAGCACTTTTTCCAAAATAGTATTTACTAGCATTTTCAATACCAAATATTCCACCATAATTAATAGTATTTAAATACCCTTCTAAAATTTCTTCTTTAGAATAATGAGTTTCCAATCTAATTGTCAACCATGCTTCATTTATTTTTCTTTCCCAAGTTTTATCAAAATCTAAATATAAGTTTTTAGCATATTGTTGAGTTATAGTAGAAGCTCCTTCACCATTAGAGTTACTTTTTATGTTATTATAAAGTGCCTTAGCAATTCTTAAGTAATCAAAACCTTGATGATTAAAAAAATGTCTATCCTCAATAGCAACCGTTGCATTTATAATATCTTGATCTAAATTTTCATAACTGATCCATTCATCAGTACCTGTAATTAAGTTTTCATCTTTATCGTAAAAATAATAACTTTTAGAACTATTAACAGTTAATTTTGGGCTCATCCAAGCATATAAA
This sequence comes from uncultured Bacilli bacterium, assembly GCA_944371325.1. Lineage (GTDB taxonomy): Bacteria > Bacillota_I > Bacilli_A > RF39 > UBA660 > Faecisoma. The sequence goes on along the minus strand of CALVXO010000002.1, from coordinate 44,326 downwards.
TAAATACCTCCATAAATTGCAACCATAAAGACAGTTATAAATAAAAATATTTTAAAAATTTTTTTTGATTTTTTCATAACGTTCACCTATATTTATTATTAATAAAAAATTAAAAATTATAAGTATATATTTAAATGTTTTATGATATAATTACTTAAGGTGATTTTGTGAGCAAAATTAATATAATTGTAACTTTAAAAAATAATAAAAATATTAGTGAAGAAAAATATATTGCTTTAAAAAATAAAGATAAAATAATATACGAAGAAAAAGAATATAAAACAACTATATTTTTAAATGACTTTAAGATAGTAAGAGAAAATAAAGATTGCTTAATTGAAATGAATTTTATACCAGATCAAACTACAAAAGGTAAATGTTTATTAAAAGAAAACAATAGTCAAATTGATTTAGAAATATTAACAGATTATTTAATAATTGAAGATGATTTAATTATTTTAAAGTATAATGTTTTAACAACAGAACAAGATGTAATTTTTAAACTTGAAAGTGTAAATAAATAGTATATTTTATAAAACTTATAACATATTATAAAAATAGTATTGACACATTTTAAAAATGTGCTAAAATTATGATGATATTTTATACAAGGAGGAATTATGTTAATTAAAAACATGGCTAAAGAAGATTTAGAAATTTTATCTTATGCTGATTTAACTGAATTAATTTTAAAAGAAGAAAATAAACCATTAAATACTCCAACAATATTTAAAAAAATATGTGATTTATTAGAGTATAGTGATGATGAATATGTTAATAAAATTGGTGATTTTTATACTTCATTAACAACAGACAAAAGATTTGTTTTTCTAGATACTAATGAATGGGATTTAAGAGAAAAAAATCCTGTTGACATTGTAATGGACGAAGACGAAGATGAAGAAGAATACGAAGAAGATACTGATGATGAAGAAGAAGTAGATGAATATGAAGATGATATTGATTCTGTTATTGAAGATGAAAATCTAGATGATGTAGATGAAGAAATGGAAGATTTATCAATTTTATCAGATGAAGAATTAGAAGAAAAATAATTCTTTTTTTGTTTAATTTGTATAAAATAATTAAAAGTAAACCATTATATAAATGGTGATTAAAATGAATGAAAATAATGAATTATTAGAGTATATTTATCAAATTAGTGAAATGGCAAAATATACATTAGAAAAATTAATTAATGAATTAAAAGGAAAAGATAATAAAATAATTAAAGATGCAGAAGATATATTAAAGAGATATGAAATATTTTATAAAGATTTAAAGAAACAGTTGAAAAAAGAAAGTGTTAAGCCAAAGGAAACATCAATTTTTTCAAAAATGGGAGCTAGTATGGGAATAAAAAAAGAAGTTATTAGTGATAATAGTGATGCTAGTATAGCTGATATGCTTATAAAAGGAATGTCGATGGGAGTTTTAGATGTTGAAAAAAAATTAAGTCAATATGATGAAATTGCTAATAAGAAAAATATAAAACTAGCTAAAGATTTTTTAAAATTTCAACAAGAATCTATTACTCAATTAAAAAAATATTTATAATTTGCGAAATTTCTAAAATATGGTATAATGTAGTTGTCATGTTTTAGGAGTGAATTTTAATGATACAATTTATATATTATATTTTATTTATAATTTCTTTGGCTTATGGCTTATACTTTTTTATAACTGGTTTTTTTGGATTTAAAAATATTAATAAAAAATTAATAAAAAAACATAAACCAAAGCATAAGTTTGCAATTTTAATAGCATCAAGAAATGAAGAAGGAGTAATTGAACATTTAGTAAAAAGTTTATTACAACAAGATTACCCTAAGGATTTATTTGATGTTTATGTAATACCAAATAACTGTACTGATGATACAGAAAAAGTTGCAAAAAAGGCTGGAGCAGAAATTATAAAATGTACTGTTCCAACTAAATCAAAAGGAGAAGTTTTAAAATTTACATTAGAAAAATTATCTAAACGTAAAGATATTGATGCTTATGTAGTTTTTGATGCTGATAATGTTGTTCATCCTGAATTTTTAGCAAGAATGAATGATGCATTATGTGAAGGACATAAGGTTGCTCAAGGCTTTAGAGATAGTAAAAACCCTGGGGATAACTGGATAAGTGGAAGTTACTCAATATTTTATTGGATTCAAAACTTTTTCTTTAGTAAAGCTCGTATGCAAATGGGTGGATCTGCAAGTATAAATGGTACAGGATTTATGGTTAAAAAAGAAGTAATTGATGAATATGGCTTTAATACATATACATTAACTGAAGATGTTGAATTTACAGCTCAATGTGCATTAAGAGGAATTAAAGTTATGTTTGTTGAAGATGCAATAACTTATGATGAACAACCAACTGAGTTTAAAGTGTCATGGAAACAAAGAAAAAGATGGTCTTTAGGAAATATTCAATGTTTTAGAAGATATAACAAAGATTTATTTAGAACATATAGTAAAACTGGATTTATTCCTTGTTGGGATATGTTATTATCTTTTATGGCACCTTATATTCAAGTTTTAGCCACTTTATTAACAATAGTACTAATATTATTTAAAATATTTGATGTTAAGTTATATGATGTATTTTCATACATGTATGCATATGGATTATTATTCTTCTTATTAACTTATATTGGAAATATTATAATAAATTTATTTGTTGTAAAATATAATAAGAAGAGTGTTAAAGAAATTATGTCAGGTATTTTATTGTTCTCTTTATTTATGTTAACTTGGATACCAATTAACTTTATGTGTTTATTTAAAAAAGATTTAGCTTGGGAACCAATTAAACATAAAAGAGGTATGGGAATAGATGAAGTAAAAAAATAGTTAACGCTATTTTTTTTGTTTATTTTAATTAAAAAAAACCAAAATAAAAATGGTGAAGTATTATGAAAAAAATAATTATATTGATCATTTTTATTTTTTTATTGAATTTAAATTATAGTGAAAATGTCATTACAACTTTTAAAGAAAATGTAGATAATTCTTTTTATATATTAGAATTTCCTAATAACAATATAACAACTAATAACTTTTTGAATTATTTTAATGATATTCAAGTTATATGGGTAGAAGTAGATTCAAAATATAATGTAAAAAAAAGATATAATTATACTAACATTAATAAATTAAAAGAATCTTATTTAAAAGAATTAGAAAACAATAATTACAAATTAGAAGCAATAAATTTTAAAATTTCTGGATTTATAATAAACAAAATAAAAATATATACAAATATAAATAAAATTAATAAGTTAAATATTGAAAATATGATAGTCAATTATTAAAAAAAATGATATAATTAAATAGGTGAGACAATGATAATTAAAGATGTAAATGTAAATTATGTTGATTATGGCCAAAAAGAAAATCCTGTTGTTTTACTTCATGGTTGGGGACAAAATATCCAAATGATGCAAGGACTAGGTAACAGTTTAAGTTTTACTAATAGAATTATAATTGTTGATTTACCAGGTTTTGGTAAAAGTGAAGAACCAAAAACAGTTTGGACTATTGATGATTATGTATCATTTTTAAAAGAATTATTAGATAAATTAAATGTTTCTGATCCTATTATCATAGGTCATTCATTTGGTGGTAAGATTGGATTACTTTATGCTACTAAATATAAAGTAAAAAAATTAGTTTGTTTAGCTAGTCCTTATAAAAAAATGATAAATAATTTGTCTTTAAAAACTAAAATATTAAAATCAGCAGCCAAAATTCCTGTTTTAAATAAATTAGAAGGTTTTGCTAAAAAACATATTGGTTCAACTGATTATAAAAATGCTAGTGATATGATGCGAAAAATAATGGTTGAACATGTTAATTATGATATAACAGAACAATTACATAAAATAAAATGTCCTACCTTATTAATTTGGGGAACAATGGACAAAGCAGTTAGCATTAATGATGCTTATGAATTAGAAAAAATAATTGATAATTGTGGATTAGTAACATATGAAGGTTGTTCTCATTATGCTTATTTAGAAAGATTTGATCAAACAGTAAGAGTACTTAAAAGTTTTATAGGAGATGATAAAAATGAAAATTAAAGTCGGAGTTATATTTGGGGGACCTACAGTTGAACATGAGGTTAGTATTATTTCAGCAGTTCAAGCGATGGAACATTTGAATAAAGAAAAATATGATATTTATCCAATTTACATATCTAAAGATAGAACATGGTATACTGGTAAAATGTTAGCAGATATAGATATATACCGTGATTTTGATACGTTAAAAAGATTTGCTAAAAAAGTTGTTTTATATAATCATAATGGTTTATTTAGATTACAAGCATTAAATATTTTTAGAACAGTGGTTGCTGATTTAGATATAATTCTTCCTGTAGTTCATGGTAATAATATGGAAGATGGTACTATTCAAGGTTATTTAGAATTAGTAGGAGTTCCATATGTTGGAAGTAATGTTTTGGGATCTAGCTTAGGTCAAGATAAAGTTGTTATGAAACAAGTTTTTGAAAGTTTAAATTTGCCTGTTGTAGAGTATACTTGGTTTTTTGATAAAGAATATTTTTTAGATAAAGAAGAAATAATTAAAAAAGTTAAAAAAGTTGGATTTCCTGTTATTGTTAAACCTGCAACATTAGGAAGTAGTGTAGGTATTACTTATGTTAAAGATATTTCAGGTTTAGAAAATGCCATTGAAGATGCTATTTCTTATGATAATAAAATTGTAGTAGAAAAAGCAGTAGAAAACTTAGTTGAAGTAAATTGTAGTGTATTAGGTACTTATGAATCACAACAAGCAAGTACTTTGGAAGAAGTAATGAGTACTCAAGAATTCTTAACTTATCAAGATAAATATTTAAGTGGTGGAAAAGGTAAATTTGGATCTAAAGGTAGTAAAGGAATGGCAAGTGCTAGCAGAATTATTCCAGCAAGATTAGATGATAAAACAACTAATTTAGTACAAGATTTAGCTAAAGAAGCTTTCAAGGCATTAAATTTAAGTGGTGTTTGTCGAATTGATTTTTTAATAAATAGTAAAACAAATAAAGTATACATTAATGAACCAAATACTATTCCAGGTAGTTTATCATTCTATTTATGGGAAGAAACTAATAAACCTTATGAACAATTATTAGATGAAATGATTACTTTAGCTATTAAACAATATAAGGTTAAACATCAAAAAACAATTTCATTTGATACTAATATATTAAGTAATTTTAATGGTAGTAAAGGTATTAAAGGCAAAATAAGAAAATAATGATTAGTTCATTATTTTTTTATAAACAAAAAAACTAACCTTTAAGTTAGTATTTTATATATTTGGTGACCAGTATGGGATTCGGACCCATGAATGCTGCCGTGAAAGGGCAGTGTGTTAAGCCACTTCACCAACTGGCCAATGGCGCCTCAAGTAGGACTCGAACCTACGACCCCTTGATTAACAGTCAAGTGCTCTAACCGACTGAGCTATTAAGGCGTATGGTGGGCCTGATAGGACTTGAACCTATGACCCCACGCTTATCAAGCGTGTGCTCTAACCAACTGAGCTACAGGCCCGCTTTTTGAAACGCATATTAAGTATACCTTATTTTTTTAGTTTTGGCAAGTATTTTTATAAATTTTTTTAATTTTTTTTATTATTTTATGCTAGAAAAGAAAGAATTAAACAATAAAATACTGTTTTTATCCATCAAAGTTTCGGGATGCCATTGTATACCAATAAAAAATTTTTTATTTGTATCTTCAATTGCTTCAATAATATTATTAGCTAAAGCAGATGTTTTTAAATTTGTATTTACTATATATGATTTATGTCTACTATTAACAATGATTTTATTTTTTTTAATTATTTTGTATAATTTAGAATCTTGATTTATTTTTATTTCATGAACATATCTTTTTATACTTTTATGATTTTCCACATCACCCATTATACCATCAAATGTCATCGACATTGTTTGCATACCTAAACATATTCCTAAAGTAGGTTTATCTTTTTCGTACAAATATTTAGTTATTAATATATCAATATCATAATATTCAGATCCACCTTGTAATATAAAACCATCACAAATATCAATTAATTGTTTGACTTTATTAAATTCTAAGGTTGGATTGTTATTAAAATCAACTATAACTCCTATTGGAGTAAACTTATATTTATTAATAACATTTATAATTTCTTCATTAAAAGTTATTTTGTCGTCATTTTTTCTTCCTATAATTCCTATATACATATAATTCACCTAGATTATTATATGCTTTTGTAAATATTTGTTTATAAAAAAATATAATTAATTAGGGAGGTATAAATGAAAAATTTTTGGAGAAATTATAGATTTCCAATTATCTTATTATGTTCAATTATAATTGGCTGTATAATAGGTGTTATTTTAAAAGAAGATGCAATTATATTAAAACCATTTGGTACAATCTTTTTAAATTTGATGTATACCATTGTAGTGCCATTAGTATTTTTTACTATTTCTAGTAGTATTGCTAATATGGTTAATTTAAAAAGATTAGGTAAAATATTAAAATATGTTTTTTTAGTTTTTATTTTAACTAGTGCAGTAGCGGGAATTTTAATGTTAGGAGTTGTAAAAGTAATTGATCCGGTAGGTGGCGCTAACATCGTTTTAGAACAAGGTGAAGCATCAGAAGTAAGTATTGGTGAACAAATAATTTCTGCTATTACTGTTACTGATTTTTCTAACTTATTATCTAGAATTAATATGTTACCATTAATTATATTTTCAATTATGTTTGGAATAGGTGTTGCATTGACTAAAAGTAATAATATAGCAGCAGGTTTGGAAAGTATTTCTAATGTAATGATGAAAATAATTAATATTATAATGTATTATGCTCCAATAGGTTTATGTGCTTATTTTGCCAATTTAATTGGTGAATTCGGTCCACAATTAATTGGTAGTTACGCTAAAAGCATGATTTTATATTATGTAATGTGTATAGTTTATTTTATAGTATTTTATTACATATACGCTTATCTTGCTGGTAACAAAAAAGGTGTTAAATTGTTTTTCAAAAATATATTTTCTTCAACAGCAACGTCTTTGGCTACTCAATCTTCATTAGCCAGTTTACCAACAAACTTAGATACAGCTAGTAAAATGGATATTCCAAAAGATATAAGAGATGTAACATTACCAATTGGAGCTACTATGCATATGGAAGGATCTAGTATGGGAGCAATTTTAAAAATAGTTTTCTTGTTTGGAATATTTAATATGCCTTTTACTGGATTTAATACATATTTTATAGCTATATTAATAGCAGTATTAAGTGCTGTTGTTATGTCTGGAATACCAGGTGGGGGATTAATAGGCGAGATGCTAATAGTTTCTTTATATGGTTTTCCTTTAGAAGCTTTTCCAATTATTGCTACAATAGGGTGGTTAATTGATCCACCGGCAACATGTTTAAATGTATGCGGCGATGTATCAAGTTCAATGTTAGTTACGAGATTGGTAGAAGGAAAAAATTGGATAAAAAAATAGACGAAAGTCTATTTTTTGATTATTTTAGTTATATCACTATTTTCAAAAGCTCTTAATACTTCAATTGGAACAGCAAATATAATAGTATTTGATTGATCAGAACTAATATCATTTAATGTTGATAATGTTCTTAAATGTAAGGCCCCAGGAGTTGAACACATTATTTCAGCAGCTTTAGCTAAATTTTGTGATGCTTCAACTTCTCCTTGTGCTTTAGTAATTACGGCAGCTTTTTCTCTTTCAGCTTCAGCAGCTTTTGCAATAACTCTTTTCATTTCTTCAGGCAATGAAATGTCTTTTAATTCAACATTTTCTACTTTAATTCCCCAAGGATCAGTTGCTTCATCAATAATAGTGCATATCTCACTAGATATTTTTTCTCTTTCACCTAATAGTTCATCTAATGATACAGCTCCAACAGCATTACGCATTGTTGTTTGTGCTAATTGGCTAACAGCATATCTAAAATTTTCAACTGCCAATATTGCTTTAGAAGCATCGAAAACTTTATAATATAAAACTGCATTTATTTTAACTGATACATTATCTTTAGTTATAGCTTCTTGTTCTGGTACATCTACTGCTTTAGTTCTTATATCGACTTTTTTAAATGATTGGAAAACAGGTAAAACTAATCTCCAACCTGGTTCCATAATTTTGCTAAATTTTCCTGTTGTAAATTTGACGCCTCTTTCGTATTCATCAATTTGTTTGATAGATGAAAGAATAATCAAAATAATAACAACAAATATAATCCACATATAAATACCTCCTTACTTAATTATATAAATTTTTCTTTAATAATTCAATATTTTCGTTCATTATAGAAAAATAATCTTTTTTATTACTTATTTCATTTTCTGTTAAATTAGTTAACATATGTAATTTTACAATTTCAACATCAGTACCTTCAATTAAATTATTAATTACTTCGTTTGGTTCATCAAACTGTTTAATGTAAATATATTTAATTGTTCCATTATCGATTAAAGATTTAACATCACTTATTGTTTTACTATTAGAATTTTCATTTACTACATATACAGTTAAACCATATTTATCACGAGATAAAAAGTTAAACATTTCATCATTTGTAGCAATTATTTTATTAGTTGCTTCTTTAGTTGTGTCAGCTAATTTAGATCCTAATTTATCTAGTTCTTCTTTTAATTCATTAAAATTATTTTCAATATTTTGTTTTAAATAATAATTATTTATATATTCATTAAAGCCATTTTTAATATTTCTCGCGACAGTTAATAATCTTGAAGGATCAAACCAAATTTCTTCTAATCCATAAAAATCATCTTCACTTAAATTATCTGTTGCATTGATAATTTTTAAATTTTTATTATTCTCAAACATTGGTTTAACATATTCACCTTCATATAGTAAGGAATTAAAGATGAATAAATCTGCTTTACTATAATCTGTTAACTGTTTATCTGTTAAAGTATATAATAAATTATCACATCCATCACATTTTTCTAATTGAACATTAACTCCATTTGGATAAATACTTTCAATATTACTATATTCACCATACAATCTTTCAGTTATAAAAGTAATAGGGTATATTGTTGTGTAGATATTTATTCCTTCCATTGTATCTCTTTTAAAGCATCCGGTTAAACATAAAATACTTAATAGTAATAAAATAATTCTTTTCATTTTTTTCTCCTCTCAGGTACAGGATCATAACCACAACTACCAAATGGATTACATCTTATTATTCTTTTAATAGTCAATATACTACCTTTAAAAGAGCCATGCTTTATTATAGCTTCAATTCCATAATTTGAACATGTTGGAGTATGTCTACAACAATTATGCCATGGTCCTGGTATCATTTGATATGTTTTGATAAATCCTAATAAAAAATATTTCATAAAATAATTATACATTAAAAAAATCAAAAAGTAAATTTTATTTTTAGATAAATTTATAGTATAATGGATTTGGTGAGTTTATGAAACTATTAGATGATTTGAAAATAAAATATAAAAATGAAAAACTATATTTAACTGCTTTGACGCACACTTCATATGCGAATGAGAATAACGAAGAAAGTTATGAAAGATTAGAGTATTTAGGTGATGCGGTTATGGAGTTAGTTATGAGTGAATATTTATATAAAAATACTTCTTTTGAAGAAGGCGTTATGACTAAATTACGTGCAAAATATGTTTGTGAAGACGCTAATTATGCCTATGCTACTAGATTAAAATTAAATAAATATTTAAGATTAGGTCATGGTGAAGAAGAAAATGGTGGAAGATATAGAAAAGCAATTGTTGCTGATATATTTGAAGCTTTTATTGGAGCAATGTATTTAGATTTAGGTTTTGAAACAGTAAAAAAATTTATTTATGATAATGTTATACCATTAATTGAAAATAAAGAAATAGAATTCGATAATGATTATAAATCAGTATTACAAGAATTAGTTCAAACAGATAAAAGGTCTTTAGAATATGTAGTTGTAGATGAATTTGGACCTGCTCATAATAAAACATTTAAAGTGATTGTTAAAATAGATGATATTATATATGGTGAAGGTATTGCTCATAGTAAAAAAGAAGCAGAACAACAAGCTGCTCATGATGCTTTAAGAAAGGCACAAAATGGATGAGATAATAACAAACTTTTTTAAACAATGTGAAAATGGTAGAGCGTATATTGACGACATATACTATAATATTCATTTTTCATTAAATAATAGTCCTAATTGTTTAAATATAAAAGTAAAAGATAAACAATTATTATATAAATATCTTAAAGAATTTCTTTTGTTATTTGAATATAAAAATATAGATCAAATTTATAAAAAACTAGTTTATTTATTTTCTAATTTAACTTATAGTGACTGTGAAAATATTTATGAATTTATTAAAAGAAATATCTCATTTGTAAAAAACAAATTATTATATGATACTGAAATTTTATTTAATGAGAATAAAATAGAAATTAAAATAATTGATTCTTATCAAGAAACACCGTACTGTTTTAAGTCATTTATATCAAATGTTGAAAGTAGTTATGAATTGCCAACAATAAGTTATGGTATTGCTGATGATATTTGCTATATATATGCCATTCAAGATAAAAATAAAGATAAAACAAGTCCTTATAATAAAAAAATTAAAAGAATATTATATAGAATTAATAATGAAATAAAAGAAACTCAAGATTATGAACAATATAAAAATGGTGAAAGTGATTATTATCCTGAAAATATTAGTGATGTATCACCAAGTGCTATTTTAGCCTTAACAATATTTTTAAAACAGTTATCAAATTTAAATATTAAAAAGATAAAAGTAATACCTTTTTTACCAATTAGATATAATGCTAAGGAAGAAGCATATAAAAATAGAATAGATTATTTATTAAAAGATAGCAAAAAAGAAAATAAAAAAGAATTAATTGAATATTATAAAAATGAACATTTACGAATTCAAAATAATTTGACTCAAAAATTTATCAGGAATTTTTTTAGAGTGGCATATCATTTTCCAAATGTTTTAATTGCTTCTTTTCCTTTTGAAAATGATGAATATTTAAATATCACTTTAAAACCTTTTGAAGTTGATATTTTTGATAATTTAGGTCTTGATAAAATAAAAAAATAAATGTAAAATATATAGAGGTGATTTTAAATGGGAAGAGCTTATGAAGTAAGAAAAGCAAGTATACAAAAAACAGGAGCAGCTAGAGGAAAAATATATAGTATGTATGCTAAAGAAATATATCAAGCTGCTAAAAATGGTGGAACAAGTTTAGAAGCTAATGCATCTTTAAAAAGATTAGTAGAAAGAGCTAAAAAGGAACAAGTACCATCAGATATTATTAAAAGAGCTATTGATAAAGTAAATAGTGGTGTTGATGAAACTTATATAAAAAATACATACGAACTATTTGGACCAGCAGGTTCTACTTTAATAGTTGAATGTTTAACAGATAATGTAAATAGAAGTGTTAGTGAATTAAGAGCTGTAGTCAATAAATGTCATATTAAAATGGGTAATATAGGTAGTGTATCCTATAATTATGATAATTTATGTATTGTAAGTTTCAAAGGATTAAGCATGGAAGATACCATTAATGCTTTAATTGAAAATGACGTTGATATTAAAGATATCGAAGAAGATGACGATATAATTATTTATGGTGATCCACAGGATTTATTTAAGATAAAAGAAAGTATAACTAAAGTATTACCTAATGTTACATTTGATATGGATGAAATAACTATGTTAGCTAAAGAAAAAGTAGAGTTAACTGGTGAAGATTTAGAATTGTTTAAAAAATTATTAGCTATGTTAGATGATGTTGAAGATGTATCTAATGTATATCATAATGTTGCTAATGTTTAAAAAATTGCAAAAATATGCAATTTTTTTTATCTTCTTGAAGGAATTCGTTACACTTTTGGCTAATATAACTAGTAGGGAGGTAAAAAAGTGTTTAAAAGAATTAAGCAAGAAGGTTTTAAAGATTGTGGTCCTAGTTGTCTACTTAATATAATTAGACAGTATAAAGGTAATATTGATATTAATGATTTAAAGGAAATGTGCAAAACAGATAAAACTGGGACAACTGCTTATCATTTAATTGAAGCAAGTAAAAAATTAGGTTTTGAAAGTTATGGAATTAGATGTAATTTAAAAGATTTAAAAAAAGAAAACGTAATACTTCCATGTATTGCGCATGTAATTATAAATAACTCCTACAATCATTACGTTGTAATTGAAAAAATAGATTTTAAAAAGAAAAAAATATTAATTAATGATCCGATGGGAACGCTTAAGTATTGGAGTTTTATAGAATTTGAAAAAATATTTAATAATATCTTGATTTATTTATACCCTATAAAGAAAATAATAAATACCCCTAATAACTCGTTTATAAATTTTATTTTAGAAATAATTAAATCCTCAACCAAACAATTAATTCAAGTTATTATTATATCTATTTTTATTACAATGTTTTCTATTATCACATCATTTTATATGCAGTATATGGTTGATAATGTTATGTTTTCTAAATCTAAAATAATTCTTATATTTATATTATTTTTAATTGTTTATTTTTTAAAAATAATATCTGATTTCTTAAGAAATAAAATACTTATTTTAATTAATCAAAAAGTTGATTTTAACCTTACTTTTAATACTTTTAAACAAATTATAAACCTTCCTTATCGTTACTATAAGAATAATACAACAGGAGAAATAATATCAAAAATAAATGATTTAGAAGCTGTAAGAGAAGTGATTTCTAAAGTAGCTTTAAGTTTGTTTATTGATTTACCTTTAACTATTTTATCTTTAATAATTATGTATATATTAAATGATACTTTATTTTTTATAAGTTTAATTATTATGCTTTTATATTTATTAATAATTCTTATATTTAGAAATAAATTTAATACCTTAATTGATGAAGCAACATTAAATAAAGCCTCTGTTACTTCATATATGGTTGAATCTATTAATGGTTATGAAACGATAAAGGGATGTAATATAGAAAACAAAATCATTCATAATTTTGAAGATAAATACGCTACTTATTCTAATAAAATAAAAGAATTAGATAGTAGTTATAATTGTCAATATATACTGAAAGAATTAATAAATAATATTGGTTTTATAACTATCATATTAGTAGGAATTATTTTAGTAATGGATAATACAATAACAATTGGTTTATTATTATCTTTTAATTCATTACTTATTTATTTTTTAAACCCTATTAGAAACATTATTGATTTGGATAGTAATTTAAAACAAGCCAAAATATCTATTAAAAAAATATTATATTTATATTATAAAAAATCGGATATTTCAATTAATAATCCAATTAATTTTGATATAGAATTTAAAAATTTAAGTTTTAGTTTTGATGATATAAACAAAGTTTTATCCAATATTAATTTAAAAATAAAGAATAAAAGCAAAGTTATGGTATTAGGTAGTAGTGGTAGTGGGAAAAGTACTTTATTTAAAATTTTAAAACAAAATTATGAAGTTAAAAGAGATAAAGTATATATTAATGGTATAGATATTAATGATTACAAATTAAATAATATTGTTTATGTATCTCAAAATGAAATTTTATTTTCCGATACTATAGAAAACAATATTGGTAACGATATTTATAAAGTATCTAAAATATGTTTGGTGGATGAAATTGTTAAAAAGACACAATTAGGCTATAAAACATTAATTGAAGAAAATGGTTTTAATTTATCTGGTGGCGAGAAGCAAAGAATTATTTTGAGTCGTGCTTTAGCAAATCCTTTTGATATTTTAATTATTGATGAAGGATTAAGTCAAGTTGATACAAATATGGAAAGAATAATTATAAAAAATATATTAAAAGAATATAAAGATAAAACAATAATTTTTATATCACATAGATTAGATAATATTGATTTATTTAATCAAGTTATAAAAATAGAGAAAGGAAAAGTAATTGATGATTTATCCAAAAATATATAATAACTTCTCATATATTATTAATAAAAAAACATCCTTATCAATTATTTTATGGATAATATTCTTAATTATTAGTTTTGTTATATTTATAATTATTTCTTTAAAATATGAGTATTATTTATATCAATCGTATTTTGGATATGTAAAAAAAATAGATGATTCATTTTATACTATAATTTATGTTGCGAGGGATAAAATAGATGAATTATCTAAAAGTAATTTATTAGTGGATAATAAAGAGTATGATTTTAAAGTTGTTTCAATAAGTGAAGAATATTTTGCTATTGATGATAAATTGTGTTATCAAGTTATATTAGATTTTAATTTAGAAGAAGAAGATAAAATAGAAAATAATATTATTGATATTGTTTTAAAAAATAATAAAACAACAATTTATCAAGAATTAAAGAAAGGAATAAAAAAATGGAAAAGTTAGAAACTAAAGAATTACAAAAAATATCCGGTGGAGGATTAGGTTTAGGCTTATTAATTGGAGCTGGAGTAATATTTTTAATTGGTGTTATTGATGGTTATATAAGACCGCTTAAATGTAACTAGGAGGTGTTTTATGTTAGAAAAAGAAGAATTGTTACAAATAGTTGGTGGAGTAAGTATTACAGGAAGTTTATTAAGTTCAATTTATAAAGGAATTGAAGCAATAATGGATGTAGGAAGAAGTTTAGGAAGTGCTATTAGAAGAGCAATGTCAGGTTCAATGTGTCCAGTATAATAAAAAATTATTATAAACAAATTATATTAGCAATTATAATAATTTGTTTATTACCTTTATTTCCTATATGTGTTGAAATATTATTTAAGTTTGGCAATTTAGTAGGTTCTTCTATTAGATGTTTAACTTCTTGTCCAGTTTAAAAGAATGGGTTGATCCATTCTTTTTAGTTATTAAAAAATGTACCAGATTAATAAAAAATATGTTATAATACATGCACAAAGGAGATTTTATTTATGAAAAAATTAGATATAGAAGCAAAATTATTTATTTTATTACTTCATTTGAAAGAAATAAAATTAAAAAAATATTCATGTATAGAATCAGAAATAAAATTTGTATATTTATTTGACAATTATTGTGATTTCAAATTGTATTTTATACAAAATGGATTTACTAATATAAGTGATGAATTATTAGAATTATGCAAAATGAAAGTAACAAAAAAAGGAACAGTTATTGCATTAAAAGAATTATGTGATTATACAATAAGAAGATATAAAGAAAAAGAATCTTTGACCAATTCAGAAAGCAATATTATTTATGCAAAGACAAAACATATTTAAATTATTAATTAAAATAATGTTACAATAATATATATTTTTTAAGGAGGTATAAAATGAATTTAAGAGATAAAATAATAAAAGAAATAAATGATTATAAGGATAAAAAATATATACTTATTTCACCAAAAATGATTAAAGGTGGTGTTCAATTAATTAATGATTACAAAAGTTTAAATCTATATAGAAATATGGATGAAAATACTTTAATTTTTGCTCAAAACAAAATAATTAATTTGATTGTAAATAATGAATGTAATAATAATGAATTAGAAGAACATTTAAATTTTAATTTGTTTTTTTGTGGTGAATTTGATGAAGTATATAATGACAAAAATTTTATTGATTTTATAATTGAAGATAAGGATAAGATTATTGTTGTCTTTAGATACGAAACAAATCGTGAAACAAGAGAATTTTTTTTAGATTTTGTTAGAAAAAATGAATTTATAAAATACGATTATATTTATTTGAATTTTAGTAAATTATTAAAAATGTTTGAAGAAAATAATATAAAATGTGAATTAGATATTAGTGAAGATAAACATTTATCATCATCTTATAAAGATGATAGCATTACTAAATTTATAATTAGCTATAATTTAAATAAAAAATTAGAAACTGACAATGGACGTCAATTGATAAAAACAAAGGGGATTGATTAATATGATAAAAAAGTTTTCACAAGAAGATCTAAACAAAATTCTTTTATCAAAACAATTAAATGAACTTTATTTGGCAGTAATTGAAAATCGACAAGAATTATTAACAGATGAAGAGTATGAAGAAATATTAAAAAATAGAAAAACTAATGGTAAAGTAGAAGAATTATTTGATAAAATAAAAACAAATCAAAATTTAAAAAAATATTCACAAGAGTTAACTAAAGTAATACTTAGTTTATCACAAGTTAGACATGTTGCAATTTTGACATTAATTGATGATGAAGTTTATGATGTTGGTGGCGCTAAATTTGTAGATTTAAAAAGAAATAAAATTATAAATTATGATAATTTTACTAAATATTACAATAAAACAAACGCAAGAGTTAGAATTTTTACTCCGCGAGAAGAACCTCAAATTAAAGAAAATACAGCATTGATTGATGTTGATGATTTATCAAATTACCAGTCATATGAAAATATGCATATTCATCAAGAACAAAGTGATGATTTAACTAGTCAATTTTTAGGTGAAATAAAAGGCAAAACATATACATTAATTAAACAACAATAATATAGTTTGTTAAAAACAAGAAGTTAAATAATTTATATTCTTGTTTTTTTAAACAATAAATAATAAGTATTATAATTTTATAAATTATTGACAAAAGTGAACAAAAAACAATAAAAACTATTGTAAAATAAAGAAAAAGGTGATATAATCTCAAGTAGTTGTGTGGAAGGAGGGATCATATGTCAAAAGTTATAGTTAAAAATGGTAATGTTGATGGTGCATTAAAAATGTTTAAACAAAAAAATGTTAAAGATGGCCTCCTAAAAGAAGTAAGAAAAAGAGAACACTATAGTAAACCAGGAGAAAGAAGAAGAGAAGCTAAAAAAGAAGCTATTAAAAATAGTCGTCGTCGTGAAAGAAATTATAATTAAGCCTTTGGGCTTTTTTAAATTAGAAAGGGATAATTTATGAGAGAAAGAATAATGATTGATTTAAAAAATGCAATGAAAAATCAAAACAAAGATTTACTTAATGTTGTAAGAATGGTCAAAGGAGCTATTCAATTAGAAGAAATTAATAAAAAAAGAGAATTAACAGATGATGAAATAGTAGCTGTTATTTCAAAACAAATTAAAACAAGAAAAGAAACTATTGCTGACTTAGAAAAAAGTGGAAGAACTGAATTAATTAAACAAACTGAAAAAGAAATAAACATCTTAGAAAAATATATGCCTGCTATGATGAGTGAAGAAGAAATTAATAAAGTTATTGATGAAGTGTTTAATGAAGTAAATCCAACTAATGCAGCAGACACTGGAAAGGTTATGGGTAAAATATCACCTTTATTAAAAGGTAAAGCTGACATGTCATTAGTTAATAAATTAGTAAAAGAAAGATTAAATAATTTATAAAAATTGTATGGAATATTACAATTTTTTCTTTTTTTATAAAAAAGTGATATAATGTAATAGGTGATAAATATGTATAATAATAAAAAAATGTTTATATTAGGTATGGCAAGATCTGGTTATGAAGTAGCTAAAGTACTAGCTAAACATAATTGTGATATTGTAATTACCGATATGAAAGAACAAGATGAAAATAAAGTAAAAGAATTAAAAGAGTTAGGTGTTAATTTAATAATAACTGATAAACCGGAAGAATTATTAGATGATAGTTTTAACTATGTTGTTAAAAATCCTGGAA
Organism: uncultured Bacilli bacterium; assembly: GCA_944371325.1. Classification (GTDB taxonomy): domain Bacteria; phylum Bacillota_I; class Bacilli_A; order RF39; family UBA660; genus Faecisoma. Next base: position 26,630 of record CALVXO010000002.1, on the reverse strand, counting down.
TAAAATTAGATCATCCTGTTTGTTTAAAAGCAAATGATTTAAATATTCCAATTATAAATGAATTAGAAGTAGCTTATCATTATCTACCTAAAAATGTAAAAATAGTTGGTATTACAGGAAGTAATGGAAAAACAACTACAACTACATTAACTTATAATATATTAAAAGAAGCTGGATTACCTGTTCATTTAGGTGGTAATATAGGTTATCCTATGTGTTCATTATTAGATAGTGTTAAAGAAAACGATATTTTAGTTTTAGAAGTTTCAGGTCATCAAATGCATGATTTTAAAGATTTTAAAATTGATATTGGTGTTTTGACTAATTTAACTCAAGTTCATTTAGATCACTTTAAAACATATGAAAATTATATTAAGAATAAAGTAAAAATATTTAATCATCATACTAGTAATGATATTGCAATATTAAATGCTGGAAATAATGATGTATTAGATAATACAAAAGATATAAAATCTAAAAAAATATATTTTTCTGCTTATAAAGATTGTGATGCATGTATTAAAAATGATGCAATTTACTATAAAGAAGAAATTATTAAATTAAATGAAATAAAATTAAAAGGAAAACATAATTATGAAAATATTATGTGTGCAATTGTTGTTGCTAAACAATTTAATGTTTCAAATGATGTAATTAGAAAAGTATTAACTAATTTTTCAGGTGTAGAACATAGATTAGAGTATGTTAAAACATTAAATACAAGAGAGTTTTATAATGATTCAAAAGCGACTAATGTTGTTTCAACTATTATTGCCTTAGATTCATTTAATAAACCAACTTATTTATTATTAGGTGGATTAGATAGAGGACATTCTTTTGATGATTTGTTACCTCATATGAAGAATGTAAAAGCAGTTGTTTGTTATGGTCAAACTAAAGATAGAATATTAGATTTCTGTAACAAAAATAATATTACTTGTTATAAAAAAGATAACTTAGAAGAATCTATTAAAAAAGCTTATGAATTATCAATCGATAATAGTGTTATTTTATTAAGTCCTGCTTGTGCTTCTTGGGATCAATATGCTAAATTTGAAGACAGAGGCGATGAATTTAAGAAAGTTGTTGAAAGTTTAAAATGAAAATAAAAAGTTCTGGAATTATAAATGGTGTTATTTTAGATAAATATGGTAAAAGAGGCAATATGGAATTATCTATACCTTTAGAATTTATAGATTATCCTGAAAATACAGTTTCATTTGCTGTTATAATTGAAGATTTTGATGCTATAAAAGTATGTGGTCATGATTTTGTTCATTGGTTAGTTGCTAATATTACTAAACCATATTTAGAAGAAAATGCCAGTTTAAATAAACATAAATTTATTGAAGGAAAAAACGATTTTAATAGAAATAATTATGGTGGTATGGCACCTCCAGATCAACCTCATTATTATGATATAACTGTTTATGCTTTAGATTCTTTACTTGATTTACAAGAAGGATTTAGTTATGAGCAATTAAAAGAAAGTATAAAAAGTCATGTTTTGGATGAGGCAAATATTAAAGGATTATATTATAATTAACGAAGAATTCCTATGTGAATTCTTTTCAATTTGACAAAATTCGTTTTTAATGCTAGTATATATAGCCGATTGAGGGGGGTTTTTATGAAATATAATGAAGCTTTAGAGTTATTTGGATTACCAAATAATTTTACATTAGAGCAATTAAAACTAAAATATGATGAAATGATGAAGGAGCATAATTTAGGACAAGAAGAAAAGATAAATAGAGCTTATTCGTTATTAGAATTTAATGCTAAAAAAGAGAAATTAAAAATTAAATTAGAAAATACATTAAATAATTTAAACAATCATAAGGATTTAATTATTAATAAATATTTTATTAATGAAAATACTATAATTGTAAATTCTTTAAATCAATTAGATACTATTAGCAATGAAAAAGAATTTGTTGAATTATTAAATAATATGAAGAAAACATTAGTAAAAAATAATGTTGAATATTTTGAATATTTAAGTTTAAATATGAATATTCAAAATACGCCTAATGTTAAAATAATCATACAGCAATATTTAAATAAAATTTTAACAGTAGAAAGTGTTTTAGAAGTTCATGATTTGTTTTTTAAAATGCAAAATCAAATAAAAACATCAATAAAAAATAGTAAAGAAGAAAGATTATTTATCATTAATTCTAATTTAAATGCTATAGTTTTAAAATATAAAACTGATCCTTGCTATTGTTATATAAAAAATCAGGTAAATGAATTATTAAAAATAGCAATTGAATCTACTGTTGATAATTTAAATGGCGAAAATAATTATGAGTTATATTATAATTTTGAAAAAAATATAATTCATTTGTTAAATCAAACTAAAGAAAAATTAAATAAAATATCATATTTGTTTAATCGTGTTTCTAAAATTCCAACTTTAAAAACTAAAGTTATATATATTGGAAAAGTAAAAAAATTAGAAAAAAATTTAAATGTTTCTAATTTTGATAAGAAATATAGTGAATTAGTAAGAGAAGTAGAATATGCAATTAAACAAAATTATATTGATTTATTAAAAGAAACTTTAGGTATAAAATTTCAAGATTATTTTATGGAATTAGATTTAGTGAAAGATAATAAGAAGATAAGCCAAGCATTAAAAATATTTAATTATGTTATTAAAATATGTGATGATAATCCTGAAAAAATAGAAGAATTATTGAAAATAACTTTTAGTGATTATGATCATGATATTCAAGTTATTTCTACTATACTAAATGAACAACAAAAAGAAATGCCAACATCTAATGAAATGGAACCAACTGTTCAAGAAACAATTCCAACAATTAAAACTGAACAACCAAGTGATTTAACTAAAGATGAAGAAGAATCTACAAATGATTGTAAACTTTTTGTTAGAACAGATAAATTTACTTCATCAAATAATATTGTTAAGTTAGTTGAAGATGATGGAGAAAATGTAAGAATAGCTTATAGATGTAATTCAGCAGTCGTTGAAGATGTTATATCAAAAGAAATGTTTAAAAAACGTTATGTTCCTTTTAGAAACTATTTTGATTCAGCACAATTTATTGGTAAAATGACTGGTGACAATCGTTTATTATTATATGCTGGTGGTGTACTAGGACTTCAATATATTAAAGAATATAATAAATTTATGGCACTTCCAAAAGCCTATATTGAAAAATGTGTAGGTGAAGAAGTAGTTAAAGATGATAGAGAGTTATATTATAAATTAATAACTGAATATTTCGCACAATCTATTGATGAAAATAAAGTAAACTATTCATATGATGATAGTGAAAATCAAAAAAAACATTAAAGAGAGTATTAAAAAATACTCTTTTTATTATAAAATATGATATAATTTTATTGTAGAAGGTGATTTGAAATGACTAAGAAAAAAGTAAGGAAAGAAGTAAAGAAAGATAATAATGCAAGAGTTGAAATATATGGTATATTACTTATTTTAGCTGCAATAATAGGTTGTTGTAGATTTGGATTATTATCAAACATAATAGTAGGATTTGCAGGTTTCTTAGTTGGTGTCCTTTGGACAATACTATTAATAATTGTAGGAATTATTGGCGGTTTTATGATAGTAAAAAGGAAAAAGCCTGATTTATTAACTAGTAAATTAATTGGATTATATATAATAGTATTAGGTATATTATGTATATTTCATTTAGGTTATATTAAACAACTATCAGTTGATGACACTATAAACTATGGTCCAGTTATCGAGGAAACATTTAATAATTTAAATTATTTTATTGATGGTACTATGGATATTCAAGGCGGGGGAATGATTGGAGCAGTACTAAGTGTATCTATGGTAAAATTAGTATCATTACAAGGCGCTAATGTTGTAAGTGTTGCTTTAATAATATGTGGATTTATTATGTTTACTGGTATTACTATTTATGACATTATTAAATCTTTAGAAGCAGGTGTTAAGAAGACAGTTCAAGGAACTGTTAATTTAGCTCATAAAACAAAAGATAAGGAACATATTAAAAAAGTTGAAGATGAATATGAAAAAGATGATAAAATTGTTATTTCTAGTATGGATCAAATAATTCAAAACGAAGAACCTAAAAAAGATGATATTGAAACAATAGAATTAGATGAAATAAAAGAAGTAGGTGAAACTAATACTAATTATAAATATCCACCTATTAGTTTACTTTCAAAGCCGGCTAAGAAAAACAATAAAGAAAATCAAGAAGCAATTAAAGATACAGTTGATATATTACAAACTGTATTTCATGACTTTGGCATTGAAGCGAAAGTTGTTGCTATTAATATAGGTCCTGCTGTAACACAATATGAATTAGATATAAAAGCTGGAACAAAATTAAGTAGAATTGTAAGTTTGGATAAAGAAATTGCTTTGGCTTTAGCCGCTAAAAGTGTTCATATTCAAGCACCTATTCCTGGTAAAAAAACTGTTGGTGTCGAAATACCTAACAAATCAATAACAATGGTTAGTGTAAGAGAAATATTAGAAAGTGTTCCTAAAGGAATGGAAGATTCAAAATTGTTAGTTACATTAGGTAAAGATATAATGGGTAAACCTATTTATTGTGAAATAAATAAAACACCACATTTATTGGTAGCAGGTTCTACTGGTTCTGGTAAATCTGTATGTATTAATAGTATGCTGATATCTATATTAATGAGAACTAAACCAGATGAAGTAAAATTGGTATTAGTAGATCCTAAAAAAGTTGAGTTATCAATGTATAATGGTGTACCACATTTATTAACTCCAGTTGTAACTGATCCTAAAAAAGCTAATATAGTACTTAAAAAAATAGTTACTGAAATGGAACATCGATATGATTTGTTTGAACAATCAGGTACCAAAAATATTGCTGGTTACAATGCTTATTTAGAGAAAAAAAATAAAACAAAAGATGAATATGGTCAAATAAAAAAATTACCTTATATTGTAGTAATAATCGACGAATTAGCAGATTTAATGTTAGTTGCTGCTAAAGAAGTAGAAGAATCTATTATGAGAATTACACAAATGGCAAGAGCAGCTGGAATTCATTTGATTGTAGCAACTCAAAGACCATCAACTGATGTAATTACAGGTGTTGTAAAAGCTAATATACCTTCTCGTATTTCATTTGCTGTATCTTCAAGTATTGATTCAAGAACAATTTTAGATATGACAGGTGCCGAAAAATTGTTGGGTAAAGGTGATATGTTATTTTTACCTCAGGGAGAAAATGTTCCAATAAGAGTACAAGGAACATTTATATCTGATGAAGAAATTAAAGCAGTAGCAGATTATACAATTTCACAACAAAAAGCAAGATATGATGAATCTTTAACAGTTGCTCAAGAAGATGTTAAAGGTGCTACTACAATGACTGACGATGCTATGGAAGAACCTTTATATAATGAAATAGTTGAATTTGTTGTAACACAAGGTAAAGCAAGTGCTTCATTATTACAAAGAAGATTTAGATTAGGATATAATAGAGCAGCCAGAGCAATTGATTTGTTAGAAGAAAGAGGCATAATCGGTCCTTCTAATGGATCTAAACCTAGAGAAGTATTAGTTAAATTAGAAAAAAATCAGGAATAAAAATCCTGATTTTAATTTGTTTTATAACTTAATTGACTTATAAAATGGTATAATAATATTAAACAATTAAAGGGGGGAGTTTAGATGAATAAAATGCAAGAAATATATATTAATTTAGATGATTCCGGAAAACTGACTTCGAAAGAACATATAAGTGTTTATGGAGGTTTAGTTTTTTTATCAAAAAAGGAAAAAGATAAATTTATTACTCAATATAGAAGTATTATTAATGATATAAAATGCAATTATTGCAATTCTAGAGATCTATGTCAAAATAATTGCCCTGAAATTAAAAATACTAATATAAAAAAATCTGATAAAAGAAGAGTAATGAACTATATAAAAAAATATTATGTAGTTGCTTTAGTAATAAAAAATGATTATGTGTATGAACATATTAAGGAAAGTAAAGCAGCAAAAGGTAGATTTCTAGATTATTCAATTAGAAGAATGATAAAAGAAATAATTAAAAATTTAATAAAATGTAGCAGTATTGACCCAACTAAACCAATACGTTTAATTGTTAATATCGATCAACAAAGTACAAAAAGTAATGGATATTACAATTTGCACGATGGATTAGTTGAAGAATTAAAATATGGAATATGTAATTATAATTACTCTAATAGAATAAATCCTATTGTTTTTTCAGATTTGGAAGTAAAAGTGACTTATCAAGATTCTGGAAAAAGTTATGTTGTTCAAGCTGCGGATTTGTTGGCTGGAACAATTAGAAGAATTGCTATAGAAAATGAAAATGAAATTCATGAATCATTATCAAAAATTGTTGATTTTAAAATAGTTCTTCCATAATAAAGAAAAAAAGTCACTAATGTGACTTTTTCCCAGTTAGGGCGACGTACAATACAGTACGCTTAATTAATAAATCGTATCCTAACTATCGACCTGACGAGAATTTCTCTCCGGTAATATAATAATACTATAGTTTTTAATAAAAGTCAAGTTAATGACATATAACCTTGTATTATTACATATCTATTATATGTAATAAATTTAAAAATATTAATTAGTCAATAATAATTTTATATTTTTCTATATAATCCAATAGCTTTACCTAAAATAGTAACATTATTCATAATAAATGGTTCCATAGTATCATTTTCAGGTTGTAATCTAAAATGATCTTTTTCTTTATAAAATGTTTTTAATGTAACTTCGTTTTCATCAGTCATTGCTACAACTATTTCTCCATTATTAGCAGTATTTTTTCTTTCAACAATAACAATATCACCATCTAAAATACCAGCATTAATCATACTTTCACCACTTACTAATAATGTAAATACATCTTTGTTTTTGGGTATTAAATATGATGGTAAACTAAAGTATTCGTCTGGTCTTTCAATTGCTTCAATAGGGTTGCCTGCAGTAATTTTACCTAGTAATGGTACTTCAGTAATTAATTCATTTTTTATTTCATATTCATTATCAACTAAAATTTCAATAGTTCTGTTTTTGCTTTCTTCCTTTTTAATATATCCTTTTTTTTCTAAATTATTTAAATGAACTTGAACGGTGGCAGTACTTGATAAATTCATTTCTTGACATAATTCTCTTACAGTAGGTGAATAACCATGTTTAACAATGTATTGTTTAATTTTATCCAACATTTTTTCTTGTTGATTAGTTAGTTTTTCCAAATTAAAACCTCCTTTTAACTTTCTATTAACATCTTAACATATAAATTTACATTTGTCAAACAAATTTTCGTTTTTTAGTAAAATTATATTGACACGAATATCTGTTCGTGATAGAATTAAATCATGAAAGGAAGGGTGCTATGGAATATTATACAATTAAAGATATTCAATTACTGACCGGTTATAGTAGAAGAAAAGTTTGCTTGATTATAAAGAAATTGAATCAAGAAATAAAAGAAAGATATAAAGATTATAAACCAGTGGTATTTGAAAACAAGATTGAAAAAATTTATTTTATTAAAAGAATGGAGATTGAATTATGAAAGAAATGTTAAAAAATAAAACTATTATTGCCTTTATTATTATTATGTTGGGGATAACTGTTATAAGTACTCCTAGTACCAAATTAGAAGAAACTAAAGATATAAATGAAGAATATATATCTTATAATTTAAAATAACTTTAGAAATTAATCTAAAGTTTTTTTATTATACGATTTAAAAATTTTTTTCTTACTTTTTTATTAAATATGCTAATTATTAAGATTATTATGAATAGTATAAATCCTAATATTACATAAAGATAATCATTGGTTTCATTCCAAATACCAATTCTATTAGCTTTGGCAATCAATTCACTATTTTCTAATGTGTTAGTATATTTATAGTCATCATACAAATATGCAACTTTACCTAAACCATTTTTAATAATTAAATTTTGTAGTAATGTATCATCAACAAATACCCAAACTAAATGTCTATCATATTTATCTAATTTATCACTATTAGGGTCATATTCAATTTCAATTTTATTAGCATTGTTTAACATATTACAAGTAAAATCACTAGCTTCTTTACCAAATGGTTCTTTTTTGTTAGTAGATTCTGGGGTGTCGATAGCCAAAAATCTCGCTTTAATTTTTTCATTATTATAAATAAACCAAGCGGTATCACCATCAACACACTTTTCTAAAGAAACTTCTAATTTTTCAGCATTTACATTAATTGTAAATAAAAAACTGACAAAAAGAGCAAATATTATTTTCATTTTATCACCACTTATATTATAACAAATTACTAAAAAATTTCACAAAAAAAACACAATTTTCGACAATGCTCGACAAATTATATTGACAAAAAAAGTCATTATGTTATAATTATAATGTATTGTAAAGGATATCATAGTATACAAAAAGGGGTGTAGGTAAAAGATGGAAAGTAAACTTATTAAAACTACCGATAAGTTAAAAAAAGAAAAAAAACTCAAAAAAAAATTTAAACTAGTTGTGATATTATTGCTTTTACTTTTACTTATTTTATATTTTGTAATGGGTATTGTTTATAATAGTGGTAATTTTAGTATAACACTCGATAAGAATCTTTATTTAGATAATGGCATAATTATTTACGATGATTTTCAATACAAAGTATATCGTACAGAATTATTAGCTAAAGCACCTGAAACTTTTAACAGTATCAAGGAAATATGGTTACCGGAAGAAATCAAAGATTATGAAGGTGGATCACATAATGGCGATAGTTATTTAGTATATACTTTTTATATTGAAAACACTGGTGATGAAGTTGCCGGATATACTAGAGAAGTTATTATCGATGATGTTATCAAGAATGTTGATGCTGCCATCAGAGTTAGAATTTATAAGAATGGAGAATATCTTACTTATGCAAAATTATCAAGTGAAGGAGAAGTAGAACCAAATACAGTTCCATTTATTGATGATGAAATAATTATGAGTGAAGATGTTACTAATTTTAAACCTAACGATATTGACAAGTATACAATAGTTTTATGGATTGAAGGCGAAGATCCTGATTGTACTGATAATATTTTAGGTGGCGAATTTAAAGTTCGTATGAATTTTAAGCCAATAGATGCAGAATAAGAAAGAAGGGATTATGAAAAGGCGAAAGAAAAAACATGAAACAAAAGTAAAAAAGTTACTTGTTGCTGCTGTTTTATGTACGATAATTCTAATCGTTTCAACTTATGCATGGTTTATTGGTATGAAGGTTGTTAATGTTTCTAGTTTCGATGTTTCTATAGCAGCTATTGATAGTTTATTATTATCATTAGATGGTAAAAATTGGGAAACTACAGTAACTATCAACGAAGAAAATCATAAAACTGTAAGTTATGATGGAAACACTAACAGTTGGGGTGGCAAAGGATTAGTTCCTGTTTCATCAGTTGGTAAGATTGATACTGGCTCATCAAGACTTATAATGTATGAAAAAGGAAGTTTTACAGCATCACCTGGTGGTTATCGTGTAATGGCTGCAAGAGTTCAAAATACTGGTGCTAAAGAAGTTGATGGATATGTAGCATTTGATTTATTTATTAAAAATAAATCAGGACATGCATACTATAAAGAATTAAATCCAAAAAACGAAGAGGCAATTTATTTAGATCCAGAATCAGAAGTAAAAGTTGCTGAAGACGGTGAAATAAAAGCTGGTATTGAAAATTCAGTAAGAGTAGCTTTCGCACAAATTGGACGTGTTATAGCAGTAGAAGATGATGTTGATGTAATTACAGGCATTACTTGTAAATCAAATGATGATGTTACTGGTATATGTGCTGATAGGGATGCCCAAATTTGGGAACCTAATGATACTAAACACGTTACTAATGCTATTAGTTGGTATACAACATCATGTCGTAAAAGAATTGGCAGTGATATAACTAATCCTGCTTCATTTAGTGGACCTTGTAAAACTATTAAAGATGGAGTTTATTATCCAACTTATGCAGTAAGTGGTGTTATTGATTATAAAGATCAAGTTGATGTGTATGATGGAAAAGAATATAACGGCTATACTAAATCTATATCAAGCTCATATCAAAAAGGTAAACTATACAAAGTGGATTACTTTACTGATACTGATAAGTTTAATGAAGGTGTAGATAGACCAGATTTTATAACACTTGCTCCAAATAGTATTACTAAGGTAAGGATCTATATTTATATAGAAGGACAAGATATAGACAACTATGATTTTGCTTCATTAGGAAGAAAGATCTCTGTATCATTTGGATTTACTAAAGAAAGATTCTATGGTGAGGATATCGATTATGATGGTGATCCAGAATTACCAGATGATGTAGTTAGAGACCAAACAGTATCTTATGTTAATACTGGTGAAATAACTGATATTTCAAATTCAAAAATTACTTATGATAATGACAAAAAGGAATTTACTTTGCCAAGTTGGATGACTAAATTTACATTCAAAGATGGTGGAGTTAAAAAAACAGCTACACGAGTAGATGATATATGGACAATAAATTAGGAGGTATAAAATGAAAAGAAGAAAGAAAAATCAAAAAGTAAGAAATCTGATTACTCTTTGTGCTTTATGTGCTATTTTATTATCAGTTTCAACTTATGCTTGGTTTATAGGTATGAAAACTGTTAATGTAACAGAATTCGATATTAATATTGCAACAACAGAAGGGTTATTCTTATCTATGGATGGTAAGGATTGGGTTTATACATTAGACGCTAAAAATGCAACTGCTTATGAAGGAAATGCAAATCAATGGTTAGATAAACCAGGACAAGGGTTAATTCCTATGTCTTCAATTGGTGAAATGGATGCAACATCATCAAGAATGAAATTATTTGAAAAAGGAAGTTTAACTGCTGTTACAGGTGGTTATAGATTATTATCTAGTCAAGTTGACAACCATACTAAACAAGTAGGTGGAGATACTAGTTCAACTGAATATGTTGAAGGTGATGGATATATCGCATTTGACTTATTTGTTAAAAATCTATCTGGAAATCCTTATTATCCAGAAAATAATGTTTTAAATGAAGAAGCAATTTATTTAAATACTAATTCAGCAGTTTCTGTATCATTAGATGGTGGAGTAGAAAAAGCTGGTATTGAAAACTCTGTAAGAGTTGGATTTGTTCAATTAGGACGTGTAAGTGCTGCTTTAGATACTGATGAACCAGATATTCAAGAATTAGTAACAAGTATGACATGTGCTGATAGTGAAGATGATGAAGGTGAGCCAGAACATGTTACTGGTATTTGTAGAGATGCTCAAATTTGGGAACCAAATGATACTAAACACGTACAAAATGCTATTAATTGGTATAATGAATCTTGTTTAAAAAGAACAGGTGCAGATGTTAATTCAAGTGCATCTTATACTGATGCTACACCATGTAAAACATTAAATACAACAACTGCTTATCCAACATATGCTATTAGTAGAACAATTGGTATTGCTGATAATGTTAATATTTACGATGGTACAGCTTATAATAGTTATACAGCTAATACTAATACATTAGCAGAATATAATGCTGCTGCAGAAGGTTCTGATCCGGGACAAAAAGGTGCAATGAAATTAATTGAATTCCCATACTTTACTGATACAATGAAAAATATTGAAGGTAAAGATCGTCCACAATTTATGACGTTAGCTCCAAATAGTATTACTAAATTAAGAGTTTATGTATGGATTGAAGGACAAGATATTGATAACTATGATTTCGCATCTTTAGGAAAGAAAATTACTATTAACTTTGGATTCACTAAAGAAAGATACAATCAATCAGATTTCCCTGATTATGATGGACCAGATGTTCCAACAACAAATGAATAATTTAAAATATCACACAATTTGTGTGATATTTTTTATATTATTTTTTAAATAAATTAGATATAAAATTGGTAATTAATTTGAAAATTCTAATAAAAATGTTTTCTTTTATTTCAACAATATCTTCTTTTGGAATTTCTTTAATTGGTTCTTCGGAAGAATCAATTGGTGGTGTTAAATTTGAATCATTTACTGGCTTCTCAGTTTCTTCAATAGGAATTTCAGGTTCAATAGGAATTTGCTCAATTGGTTTTTCGGTATTTTCTTTAATCACATTATCATTAGGGTTGACCCAAGCACCTGGAGTATTTTTGGTTTTAGTAATGTTAATCATACCATTTGATTCATTAAAAATGTAATAAGTGTTCTTTTTCCATGTTCCAACTGAATCTTTTTTGTTTTTTGCGTTATTAGAATTAGTATATATAGGTATTTCATCAACAATAATTTTATAAGATTTAATTTCTTTCTTTGTATAAGTAATATAAGGTAATTTTCCATGTTTTGTCCATTTTCTAGAATTATAACCTTTTTTATTTTCAATATTACCTACAGCTGTTATTTGAACACCATTTTTCCATATTGGAGTACATTCAACACATAATCCATCACCAATATAAATAGCGCAATGTCCACTCATCCATAAATATTCTCCGATTTCTAAGTTATTAAAATTAGTTGAAACATTAATACATTTAGCAAGCATTCCTTCAGTATTTACATCAGGAACTTTATTAATATTATATCCAGCACCACCATATATTGCTTTTGAATTTCCATTCCATCCCCATAAAATACCTTTGATTAATCCAATACAATCAAACATAAAATAGTCTTTATCAATTACCTTTGAAATAGTATTAATTCTAGTAGTTGTCCACCAAGAACTTTCTTTTTTCTTTCTTTCAATGGCAGATTTTGTTACTATCCAGCCCCAAGTACCCATACCATATATTGTTTTATAGTTATTAACTATATCCAATAATTTATTTTTTAATTCTATATTTGTCATATAATCACCTCTTTTCAAAAAATAGTTTATGAAGAAATCAATTTGTTGAATAATTTTTACAACTAATTATTTATATAAATTAGTAGAAACATAGTGCAAAAGATGTAGAATTATGTTATAATTGATATAAGGTAGAGAAGTTAAAGAATAAATAAGTGGTAAAGGAAGATATTTATGAAAGGTTTGTTAAAAAAAATACCGAAACAAAATTATTTAATTTTAATTTTAGGTTTAATATTAATTTGTTCAATTATGATACCTAGTTTGGCAAGATATAAAAATAGAAATACTATCAAAGATATTGAAGTTTGGGATGGCAATGTAGCTACTAGTTATCGAAGTGGTAGTGGTACAATTGATGATCCTTATATTATTTCTAATGGTAATGAATTAGCTTATTTCGCACAAATGTTAAAAACTACTGATTATGCTGATACATATTTTGAATTAAATAAGGATATTGTTTTAAATGATGGTATTTTTAGTTATGATGAAGAAGGTATTAAATATAAGTTAAATAATACAACATTTTATGTAAAAGAAAATACTAATGAAATATATGATAATGTAGATAAAACTGGTACTAAAATAAAATCTATTAATTTATTTGAATCTTTAAATAATTTTAAAGGGAATTTGGATGGTAATTATTTTAGAATATATGGTTTATATATTTCTAGTGAAAATGAAGAAGCAGGTTTATTTACTAATTTAAGTGGTAATATAAGTAATTTATATGTTGAAAATTCAATGGTTTATGGTGGTAATATTACTGCTGGAATTGCTTCTAGTGCTACTAATTCTAATATAACTAATGTTTTATACAATGGTTATGTTGTTAACGAAAATGAAGAAGAAACTAAAACAGAAACATTTAATGTTCCTACAATATCTAATTTTTCTAATATAATGATTCCTTATATAAAAGGTGATATAACTAATGTTACAATTAAAGGTAGCATTGGTGAAAATAAGATAAAAATTAATAATAACGAAGTAACTGGTGATTTTAGTCTCGATTTAGGAAATATTAGTAAAATAGTTATAGATACTAATATAACATTGGATAATTTAACTTATGACATAACTTATAATTATGGTATTAGTAGTGGAATAGTTGCTAATGCTGATAAAATTACTTTAAATAATGTTATTAATAAAGCTAATATTATAGGTAAAAATAGTGTTGGCTTAGTCGGATATACTAATGATATTACAATTAATAAATCATATAATAATGGAACATTAACTGGCGATAAAACATCTGGATTAATTAATAAACTTCATGGTAAAGGAACAATAAACAAAGTTTATAGCACAGGTAATGTTACTCATTTAATTAATAATGTTACAAATGGTAATTTAACTATTAATAATTCTTTTGCAACAGAAACAACATATTTAGTAAATTCTATTGTAAGTAGTGTTGTTAATTTTAAAAATTCTTATTATACTGAGGGTGAAATAACCAATGAAGGAAGTATATTTGGAACTGTTACTTTAACAGATATTAATAATTTAAAAGATAAAGAATTTGTTATTAATAATTTACAATTTAATGAATTTATTGATAGTACCGATTTAAATAATAATGTAGAAAATGTTTGGGTTTATGAAGAAGGAAGTTTTCCTATATTAGCTACTGATGATATAAATAATCCAATTGCTAATATTCATGTAGGAACATATTCATGGAACAATTTAGGATATGAATTAAATTCAATTAAGTTTAATAAAACAACTGCATTTAGTATTGAACAAATTGATCCATTAAGACCATTTAGAGAAGTTAGTTATTATATTAGTGATAAAGAATTAACAAAAGAAGAAATACAAAATTTAACTTTTACTAATTATGAAAATATAGTTGATTTGAATAATGAAGGAAAATATGTTATATATGCTAAAGTAGTCGATAATAATGATAATATTTATTATTTAAATTCTGATTTAATTATAGTAGATTTATCTGGATCTGATGTTACTATTAATATGAATGATAAGACTTGGAATAAATTAAATAATCCAACTATTAAAAATTATATAAATGAAAATACCGATTTAACAATAACTGCTATTGATAATTTATCTGGTGTTAAAAGTGTAGAATATTATTTATCTAATGAAATAATAAATGAAGATAAATTAGATAGTGTTAGTTGGAATGCTTATAATGATAAAATAACGATTAATAATAAAGGTACTTATATTTTATATGTTAAAGTAATTGATAATGCTGATTATATTACTTATGTTAATAGTGAATATATCATATTTGATGGTTATAGTGTTGATAGTTTAAATGCTGGTAGAAATAATAAATTTACTACAAATTATATAACAAATAAATCATCTGTTACTTTGAATGTAAGTTATCAATCAAGTTATAATTATAACGAAGGAAAAACACATTGTATTGTATCTAATACTTCTTTACCACTTAATACAAAAATAACTTTAATTGATAACAACCAAAATAAAGTATATACATATACAGTTGACAAACAAGATACAATTTATAATTTAACTTTATTTAAAGAAGTAGGTAGTGATACTTTATTTAGTGAAGATAATTACACAAATCAAATAAATGAGAATTTTACTATTGTTTTAGATTTTAAAAATACTGATATAACTAATATTGAAGATATTAAAATAGCTATGGAATTAAACAATCAAGATAGTGTAATTAAAACTTTAACAACTACTTTAAAACCATTTAATATTTATGAAAGTAGTGCTAGTATAAATATTAGTACTAATTATAGTGATACAATTATTTATAATAGTGATTCTACTAATACAATTGATATTACAAGTAATTTAGTATATGATTTTATAAATGGTAATCAAATAAATGATACAACATATGAAGATAAAATAATGGGATTAAATGTTAGTTTAGTTGATAAAAATGGAAATATAGTAAATAAGGAATATTTAAAAAATTTAACATTTAAAGTAAATGGAAAAGAATATTCACCAAGTAATGATGGTGTAGTTAGAATACCTGATATTGGTAATTTAGAAATAACTACTTCAGTTGATAATAGTAAATTAGAAACAGGCACTTATCACTTTAAAATAAAAGCACTTGCATCTTACGATGGAAAATATGCTAATACATATAGTAATGAAATAACTATTCCAGTAACTGTAACTAATAATGTTACAATTGATTATGGATTTGATGTATCATTTGATAATGTTATAACAGACAATATAATTAATTTTGATATAATCAAAACGGGTAATTTTACTAATCCAACTGTTAGAGTTTCATTATATAAGAAACAAGTTTTATCAGCTTATAATCAAGATTATTCATTAGTTGACTTAAGTAATTATACTACTACAAAATTAAACAAAATAACTGATAATATTTATGAATTACCTAACAAATTAGAACTTAAAAATATGTTAGGTGGTTACAAATTTGTATTTGAATTATATGATGGTACAACTAAAATAGGAACAATCGAAAAGAAATTTATTGTTAGATAGGAGGGAATCATGAAACATAAAGTATTGATAATTTTGTTTATTTTAATAACTATATTTTTAGGTACTGGTGTTACATATTCAATGTTTAATTCTAACAGTAATGTAAAAGTAGATCAAAAAATCGCTAAATTTGTATTTGAAAGTAAACAATTAGATCATTTAGAATTAAATTTAAGTAATTTAAATCCTGGTAGTAATGAAGAATATTTATTTTCAGTTACTAATAAAGATAATGAATTAAGTAATGTAACAGTTGAATATCAAATTACTATTAAAACATTTCATTTTATGCCTTTAGATATTGAGTTATACAAAGTAGGGGAAATGGAAGAATTAATAATGAAATGTGATGAAACTTACTCAAGAAATGAAAAAAATGAATTAGTATGTAATTCTTCAATTCAAACACTAAAACATACAAATGAAACATTAGATAATTACAAATTAAAAGTAACTTTCCCTAGTGAATATAATTCATTAGAATATACAAATTTAGCAGATTTCATTGATGTAGAAATAAATAGTTGGCAGAAGTTAGGTGATTAAAATGCGCAAATATTTAATAATGATTGTTATATTTTTAGGTACAATCTTACTTATTACAAACGGTTTTACATTAGCAAAATATGTATCTAATACAGTTTGGAATTATTATTTAAATTCTCAAGGATTTTATTTAAGCAGTGATCAATTAGGAAATAACGTTAAAAATGTTAATAATGTTTGGGATGGAACAAGTATTCATTTTAATTTAAAAAATAATATCAATGATGCTTTAGTTACTGATTATGATATAAAATATAAAGTAACTTGTATATTAGATGATGGTAGTGATTGTAAAGTCAATGGAACTGATTCAAATGTTTACTATGGGACATTATCTAGTTATAATAGTTGTGTAAATAATACAAATGATGGTGTTGATACAACTGATTTTGATAAAGCAACTTGTGAAGTAAAAGGTTATGATTGGGTTATTCAAAAAGCTACTTCAGATATATACTTTGATGTAGAAAATGATAATGTAACAGCTAACATTGAAGTTGTTACTACTGAACCATATGAAAAAAAACTAACAGGAACATTTATTCTTAAAAAAGATAAAAACTTAATAGAAAAAACAGATATATTATATCAATCATTTTCTAATTATGATCGATTAACAGTAACTAATTCTTCTGACACTAAAAAATGTGTCAAAATAAATTGGGACGCTAATAAATTAAGAATTGATAACGAAAATATAACAAATTATAATATATCAAATGGTTATATTAATGAAATAATTTTAGAAATACCTAGTAAAGATAATTTAAGTTATATATTTTATAAAGTAGATAAAGATGCTACTTATGATATAAATGAATTTTCTTTATTAGAAATAGAATGTAATTAAGGAGGAAGTATGAAAGTTTTAAAAAAAATTAAAAAAGTATTATTAGTAACATTAGGAATTGTTTATTTCACGTTTGCGTTATTTATGACAATTCTCTTATTAAACTTTAATGATTATCGTGTAACAGTATTTGGTGAAACTTCATTAGTAATTTTAAAAGATAAAGTAAGTCATGAAGAATATCAAAAAGGTGATTTAGTTTTAGTTGAAGCAGCAGCACCAGAAAATTTACAAAAAGGTGAAACAGTATTTGTTTATAAAGTAGATAAAATGTCTAAAACAGCTGATATTAATATTGGTAAAGTAGAGGAAGTATACGATGAATATCTTACATTTGAAAATGGTGAAACATATTCAATTAAATATTTAATAGGAAGGCCTACTAAAGTATATAATGATATCGGAGGAGTATTAGGAATTATCGAATCACAATGGGGATTCTTATTTATCGTATTAGTACCATGTTTCTTAATCTTTATTTATGAATTATATGCATTAATAGTTGAAATTAAATATGGTGATGAAGTAGACGTAGAAGAATAAAACACAATAAAAAATTGTGTTTTTTTTATATATTTATATATAAAAAAAGAGATTTTTTTAAATCTCTTAAATTTTTTGATTGAAACTAATTGATGCGTTTACTAGTAATGATTTATTATTTAATGCTGCTTCATAACCTATATTTGTATCAGCTTCATCATCCATTTTTTCATCAACACCTTCATACCATTCAAAGAATACTCTTATTGTAAATGGTTCGTGTGCTGTAGCATTATAATCAACAGTTCCATCTATTGTATTATTTAAAATAGTGGTTGTAGTTATTTGATCTCCTTCGTTATAATCCTTATCTAAAACTGCGTATTTACTGATCATTAAATCAGGCATATTTTCATCTTCAACATTTAAGTTGATTGAATAATCAAATGAAACACCGGCGTTAGAAGGATCAATATCAATATCAAAATAACCTTTAGAAGAAGGGGCTACTGTATTTTCAGCAACGTTAACATTTTCTTCCATAACTGGAGTAATATTGATTGAAGTCGTAGTATTATTGGTAATATCATTTTCATTAACTAAAATTTGCCATTTAGCGAATAACAAATCAATATTGCTATCAACATCAGCAACATATCTTGAATAAGTATTACTCATCAAACTTAATGTCAATGCCAAAGAACTAATAACTAACAATATTTTAAATTTCATTGCCATTTAAAACCCTTCTTTCTTCTTTTACATCTTTATTATACATATATATATGTAAAAAATCAATAAAAAAATGTAAAATATGATTTTATATGTGTCAATATGTGTAAAATATTTAATAAATATAACAAAATAATGTAAACAGTTGACAAAAAATGTTGTAAAACAAAGAAAAATAAAGTAAAATTAAATTCGACAATTATCGACATATTATATTGACAAAAAAAATATGTATGTTATAATTATATTGTATTGTAAAGAATATCATAGTGACCCTAGTTTATAGGGTAATATGAAGGGGTAGAGTTATGGAAGATAAGATTAAGCTTAGTTCAAAGAAAATCAAAAATGAAAAAAAACTTAAAAAGATCTTTAGAATAGCTTTATTAATATTTCTTTTCCTATTTATTCTTTTGTATTTAGTTATAGGTATTATTTATAATAGTGGTAATTTTAGTATAACACTGGATAAAAACTTATACTTTAGTAGAGGTATTATCATTTACGATGACCCTAACTATAAAGTGTATCAAGCAGAATTATCAGTTGCTTCGCCTAAAACATTCACTAATATATCTGGTAATTGGTTACCTGATAATTTAGATGATTCTACTGGTGGTTCTCATAATGGTTCTGAATACCTTGCTTATACATTTTTTGTTGAGAATGTTGGAGATGAAATTACAAGCTATTGGAGTGAACTTTTTATCACAGATGTTATCAAAAAAATTGACAGTGCTGTAAGAATTAGAGTCTATCGAAATGGACAACCTGTTACGTATGCTAAGAAAGCTTCTGACGGAAGAAATGAGCCAGATACTATTCCATTTGAAGAAGAAAAATTAGTTGCTCGTAATAAAGTTGACAATTTTAAACCTGGAGATATCGATAAATACACAATTGTCATTTGGGTTGAAGGTAGTGATCCTGAATGTTCAGATGATATCTTAGGTGGAGAATTCTCTGTTTACATGGATTTCAATTCAGAGTACGTAGAAAATTAATGAAAAGAGAGAGGTACATATGGAAAAAAGAAATAGAAGACATGAAAAACGTGTCAAAAGATTGCTTGTTGGAGCTGGTTTATGTGCTACTATTTTATCAGTTTCAACCTATGCATGGTTTATTGGTATGAAAACTGTTAATGTTACCGCATTCGATGTAGAAATTGCTGCAATCGATGGTTTATCACTTTCATTAGATGGTAAAAATTTCGGTGACACAGTAACAATTAACGAAAGTAATTATAGTGATCCTGGAGTTGCAGGAACTTATTTAGATAATAAAAATAGTTGGGGTGGCGAAGGATTAATTCCAATGTCAACAGTTGGGAAAATCGATACTGATTCATCTAACTTAATTTTATATGAAAAAGGAAGTTTTACTGCTTCACCTGGTGGTTATCGTGTAATGGCTAGCCAAGTTGAAAACGATACTACTGAACAAGATGGTTATGTGGCATTTGATTTATTTGTTAAAAACTTATCAGGTAATGCTTATTATGATACAGTTGATATAAAAAATGAAGAAGGAATTTATTTAACTCCACAATCTGTTGTTAAAACTGGTGCTGCTGGGCAAAAAACAGCTGGTATCGAAAATTCAGTAAGAGTTGCTTTTGCACAAATTGGACGTGTAGTTGCAACTGAAGAAAATACTTCAAAAATTCAAGGAATTGATTGTACAGGTGGTGATGGCGTTTCTAGTATTTGTACAAATAGAGATGCTACAATTTGGGAACCAAATGATACAAAACACGTAAATAATGCTATTAAATGGTATGAAAAATCATGTTTAAAGAGAAATGCAGCTGATATTACTAATCCAAGTTCATTTAGTGGTACATGTGGTACTGTTACTGATGGTACATTTGTTCCAACATATGCAGTAAGTGGTGAAATTAATTACACTGATCAAGTAGATGTATATGATGGTACTGAATACAATGGTTATACTGCTTCAGTTGCTATGACTGCTACAAAAGGTAAATTAATGAAAGTTCCAACATTCACAGATACAATGAAAAATTTAGAAGGAACTGAAAGACCAGAATTATTCTATTTAGCTCCAAATAGTATTACAAAAATTAGAGTTTATATTTGGATTGAAGGACAAGACGTTGATAACTATGATTTTGCTTCATTAGGAGGACAAATCTCACTTTCATTTGGATTTACTAAAGAACAATTATATGGTGAAGATATCAACTATGATGGTGATCCTGAATTACCAAGTGATGTTGATAAGAGACCAACATTAGGTGAATAATTTTAAAGTAACTAGAAGATTTTAATTAATCTTCTAGGTTACTAAAATTTAAATATAGGAGGAAATTATGGCAAAAAAACATAATAGTAAAAAAAGTAAAAGAATTAGAGATTTAGTTGCTATTTGTTCTTTGTGTGCAATCTTATTATCAGTTTCAACTTATGCATGGTTTATTGGTATGAAAACTGTTAATGTTGCAGAATTTAGCGTTAATATAGCAACAACAGAAGGTTTATTCTTATCTATGGATGGAGAAAACTGGAAATATACATTAGATGCTAGAAATGCTGATCCTTATGAAGGAAATGCAAATCAATGGTTAGATCAACCTGGCGAAGGATTAATTCCAATGTCATCTGTTGGTGATATGGATAAAGCTTCATCAAGAATGAAATTATATGAAAAAGGAAGTTTAACTGCTGTTACTGGTGGTTATAGATTATTATCTGAACAAGTTGATAATCATACAACTTTAAATGCTGGTGGTGTTGAATACGAAGAAGGAAATGGTTATGTAGCATTTGACTTGTTCATTAAAAACTTATCAGGAAATGCTTATTATACTGATAATAATCCATTAAATGAAGAAGCAATTTATTTAACTACTAATTCAGAAGTTAAAGTTTCTGCAAATGGTGGAAAAGAAAAAGCTGGTATTGAAAATTCAGTAAGAGTTGCTTTCGCACAAATCGGGCGTGTTAAAGCAGATACAACTTCAGCTGATAATATCACAAAAATAACTTGTGCTAATGTACCTGCTGCTGATGGCCAAGTTCAGGTAACTGGTATTTGTAGAGATGCTCAAATTTGGGAACCAAATGATACAAAACACGTACAAAATGCTATCAATTGGTATCAAAAATCTTGTTTAACAAGAAAAGCTTCTACTGATGGTGATGATGTTAATGATCCAGATTCATATAATGCTGGTTCAAAATGTACTGCTGTAGAAGATGGTACTGCTTATCCAACATATGCAATTAGTAATAATATTGAAATTGCTGATAATGTAAATATTTATGATGGATTAGCTTACAATACTTATACAAAAAATACTGTAGATTATAAAACTTATACAGAAGGAGTAAGAAGTACATATAATTTAGTTGATATGACTTATTCTAAAGCAGATGGTATTGGGTACTTTACTGATACAATGAAAAATGTTGCTGGTAAAGATCGTCCACAATTTATGACTTTAGCTCCAAATAGTATTACAAAAGTTAGAGTTTACATTTGGATTGAAGGACAAGATATCGATAATTATGACTTTGCTTCATTAGGAAAGAAAATTACAGTTAATTTTGGATTCACTAAAGAAAGATATATTGAATCTGATATTCCAGGTTATGATGGACCAAGTACAGATATTACTCCAACAAATGGTGAATAATTGATAATAAAGAAGAGTAATTTGGTTAATTACTCTTCCTTTATTAATTAGGTGGTGAAAAATGAAAAAACAAAATACTTTTAGACAAAGAATTATCGAAAAAACAAATAAAAAAGTTACTATCACTATTATGGTATTAGTAGGTATTTTGCTTATTTTTTCAACATATGCGTGGTTTTCAACCAATTTAAATGTTAGAGTAAAAACATTTACTATGACGGTTAAAAAGAATACTGGATTATCTATTTCTTTAGATGGTATTAATTTTGATACTGATTTAATTATATCTGCTGATGAACTTATAAGAGGATTAAGATATACTTATCCTAATAATACAAGTCAATGGGCAGGTGGTGGATTAGTACCTATTTCTTCAAATGGAATTACTAATCATGATAGTCCAATATTTAATATGTTTTCAAGTAGTGGGGTTAGATATCCAAATAAGGATAAAGATAATGGTTATATAAGAACTAATTTAATGCATGAAGGTGGCAGAAATGAGTACAATAATTATATAGCATTTGATTTGTTTTTCAAAAATGATTCTGGATCTCCAGTAAGTGATAATTTATATTTTGAATATGGTACTTCAATCACAATGGAAAAAGATGCAGATGAAGAAATGATTGGTTTATTAAATTCTGCTCGTATTGGTATTGTCAAATTAGGATCTGTTGCTAAAGACGCTCCATCAAATGAAGTTCAAAATATTGAATGTAATAATAATTGTTATTCAATAATATTTGAGCCAAATAGTAAAGCACATTCTGATTTATCTATTGAAAGAGCTACTAAATATGGCGTTAATTTAATTGATGGACAAGAATTTCCAACTTATGCTTTTACAAGAGCAGGTGGTCCTATATTCGTAGCTAATACAGTATCCGGTTCACCCAATCTTGATCTAAATTATTTTGAATTACAAGAAACTATGACTGATGATGATTTTGAAAAACCATTATTTACTGTACCAGATGGTATAACTAAAACAAGGGTGTATGTTTGGATTGAAGGACAAGATATTGATAGTCTAGAAACAGATTCTGATGGCGCTGAAATATATATTTCATTAAATTTCTTAAAAGATACACAAGGATATGAATAGGGGAAAAGGTGATAAGATGAAAAGGGAAGAAAAAGTAGATTTCGATTTATCGACACTAACTTTAAAAGAACTAATAGAAGTTTATCAAAATATTACAGATTTTTCGCAATTTTTAGTTGAAAGTAAAATAGAGTTAGAAGAGGAAAATGAAGATGAATAATTTTTTAGAGTTTATAAATAAAGATATTGAAGCAAAAAAAACATTAATTTCCACTATGCCTACTAAAACTAAAACAAATAAAAAGAAATTTAATGAAACGATTGATGAAATAATTGAAAGATATGAAGAATATAAAACTAGTACTAGAAATTATTTGATTGCTAAAGCTAAAAGTTTTGAAGTAAAAGAATATTCTGATATAGATAAATTGACAGAAAAATTAGAAACTTTAGAAAATGTTAAATTTCTTTTAAACCCAACTAATACTTATGTCGAAAAAATGTGTTTTGATGATTTATTATATCAAATAAACAATTATGATACATTTAATTTTAAATCATTAAATGAAATAATAAATGATTTATTAGATAAATTTGAACAAGCTGGTATTCATTTAGAAAGTGATGATTTTAATTATACTTGCTATGTTCATGAATATATGACTGCTTTTTTAGAAGTAAGAAATAGAAGATTAAAAAGCTATGATAAGGTATCAGAAATTTTTGAACAAATTTATTGGGTAAACCCTGAACTTATTCAACATATTGAATTAAATTTTAGAAAACTAATTAAGAAAAATAGTCGTAAATTAAATAATTATATTTTGACGTTACAAAAAGAAGTAATGGAAAAAAATAAAATTAGAGATTATGCTCACTGTTTAGAAAAATTACAAGATGCTTATATTGATTTAAATTTAGCAAGTAAAGAAACTATCAGTGATATAATAGCTATGGCTAAAACTAAAGAATTAGATATTGAACAATATTTAAGTGATAGTAAAGGACGCAAAACAGCATTTGATTCTTTAATTCCAGAAGTTACTGATGTTGATAAAGTAGCGCCTGCTTTGGAAAAATTAAAACTAAATGTTTTAGAATATCAAAATTATTTAGAATTTTATCCAATGTTTAAAAATTTTAAAGATGAATATGAAAAATTACTCACAACCGACAAAAAAGAGTATAAAGGTTTAAAAAATATTATTGACCAAATAGAGACTAAAGAAAATGAATTAGAAAAATTAAATAAAAAAATCTTTAGTGGTCGACCAGGATTATTTGAATTTAGATCAGATAGTGCTTTAAAACAATTGAAATTACAATCAGTTTTAAAAGCAAAAGAATTGTATGAGTTATATAAAACTTATGATGCCGAATATTTTAAAGATAAAGTAATGATGATATTAAATGATACATTAACTATATCTGATGTTTTAAATTTATATTATAGTTTTGATTATTTCAAAAAATTAACTATTCAAAAAGTTTATAATATAACTGATTATGATGAAATTATTAAATATAGCGATAATTTTGATTTGTTCGCAATGAATCCTACTAATATTATTATTACAGGAGTACCAATTTTCTCTACTAATAATATAGCTAAAACAATTAGTAATAAATATCGATTAAATAGTATCAATATTACTGAAGATGATTTAAATGAAGATAATCTTAAAAATTTACTTAATAAGATATTATTAATTTTAAGAGTAAATAAAATAGAAAAAAGTGATACAACAATTGAAAAAATTTGGTTTATGGTGCAAGTTGAAAAAATTGTTGCTAAAGAAATTAAAGAGGATGATTAAACATTCTTTTTTTAATTTTTAAACATTCTTTTTTTTAATTTTTAGTATTGTAAAAAAATGTCGAATATGGTAAAATTATATATAGTAAGAAAAGAGTCAAAGATAGGGTTGATATAGTATGGTAAATAAAGGTAAAATTTTAGAAAAAGTTGCCAATATCGGTTTAAATATATTGATTTTTATTTTTGGAATAGTTTTACTAATTTCTATATATAATAATATCCAAGTCAAATTATTAGGTAATGATTACTCTAGTTTTTTTGGCTATTCTATATTCGAAGTTCAAACTGGTAGCATGGGTGAAGCAGTTGAACCTGGTGATTGGATTGTTGTTAAGTATTCTAAAAATATAAAATTAGATGATATTATTACATTTAAACAAGATGGCGAATTTATAACTCATAGAGTTATTGAAGCATACCAAGGTACTTATGTAACTAAAGGTGATGCTAATGATGCTAAGGATGATCCAATTACTCAAGAACAAATAGTTGGAAAAGTTGTTAAAGTATTACCTGCTTTTGGTATATTCAAGAAAACAATATTTAATCCTTATGTTTTAGTTGCAATTATTATTACAGTTTATTTAGTAACATTAACAATTAAGAAGAATAAGAAGGAAAAAGATATGAAAAAATTTGATGTATTTATGGCAAATGTAGTTAAAAAGATAAAAATATTTATAAAAAATATTATTAAATTAATTAAAAATAATAATAAAGTAAACAAAAAAATTGTTAGAGAAGAAGTTATAACTAAAAATAATAATGAAGCAAATATAATAGAAGATAAAATTGATAAAATAAAAGTTACTAAAGTAGAAGAAGTGAAAGATGAAAAAATAGATGAAACAATTACTGATTTAAAACCTTTAGAAGCTGAAGATTTAGATAAAACTATGTATTTTAGAATGATTCAAGTTGATAAAGATGAAATAGAAAATGCTTATGCTAAAAAAATTGAAATTGAAGAAAAAGATTCAGTTGTTGTAGAAAAAGAAGAAGAACCAAAAGCTAATGAAGTAGAATTAAAATTAGAAATGTTGCAAAATAAAAAGAAAAAATTTAAAAATA
>CALVXO010000001.1 GCA_944371325.1 uncultured Bacilli bacterium | reverse complement strand
GGATTAGCTTTAGTAAGAAAAAATAGAAGTTACGGTTACATAAATAAAGATGGAAAAGAAGTAATAAGTTGTCAGTACGATAAAGCACATGATTTTAGTGAAAATATGTCATTAATAAAGAAAAATAGAAAATATGGATATATAAATAAATTAGGGAATGAAGTAATTCCTTGTCAATATAATGAAGCTTCAAATTTTAGTGAATGCTTAGCAGTTGTAAAACAAAATGGTCAATACAAATATATTGATAAAAATAAAAAAGTAGTAATATCTTGTCAATATGAAGATGCAAGTATATTTTCTGAAGGCTTAGCAATAGTAAGAAAAAACAATCAATATGGATATATAGATAAATTAGGAAATGAAGTAATTCCTTGTCAATTTGAAGAAGGAAATAACTTTAATGATGGACTAGCTTGCATTAAAAAAGATGGTAAATATGGTTTTATTGATAAAAATGGTGAAGAAATAATTCCATGTATATATGAATGTGCATTTGACTTTTTTGAAGGCTTAGCAGTTATAAAAAAAGATGGCAAATACGGATATATAAATAAATTCGGTGAAGTAATAATACCTTGCCAATATGATGATGCTAATGATTTTTCTGAAGGAATGGCAACTGTAAAAAAAGACAATAAAAGATTAATTATAAATACTAATGGTCAAGTTTTTAATTTTGATTCTTCTTTAAACAAATGTAATGATGTTATCGAAAAAATAAAAAAACTAACAAATTCACTTGGTTTTGAAGTCTCTTATAATTTACGAAAAGAAAGGACTTCACAAATAAAAAGCATTGAAAGAAAACTTGAAATAAAAAAAGATTCAGGTGAAAAAATAATATTAGATGCTAGTGAAGTAGAACAAGCAAAAATATTAATTAAATAGAACTTATTTGTTCTTTTCTTTTTTTATGTTAAAATATTAATGTAGTAAAATAGAAAGAAGAGAAAAAATGAAAAAAGAAATAGGTGTATTTATTTTAAATAATTATGGCCAAATTTTATTACAAAAAAGAAGTAGTAATAAAAAGAATTATCCTAATATGTGGGCATTATGTACTGGTCATGTAGAGAAAAATGAAGAGATTCAAGATGCTGCAATTAGGGAATTGAAGGAAGAATTAGGAATAGATGTAAGTATTAAAGAATTACATTCTTTTGCAAATGGTAAGTTTGATATTATTAATGAAAACAGTTCAACTTATTTCTTTTGCATAAGATGTAATCTTAAAGAAGAAAAAATTATAATTCAAAAAGAAGAATTATCACAAGTAAAATGGTTTGATATTATTGATGTGATTAATATGATAAAAAATAATGATGAAACTATTGTATACAGTAAAAATAGAATTAATTTGTTTGAATATTTATTAGAAAGTTAATTTTAAAAAAAATTAACTTTTTATTTACAAATATATGTTCGTGTGGTATAATATGCTTGTAGGAGTTTAGAAGGAGGAATATGAAACAAGATAAAACATATTTAATAAATAAAATATTTAATAATGATAATATTAGGACTATTTGGGACAAAGATGAAGAAAAATATTATATTAGTGTTGTTGATATTGTAGGAATATTATCAGAAAGTAAGGATAAACAATCATATTGGAGAAAACTAAAACAAAGATTAAAAGAAGAAGGAAATGAAACCGTGACAAATTGTCACGGGTTGAAATTGAAAGCTCAAGATGGTAAATATCGCTTAACAGATGTTGTTGATATTGAAGGAATGTTTAGAATTATTGAATCAATACCAAGTAAAAATGCTGAACCGATAAAATCATGGCTAGCTAAATTAGGTAGTGAAAGAATCGATGAAGTATTTGATCCTTCTATAGGTATTCAAAGATTAATAGATTTATATCGTTCTAAAGGATACGATGAATTGTGGATAACTAAACGAATAAAGGGGATTCAGCAAAGAAAAAGTTTAACTGATGTATGGAAAGAAAATGGAATTACTGAAAATTATGAATATGGCATTTTAACAAATGAAATATATAAAAGTTGGTCAGGAATGACAGCAAAAGAATATAAAGAATTTAAGGGGTTAAGAAAAGAATCATTAAGAGATAATATGGATAGTATTGAAATTACATTAGCTGATTTAGGGGAAGAAGCTACAAAAAGACTAGCAGCTAAACGAAAACCACAAGGATTAAAAAATAATATAAAAGTAGCTAAAATTGGTGGTAATGTAGCTAAAGTAGCACGTGATGAATTAGAAAAACAATTAAGTGAAAAAGTTATATCTAAAGATAATTATTTAAGTTATCAATATAAAGATGAAAAATTAATCGAAAATAAATAGTTTATATGGTAAAATAGTAATAGGTGTTAAATATGAAAGTAATAAAATATTTATTAATTATAGTATTTATTTTTATAGTTGGCGTTTTAGGTGTTAATTTTTATGTAGTTTTTAGTAATAAAGATAAAATAATAACAGTAGATGAAGCTAAAGAATTAGAAGATGTCGATTGTATTTTAGTCTTAGGTGCTGGAGTATATGGTAATCAACCTAGACCAATGTTAGAAGATAGAATATTAAGAGGAATTGAATTATATAATAACAATATATCTAATAAAATTATTATGAGTGGCGATCATATGCATGATGATTATGATGAAGTAAATGTTATGAAAACATATGCAATTAATGAGGGTGTACCATCTAATGATATTTTTATGGATCATGCAGGAATATCTACATATGATAGTTTATATCGGGCTAAAGAAATATTTGAAGTAAAAAAAGTTGTTATTGTAACACAAGAATATCATTTATATCGAGCATTATATATTGCTGAAAATTTAGGAATAGAAGCGTATGGTGTTAGCTCTAATCTAAGAGATTATCCAGGTCAATTTAAAAGGGAAGTAAGAGAAGTATTAGCTAGAGATAAAGATTTTGTTAAAGCTTTATTAAAACCTAATTCAACTTATGGTGGTGATGCAATTCCTGTTACTGGTGATGGTGATATCACAAATAATAAAAACTGATGAAAATTCATCAGTTTTTTGGATTAATAATTAAAGTTGTATTATTTTTAAAATCAATTTTTTTAATAAAATTCATAAAATCTTTATAATTTAAATTTTTAATATCATTATATTTATTTTCATTAAATTTACCATATCTTATAATATCACTTGTTATGTTACTGTTTAAACTAAAGATATTTTCAGTCATATAAATAATTGAACTTAATAATACTTTTTTCTTTCTTTCAAAATCAGTTTCAGAAATTTTTAAATCTTTCATTTCATCTTTTATTTTTTCTAATAATTTTTTAGGATTAGTTGATTCTCCTAAAACAAACATTAAAATATAATCAGTACTATCATCAAAATCAACAGCTAAGTTATCATTTATTATTTTTTCTTCTAATAAGTTATGAACAAATTCACTAGTTGAAGAAAATTTACAATCAAATAATGTTAATAAATAAAAGATATTTTGAATATTTTTTTCTACTTTTAATTTATAACAAATGGCACATTTAGGAATACTGACATTTAATTTTATTTCATCATTTTCTTTAGCTACTTCTTTTGGTTCATTATATGATTTAACTTTAATTTTTTCTTCTTTTTTTAATTTTTTCTTCTTTTGATTTTCTCTAATTACATTGATAACTTCTTCGGCATCAACATTACCTGTAACTACTACGAACATATTAGAAGGATGATAGAATGTATTATAACAAGTATATAAATCTTCTTTAGTAATTTTATTAATATTTTCAATATCACCAATAATTGGATGTTTCATTGGATGAATTTTAAAAGTATTTTCAATTATTTTATCATATATCATTGTACCTGGCATGTCTTGATACATTTTAATTTCTTGAGTTATTATTCCTTTTTCTTTATCAACATTTTCATCAGTAAAATAAGGGGATTGTACATAATCTAACAACATATCCATGTTTTCTTTAAAGAAGTTAGGACAAGAAAATAGATAAGTTGTTTTAGTATAATTAGTATTAGCGTTGCAATCAGCGCCTCGTTCACTATAAAATGAAAATATATCAGAACCATCTTCTTGCTCAAACATTTTATGTTCTAGAAAGTGGGCAATACCTAAAGGTACTTTAATCATTTTATCTTTATCAATTGGTTTAAATTCACTTATATTAGATCCATATTTTGTATTAAAAGTTACATATATATTATTAACATTTGTTTTAGGTAAGACAAATATTTCTAGTCCATTATCTAATTTTTCATAGAATAAATCTAAATCTAAATTTTTAAAATTAATTTTCTTCATTATTTTCACCTTCTAAAACAAATATTGTATCCATATTAATTTTTTTATGTAAATTAATGATATCTTCTTTAGTAACTTTACTTACATTTTCAATTCTTTCTTCTAATAAGTCATAGTTA
Organism: uncultured Bacilli bacterium; assembly: GCA_944371325.1. GTDB lineage: Bacteria > Bacillota_I > Bacilli_A > RF39 > UBA660 > Faecisoma. The sequence goes on along the minus strand of CALVXO010000001.1, from coordinate 164,982 downwards.
AAATAAACATTGCTTTCATACATTCTTAAAATACTTGCTTGATAATCTTCAATATCCTTTAAACTGTTTATATAAGTTATTTTAGCTGATTCAATGTCGTTATCAGTAAAATCACCTTTACCCATTTTATTAAATTCTTTTTTAATTAAACTTAAACATTTTTTTACATCATCTTTATTAGTTCCAACTGTGATATATAAAATATTATATATGGCTTTAAAAGTAGCATTTATACTATAACATAAGCTGTTTTTTTCTCTTACTGTTCTAAATAATTTTGAATTAGGACTACCACCTAAAATAAAGGAATAAACATATAAAACATATTGTTTTTCAAAGTCTGTTAAATCTTTAATTTTAAATCCAATATTTAAATTAGTTTGTTCAATAGGTAATGTTTCTTTAACCTTACTTAATTTAGTTATTTTTTGAGTTACAAAATGTGATATACCAGGTCTTTTAATTGTATTAACATTAAAGTTTTTGTTAAATATTTCAACTATTTCTTCTTCGTTTACTTCACCAATTACAAATATATCAATTAAATCACTTTTAAGCATTTTTTTATAATATTCATATAAATTATCAGGATCTAAATCTTCTTTATAACCAACTGAATTATATTCAAGAGGAGTATCTTTACCTAATATTTCAAACATTCTTTGTAAAGAATATCTTTTAGTATTATCTTTTAAAGAATCAATTTCATCAGTTACTAATCTTTTAGCTAAGTCAAAGTCTTTAAACTTACCATTTTCTATATTAGGATCAAATATTAAACTTAATAAAAATTCAATTGATGTTTTATTCATGTTTTCTTCAGTATATTTTTCATTTAAAAAATTAGAGTTGAATGAAGTAACAATATAATTACCCATCAATGAATTAGAACATCCTATTCCAATACCATATAAATTTTCTGTTTCAATATCTAAATCTCTTTTAGTTTTATAAGTGTTATTAGAATTTAATAATATTTTACCTAATAAATTACGATAGGTTATATCTTTTTTTTCTAATAATTTTTTAAAGTTTATTCTAACTGTTACTGTTTTAAATTTATTTGTATTAATAATGTGTAAGTTGTAAGCCTTATTTGAACAATTACTATACATAAAATCACCCTTTCTAGTATGTGAAAAAATAAACCATTAATACTATTATATCTTAAATTTAATACTTTTAAAAGTAAAAACATAAAATTTAATTGAGGTGTGATATGTTAGAATTTTTAAAAAAATTATTTAAAGACTTTTATATTTTTACTGCTGCTTATTCAAATAATGTATTTCCTGATCCATTATCAAAAGAAGAGGAAGAAAAATGTGTATCTTTAATGCATTTAGGAGATAAAGAAGCAAGAAATAAATTGATTGAACACAATTTAAGATTGGTAGCTCATATAGTAAAAAAATATGATCATAAAAAAAATGATGTTGATGATTTAATTAGTATTGGAACAATTGGATTAATTAAAGGTGTTGATAGTTTTAGTTATAAAAAAGGAACAAGATTAACTACTTATGCTGCCAAATGTATTGAAAATGAGATATTAATGTATTATCGAAGTGATAAAAAGAATAGTAAAAACATTAGCTTAAATGAGTCAATTGGATTTGATAAAGATGGTAATGAAATAACATTTTTAGATATATTAAAAACGCCTAAACCTGATTTTGAGAATGATATTCAAAAAAAAGATAATATTGTTTTATTAAAAAAATATTTTAATATTTTAGATGAAAGAGAAAAAGAAATAATAATTAAAAGATATGGTTTAAATAATGAAAGAGAAGTTACTCAAAAAGAAATAGCTAAACAATTAGGAATTTCTAGAAGTTATGTTTCAAGAATTGAAAAAAGAGCTTTAACTAAAATTTTTAAAGAATTTAAAATGCAAAATAAAAATTAATTATTTACATATAATTAATTTTTTGATATAATTTATATTAGGTAATGCAAGATTGTTAGGTATCTACCTCCTTATTTGAAAGGAGGCTTGATAAAATGACTAAAAAACATGTATTTATAATAAATATATTTTTATTAATTATAATCATTTTATTAGTAACTCTATTAATAATAATAGAAATAAAATAAAAAGATACCTAATCCATAACATAGATTAGGTATCATCCCAATCATAGGTAGATACTTAACTAGCTAAATCAAGCATTACCTTTTTATTATATGATAAAAATCACATCTATATACATGATAGCATATTTTTAAGTTAATTGCAAGTTATATTGCTTGATTGAAATAAAAATGTTATAATTATTTTAGGAAGTGTGCTTTATGGAAGATAATTTGAAAAATATATTAATTAATTTTAAAAAGACTTGGAGATTTGTTAAAGAAGATAAAAAATATATAATTTTATTTTTAATTTTTTCTTTAATTTTATGTGGTATAAGTGTTATAACACCATTATTATCAGCTAAGATGTTATTATATTTAACTGACGGATTATTTAAGGAATTAATAACAGTTACTATAATTGTTTTGATAGTAGAAATAACACGAAATTTATTTAATTATTTATATAATATTTTATTTAATAAATATTCTTTTAAAGCAACATCAAGAATTCAAGTAAGTATTGCTAAAGAAGCAATGAAATTAGAAATTTCTGAATTAGATAATAATTCATCAGGAGTATTTATTGATAGAATAAATAATGATACTAAAGAAATCGTTAGTATATTTTCTGATTTAGGTGATGGATTAATTGATGTTATAAGTAATATAGGTATATTAATAGCTATATATTTTATAAATAAAATTATGTTTGCTTATTTTTTGCTTATGTTATTAATTATATTTATTCTAGAACATATTAGAATGAAGAAATATTTTGAATTAGATAAAAAAAGAAGAAAATTATCCGAAAAAAATACAGGGTTAGTAAGTGAATTAATAAGAGGAACTAGAGATATAAAATCTTTAAATATTGAAAATAATTTTTTAAAAAAAGCAGAAAGTAAATTAATTGAATCAAATAATGAAAAATATAAAATGCAAAAAGTAAATGCAAAATATAATTTAATAACTGGAAGTGTTAAAGATTTTAGTAATTTATTTTTAATATTTTTAGGAATATATTTATGTTTAAATAATTATTTAAGTATTGCTAATTTCGTAATAATTTATATGTATAAAGATAGATTATTAGAATTATTAAGATATTGTAGTTTTTTAATTGAATTAACTAAAAAATTTAATGTGGCAGCAACAAGAGTATTTGAAGTAATTGATGATGAAAAATTTAAAAAAGAAATTTTTGGTAATAAAGTAATAGATAAAATAAATGGTGATTTTGAATTTAGAAATGTCAGTTTTTCTTATAATGAAGATAAAGTTGTGCTTAAAAATATTAGTTTTAAAATACATGCAAATGAAACTGTTGCTTTTGTAGGTAAAAGTGGAAGTGGTAAATCAACTATATTTAGTTTATTAAATAGATTATATTTAATAGATTCTGGGGAAATATTAATTGATAATGTTAATATAAATGATTTAACTAAAGATTCAATTAGAAATAATATGTCAATCATAACACAAAATCCTTATATATTTAATTTTTCAATAAGAGATAATTTAAAATTAGTTAAAGATGATATGACAGACGAAGAAATGGTTGAAGCTTGCAAATTAGCTTGTTTACATGATTTTATTATGACTTTAAAAGATGGTTATGATACTATTGTAGGCGAGGGTGGAATTACTTTATCAGGTGGTCAAAGACAAAGATTAGCAATTGCAAGAGCACTTCTTAAAAAAACAGAAATAATTTTATTTGATGAAGCTACTAGTGCTTTAGATAATGAAACTCAAGCAAGTATTCAAAAAGCTATTAATAATATGAAAGGTGAGTATACCATATTGATTATTGCTCACCGTTTATCAACTGTTATTGATAGTGATCGAATAATTTTAATAGATGATGGTAAAATATTAGATGAAGGAACTCATGATGAATTAATTAAAAATAATGAATTTTATAAGAAATTATATGAAAAAGAATTAGTTTAAAATAATATAACCATAATAATAAGGGGATGAATAAATGAAAAAATTATTTTGGCTATTTTTGATATTATTGTCCGGATGTTCTTATCAAGAAAAAATTGTTGAAACACCAAAGCCACAAATTGAGACAATTGAAGATAAAGTATTAAATATTATGAATAATATGACAATTGAAGAAAAAATTGGTCAAATGTTGATGATATATGATACTCATAATATAGTAAACGAAAAATTAATTGATTTTATGAATGATATAAAACCAAGTGGATTTATTATTAATCAAAGTAATATTACTACATTATCTAAGACTAAAAAATATATATACGATTTAAAATTAAATAGTAAAATACCTTTAATTATTTCGATTGATCAAGAAGGAGGAGTTGTTCAAAGATTACAAGGATTACAGGATAAAAAGGCTACTTATATTCCTAGTATGTATGAGTTGGGAAAAACTGAAGATACTAATTTGGCCTATCAAGTTGGCAAAGTTATGGCTGAAGATATGAGAGTATTAGGAATTAATGTTGTAAATGGTCCTGTTTGTGATATATTTTCCAATCCTAATAATAAAGTTATTGGTACTAGAAGTTTCGGTAGTGATAAAAATTTAGTTGCTAGTATGTGCACTAGTTTAGGTAAAGGATTAGAAGATAATGGTATCATAGCTATTTATAAACATTTTCCTGGTCATGGAGACACTGCTGTTGATTCTCATACATCTTTACCAATAATTAATAAAACTTATGAAGAAATATTAGATAATGAAATAGTTCCTTTTAAAAAAGCAATTGAAAATGGTGCTAAAATAATAATGACTGGACATATTGCATTTCCAAAGATAACTAACGAAATAGTTCCTGCAACTTTATCTAAAAAAATAATAACAGATTTATTAAAAAATCAATTAGGATTTGATGGACTTGTTATAACTGATGCCTTAAATATGGGAGCATTAAACAATAATTATACTGATGAAGAAATATATATAATGGCAATAAATGCTGGAGTTGATATATTGTTAATGCCTAATAATGCTTATAATGCAATTAAAACAATTAAAGAAAATATTTCTATTGATAGGATAAATCAATCAGTAAAAAAAATATTGTTATTTAAGTATACATATTTAAATGATAATGTTTTAGATGAATCTTATTTCAATAGTTTAGAACATCAAAAAATTATAAACAAAATAAAAAATCAGGATTTGCCTGATTGATATTTAAATTGGTGTCCCGTTAGGGGTTCGAACCCTAGACCCACAGATTAAGAGTCTGTTGCTCTACCAACTGAGCTAACGAGACAAGTAACTAAATTATAGCACATTTTTTATAAAAATTAAAGATAGTTTAATAAAATTATCAAAAAATTTAATAAAATTATCAAAAAAGTTTAATTACATATAATATAATAACCATATTTCCTTTGAAAATAAAGCATTTTTGATTGATTTGCATTATTTTTAAAAGTATGGTACAATATAACTCATTCGAGGAGGAATGTATTAAAATGTTACAAATATTATTAATAATAATTTCAATTTTATTAATTTCTATAGTATTATTACAAGCAGGTAAGGCAGAAAGTGCTTCTAATGTAATAACTGGTGGTAGTGATGCTTTATTTGCTAACAGAAAAGAACGTGGTGGCGAATTATTTATAACTAGATTAACTATGGTTTTAGGGTTATTATTCTTTGTCATATGTTTAGTAATTGGATTTTAGAGTTTAAATAAACTCTTTTTTCTTTATTTAATTTTAAAAATATGATATCATTAAATTGGTGGTAGTATGATTAAAAAAATTCTAAATTTTCTAACTCATAGAATTTTTATAGTGGGGGTATTATTATTAATTCAATTATTAGTTTTAATTTTAATATTAAATAAATTTGAAGAATATGGTTGGTATTTTTATATATTTTTCTATGTTATAGGAATTTTGGTATTATTAAAAATAATTAATGGTAATGCAAATCCTAGTTATAAAATAGCGTGGATTATTCCAGTTTTAACAATTCCTATTTTTGGAACATTAATTTATATAATATTTGGTAATAAAATAAATAAAAAAGGAAAACTATTGGAACATAAAAATAGATTAAAACAAATTTTAATTCAAGATGATAATGTAATTAAAGAAATAACAGATATAAACTTTTATAATCAAACTAGTTATATATATAATAATGCGGGTTATCCAATATATAAAAACACTTATACCGAATATTTAGAAGTAGGTGAAGTTTATTATAAAAGATTAATTGAAGAATTAAAACAGGCAAAAAAATTTATTTTTATGCAATATTTTATAATTGAAAAAGGTATATTTTGGAATGATATTTTAGATGTTTTAAAACAAAAAGCTAGTGAAGGATTGGATGTAAGGGTTATTTATGATGATATGGGATGTATTGTAACATTACCTAATAAATATTATGATGAATTAAAGAAATATGGCATTAAAGCATGTTCATTTAATAAATTTGTACCAATTTTAACAGCTAAATTGAATAATAGAGATCATAGAAAAATAACTGTTATTGATGGCAATGTAGGAATTACAGGCGGTATTAATTTAGCAGACGAGTATATAAATAAAAAAGAAAGATTTGGTCATTGGAAAGATAACGGTATATTATTAAAAGGTGATGCTGTATTTAATTTAACAAATATATTTTTAAATTTATGGGATCATATTAATAATGAAAAAGAAGATATAAACAAATTTAAACCAGATATTAAAATAAAAGGTAGTGGATATGTTCAACCTTATGATGATAGTCCATTTGATGATGAATTAGTTAGTGAAAATATATGTTTAAACATGATTAATAAAGCTAAAAAATATGTTTATATTACAACACCTTATTTAATTATTGATAACGAATTAGAAACAGCTTTATGTATAGCAGCTAAAAGCGGTGTTGATGTGAGAATTATAACTCCTGGGATACCAGATAAAAAATTAGTAAATGAAGTTACTAAAGCATACTATAATAATTTATTAGATAATGGTGTAAAAATATATGAATATACTAAAGGATTTATACATGCTAAAACATTTTTAGTTGATGATGAAATAGCAACTGTAGGTACAGTTAATCTAGATTATCGAAGTTTACATTTACATTTTGAATGTGGAACATTATTATATAAGACAGATAGTATAAAAGATATAAAAAAAGATATTTCAAAAACTTTAGAAATATCAAAACAAATAACTTTAAAAGATACTAAAATAGGATTATTTAGAAGTTTAAAACGAGCAGTATTAAAATTATTCGCACCTTTAATGTAAATCTTTAAAAAATTCTTCCATGGGAACATTTAATTTTTTAGATATAATATATAAAAATTCTAAACTGAATGTTTGGAAACTATCGTTTTCAATATTAGCGATAGTTCCTTCATTATATTGAATTAAATCGGCTAATTGTACTTGAGTAAGTCCTTTAGCCTTTCTAATTCTTTTAATGTTTTTTCCAACAACTACATAGATATATTTATTATTATTTTTGTCAATTTTCATTTACCTCACCTAATTAAATCTTCTCATACACAAATAGAAAACGACTACATTTAATATATGTACTTTATTTAAAAAATATGTTAGAATAATTATGAAAGGAAATTTATTATGGAAAAACATTGTTTTAAAAAATTGCAAGAATTAAGAATTAGTAAAGGATATACTTATCAACAAATGGCTGATAAATTAAATATTAGTAAGTGTTTTTATTGGCAAATTGAGAATAGGGATAGAAATTTAACTTATAAAATGGCATTTAAAATAGCTAAAATATTAAACACTAAACCAGATAAAATATTTTTAGATGAATTAAAAGAAGATATGGAATTAACTACATCAAAGTAGTTTTTTTTACATATAAATTACATGATAATTCAAAAACAATAGATAAAATTTAAGACTTATGATATAATGTTTCTAGGGTGTAATTATGAATATATATGACTATACAATTAAACAATTAGAAGACTATTTCATAAGTAAAGGTGAAAAAAAATTTAAAGCTGTTCAAGTATTTGAATGGCTATATCAAAAAAGAGTAAAATCATTTGATGAAATGACTAATATAAAAAAAGTAGTTATTAGTTATTTAAAAGAAGATTTTAAAATAAATAGTTTAGAAATATTAACAAAACAAGAAGATGTTGATGTAATTAAATATTTATTTAAATTAGAAGATAACAACAAAATTGAAGCAGTATTAATGAAACATGATTATGGTAATTCTTTATGTGTATCTAGTCAAGTTGGATGTAATATGGAATGTAAATTTTGTGAAAGTGGAAGACTTAAAAAAGTTAGAAATTTAAATACTAGTGAAATGGTTTTACAATTACTAAAAATAGAAGAAGATTTAAACATAAGAATATCACATTTAGTTTTAATGGGAATAGGTGAACCATTTGATAATTATGAAAATGTTATAAAATTTATAGATATAATTAATACACCTAAAGGAATTGCATTAGGAAGTAGGCATATAACAGTATCTACTTGTGGGATAATTCCTAAAATAAAAGAATTTATTAAAGATGGAAAACAAGTTAATTTGGCTATATCTTTACATGCATCTAATGATAAATTAAGGAATCAATTAATGCCAATAAGTAAAGTTTATAAATTAGATGATTTAATGAAAACAATAAAAGAATATATTAAACAAACTAATAGAAGAGTAACATTTGAATATATTTTATTGAAAGGCGTTAATGACAAATATGAAAATGCAGTTGAACTTGCTAAATTATTAAAAGGTATGAACTGTTATGTTAATTTAATACCTTATAATGAAACAAGTCATATTGAATTTAAAAAAAGTGATCAAAATACTATTTTAAAATTTTATGATACTTTAAAAAAGAATAATATTGGTGTTACAATTAGAAGAGAGTTTGGTAAGAAAGTAAGTGCTGCATGTGGACAATTAAGAGCCAATTACAAGGAGGAATAATATGGAATATGCTTATATAACCGATACAGGAAAAGTAAGAGACCATAATGAAGATAGTGTTATTATAAATGAAAATAAGATGGGTGAAGTATTGTTGGCAGTGGCTGATGGTATGGGTGGCCATTGTGGTGGTGAAATAGCTTCTAGTATAGCTATATCTCATATCGGTGATAGATTTAGAAAAATAAGTTCAGTTGGGACTAAAGAAGATGCAATTAGTTTTATTAAAGAAATAGTAAGTGAAGCTAATGTGTTATTATATAAATATACGAGTGAACATAAAGAAAGTTCTGGTATGGGAACAACTATTGTTTTAGCTATTGTAACTAAAGATTTCTTATTATTTGGTAATATTGGAGATTCATCAGGTTATGTTTTAAAGAAAAATAAATTACATAAAATAACAAATGATCATACTTTAGTTAATTTATTAGTTAAATCAGGTGAATTATCTTTAGAAAAAGCCAAAGAACATCCCAAAAAAAATGTTTTAATGCGTGCTTTAGGTGCTACTAGTACTGTTGAGATGGATATTTTTGATGTTGAGAGAGATGTCGATGGCATTATGCTATGTAGTGATGGATTAACTAATATGTTAGATGAAGAACAAATAGCTAAAGTTTTAACAGATAATGATTTATCACTTGATGATAGGTTAAAAAAATTAGTTGTTAAATGCAATAATAGAGGGGGAACAGATAATATTTCAGTTGCATTTTTAAAGGATGGTGTAAATAAATGATTGTAAAAGGGGATAAAATAAACGATAGATATCAAATTATCAAAACTATTGGTGAAGGTGGTATGGCTAATGTTTATTTAGCTAAAGATACAATTTTAGATAGAAATGTTGCTGTTAAAGTACTACGTGGTGATTTAGCTGATGATGAAAAATTCGTAAGAAGATTTCAAAGGGAGGCACTATCTGCTAGTAAATTAAATCATCCAAATATTGTTGAAATGTATGATGTTGGAGAAGATAATGGTAGATATTATATTGTAATGGAATATGTACAAGGTAAAACTTTAAAGAGCTTAGTTAAAAAAAGAGGTGCTTTAACATTACCAGAAGTAATTGATATTATGACACAATTAACTAGTGCAATTATGTGTGCTCATGATAGTTATATAATTCATCGTGATATTAAACCACAAAACGTTATGATATTAGATGATGGTAGAGTTAAAATAATGGACTTTGGTATAGCTATGGCTTTAAATAGTAACGAATTAACGCAAACTAATTCTGTAATGGGTTCAGTTCATTATTTACCTCCAGAGCAAGCTAATGGAAGCGGTTCAACTATTAAATCTGATATTTATTCATTAGGAATTTTAATGTATGAATTATTAGTTGGTAAAGTTCCTTTTAAAGGCGATAATGCTGTAGAAATAGCAATTAAACAAATGAAAGAACCAATTCCTTCTATATGTAGACAAAATCCAGATATACCGCAATCAGTTGAAAATATAGTGTTAAGGGCATGTGCTAAAAATCCTAAAAATAGATATGATTCTGTAAGAGAAATGTATGATGATATTAAATCATGCTTAACAGAAGATAATTTAAATCAAAAAAAATTAGTATATAAATATCCTGAACATGAATTAGAAGAAACAAAGGAAATGCCAAATTTAAGTAGATTGGATAGAAAACATGAGGAGGTAAGTGAAGTGGCAAAGCAAAAGAACAAATCAAAGAAAGATATGGCTTTATGGATAACAGGTGGTATATTTGCAGCATTAGTAGCATTAATATGTTTATTTATAATTATATATCCTAAATTAGTAAGTGTACCTGATGTAACTATACCAGATGTTAGTAATTTAACTGTGGTAGAAGCTGAAGCAGAATTAAAAAAACTAGGTTTATCAGTAGCAAGTGATGTCGAAGAAAAAGAAAATGATGAAATTGAGCCTGGTAAAGTAATTGGTACTAATCCTCAAGTTGGAAGAACTGTTAAAGAAGGTACAGAAATAACTATTATAGTTGCTAAAGAAAGTGGCAATGTTACAATTGAAAATTATCAAGGTCAAGATTATAAAACAGTAGAAGCTAATTTAACAAACGCAGGATTAAATGTTATAACGGAGCCTAGAAAAATTGCAAAAGAAGAACAAGATAGATATAAAGAAGAAAATGTTGTTGATCAAAGTGCTAAAGAAGGAGATGTCTTAGAACCAGGCGATACAATAATTATATATTATGCTGTATTTACAGTTGAATATCCAGACTTTGTAGCTGAAAACTATACAGTTGATATGGTTCAAGAATTTTGTGATGAAAACAATGTAACTTTAAATATACAATATGAAACAAATGATTCATATCCTGAAGGAACGATTATTAAACAAAATAGAACTGGTGAAGTAATTAGTGGATCAACATTAACTATAACTGTTACTCAACAAACAGTAGTAGAAGAAATTCCAGAACAATTTGAAGGAATTGAATAATGGAAGGAAAAATAATTAAAATTATTAGTAATTCATTTACTGTTTTAAGTGATAAGGAATATGTCTGTAATGCTAGAGGAAAATTTAGAAATTTAAAAATAACTCCTTTAGTTGGAGACAATGTAGTATTTGATAGTAATAAAAAAATAATTTTAAGTATCAAAGAAAGAAAAAATAGTTTAATAAGACCACCAATTGCTAATATCGATCAAGCTATTATAGTAGCAAGTGTTAAAGAACCGAATTTAGATTTATATTTATTAGATAAATTATTATGTTTAATTGAATTTAATAATATAAAACCAATTATTTGTTTTACTAAATTAGATTTATTGGATGATAGAAAAGAAATAGATAATTTAAAAAAATATTATCAAAGTATTGGATACCAAGTTTATTATAATAAATATGAAAGTATTAAAAAAATATTTAAAGATAAAATAACAGTTATAGCTGGTCAATCTGGGGCTGGGAAATCTACTTTATTAAATATTTTAGATAGCAATTTAAATTTACAAACTAACAATATATCTAAAGCTTTAGGAAGAGGTAAACATACCACTCGTCATGTAAGTTTAATTAATTTATTAGACGGGTGGTGTGCAGATACACCAGGATTTTCTAGTTTAGATTTAAGAGAGATGAGTTTATCTGATATAAGAGATAATTTTATAGAATTTAATTTATATCGAGATAAATGTGCTTATAAAGATTGTATGCATGATAAAGAAGATGACTGTGAAATTAAAAGAAGATTAAATAAAGATATATTAGAATCAAGATATGATAATTATATTAAATTAATAAGGAAGGAAAGAGTATGAAAATATCTGCTTCATTTTTAACTATAGATAATATTGAAAATGTAAACAAATTAGTTAATTGTGATATTGATTATCTTCATTTAGATATAATGGATGGAGTATTTGTTAACAATAAAAATGAAGTTTTAAGTGTTAACAATAAAAAACCTTTAGATATTCATTTGATGGTAAATGATGTTTATGGATATATTGATAAATATAAAAGTTTAAATCCATTGTTTATAACATTTCATTATGAAGCTGTTACTGATGTAATAGAAGTAATTAACTATATTAGAAAATTTAATATTAAAGTGGGGTTATCAATTAAACCATCTACCAAAGTAGAAGAGATAATACCATACTTACCATATTTAGATTTAGTATTAGTTATGAGTGTTGAACCAGGTCAAGGTGGGCAACCATTTATTATGGATACAGTTGATAAAATTAAAAAATTAAAAGAATTAAAAGGAAATTATTTAATTGAAGTTGATGGTGGCATTAATGATAATACTATTAAATTAGTTAATGATGCTGATATTGTAGTGGTTGGTAGTTATATTACTAGTGGAGATTATGAAGAAAGAATTAGAAATTTGAAGGAGAAAATTTATGGATGATATTTTATTAGAAACAGAAACAAGAATGGAAAGTGCAATTGAATCTTTAGAAAAAAGATTAGTTAATATTAGAGCTGGAAGAGCTAACCCTAGTATTTTGGATGGGGTAGTAGTTAATTATTATGGTGTAGAAACACCTTTAAAACAATTAGCTAATATTTCAATTCCTGAAGCTAGACAATTATGTATTAAACCATTTGATAGAAGTTGCTTAAATGCTATTGAAAAAGGAATATATGAAGCAAATATTGGATTAACTCCTAACAATAATGGAGAAATTATTATTTTAAATATTCCAGCATTAACTGAAGAAACAAGAAGAGAATATGTAAAACAAGCTAAAAATGTGGCAGAAGAAGCTAAAATTGCTTTAAGAAATATTAGACAAGATGCTAATAATGAAGCTAAAAAATTAGAAGTTCCAGAAGATGATATTAAATATTGTACTGAAGAAGTTCAAGAATTAATTAATAAATATAATAAAATAGTTGATGAAAAATTAAGTATTAAAGAAAAAGAATTATTAAGTGTATAGGGTGATAATATGAAAAAAGAAATTAATTATTCAAAATTAAATGATTTAATTTCATTATCGCATAATATATTAAAAATATTATTTGTTTTACTAATTATAGTTGGATTATATTCAGTTATAATGTTGATAAAAGAAGTTAAAATTTTACCTTTTATCTTTTCTATTTTTAAAATATTAGCACCTCTTTTTATTGGGTTATTTATTGCATGGTTATTTGATCCAATTGTTACAAAATTAGATAAAAAAGGTGTTAGAAGAATTATAGGAACAACATTATGTTATGTAGTTTTTTTAGGTATATTATTTTTAATTATTTATGCAATAATTCCACTTCTTTCAGAACAAATAAATGATTTTGTTACAACTACAATTCCATCTTTATATGATACTTCTAAAACTTGGATAGACAATATATTTAGTAATGTAAATAATATTGAAGGATTTGATGCTCTTGCAATGCGTAATGAGATATTTAAAAAGTTAGAATTAATGGCTACTAATTTGGCAAATTCTCTACCTGATATATTAGTTGTTTCTTTAAAGACTGTTTTTTCTTGGTTAGGTATATTTGGTATTGGTTTAATTATTGGTTTTTATTTATTACTTAATTTTGATGATAATATCGATACTCTTTATACTTTAATTCCAAAAAGATATCGTAAAGAAACTAAAAAATGTCTATCAGCTGTTAACAAACCATTAAAAAGATTTGTTAATGGAGCGTTATTTGATTGTACAGTTGTATTTGTAATAACAGCAATCGGCTTTTCTTTTATTGGATTAAAAGCACCTTTGTTATTTGCTTTATTTTGTGCATTAACTAATGTAATTCCTTATGCAGGACCTTATATTGGTGGAGCTCCTGCCGTATTTGTAGGATTATCACAATCAACTCCTACAGGTATAGCAATATTAATATTTATTGTTATTGTTCAAACTATTGAAGGTAATTTCTTTCAACCTTTAATTATGAGTAAAACAACTAAATTAAGCCCAGTTACAATCATCTTGGGATTATTAATATTTGGCCATTTCTTTGGTATATTTGGTATGATTATTTCAACACCTTTAATAGGTGCAATTAAAGAATTAGTTAATTTCTTTGATGAAAAATATGATTTTTTAAATTTTAGTTAAAACCTAATAAATATATTAGGTTTTTGTGTTATACTATTTATGGTGAATAGGTATGGAATATATTAATAGGAATCCTAAAATATTTATTTTATCTGGTAAGGCTAAAAGCGGTAAAAATTATGTTGCGGATATTATAAGTGAATATTATAAAAATAGTATTCAAATATCGTATGCTTATTATTTAAAACAATACGTAAAAAAAATAAGTAATTGGAATGGACTAGAAGAAACAAAACCACGTGACTTATTACAATCTTTAGGTATTGATTTAATTAAAAAAATAGATAATGAATTATTAATTAGAAGAGTTATAGAAGATATAAAAGTTTATAGTTATTTTTATGATGTTATTATTGTAACAGATGCAAGATTAAAAGAGGAAATTATAATACCTAAGAAATTATTTAATTGTGTAACAATTAGAATTAATGGTAGTGATAATAATTTGACAGATAAGCAAAAAAATCATATTACAGAAACCGATTTAGATAATTATAATTTTGATTATGTTATTGATAATAAAGATACAAACAAAACAAAAGAAGAAGTATTAAAAATATTAGGAGGGATAAAATGATCGTAGCTATTGATGGACCTGCAGGAAGCGGGAAAGGTACTATTGCAAGTATCTTATCAAAAAGATTAAATTTAGTTAATATTGATACAGGAGCAACTTATCGTTGTGTAGCTTTAAAAGCATTAAGAAACAATTTGAAAGTAGAAAATAAAGAAGAAATAATTAAATTATCAAATAATATTGATGTTAAATTTGATTTAAATAATAATGTATATTTGGATGGTGAAGATGTTACTAAAGAAATAAGAAGTAAAGAAGTAACTCAAATAGTTTCACCTATTTCAAGTATTGTTGAAGTAAGAAAAAATATGGTTGATCTACAAAGAAGATTAGGTAATTCTAATAATGTAGTAATGGAAGGAAGAGATATAACAACAGTAGTATTTCCAAATGCTGATTATAAATTTTACTTAGATGCTACACTAGAAGAACGTGCTAAAAGAAGATATAAAGAATATCAAGAAAAAAATATTGATATGACTTATGATGAAATATATGAAAATATAAAGTCAAGAGATTATAATGATTCTCATAAAGAAATTGGATCATTAATGAGAACAGATGATCAAGTTTACATTGATTCTACTAATATGAAAATAGATGAAGTTGCAAATAAATTTATTGAAATAATTAATAATAATTAAAGACTATTTAATATAGTCTTTTAAATTTATAATATAATATTGTAAATTATTTAAAAATTTGATAAAATTAAAATGTGATAAGGTGGTGTTTATTATGGATGAAACTAAAATATTTACAACTGAAGAGATAGAAGATGCATTAATAGAATCAACAATTAAAGAAGTTATTACAATTTTAGAAGAAAGAGGATATAATGCAAAAAATCAATTAATTGGTTATTTGATGAGTGGTGATCCAGGTTATATTTCAAGTCATAAAGAAGCAAGAAATAAAATAATAAGATTTGAAAGAACAAAAATTTTAGAAGTATTAATTAACCATTTTATAAAATGAAATATTTAGGTTTAGATTTAGGAACTAAAACATTAGGCTTAGCAATTTCTAAAGGAACAATAGCTACAACTTTAAAAACAATTAGATATAATGATATTAACAAATTAATTGATGAATTAAAACAAATTATATCAGAATATAAGATTGATTTAATTGTTTTAGGTTTGCCTAAAAATATGAATAATACGATTGGACCACGTGCATTAGAAACTATAGAATTTAAAGAAAAATTAGAACAACTAAACTATAATGTTGTATTACAAGATGAAAGATTATCTACTGTATCTGCGCATAATTATATGATAAGTGAAAATTTATCAAGAAAAAAAAGAAAGAAAAAAGTAGATGCATTAGCAGCCACTATAATATTACAAACATATTTAGATAAGGAGAATAATAATGAAAGAAGAACAAATGAAATTTAAAGTTATAGATGAAAATGGAAAAGAGATAGAATGTGAAGTATTATTTACTTTTGATTCAGATGAAACTAATAAAAGTTATATAGTTTATACAGATGAAACAACTGATGAAGAAGGTAATACTAAAGTTTATGCTTCAACATATACTCCTAACAGTGAAAATTTAAATTTACAACCAATTGAAACAGATAAAGAATGGAAAATTATTGAAACAATATTAAGTGAATTACAAGATGAAGCAAGATCAAGTATGGAGGATAGCGAGTAATACTCGCTTTATATTATGAAGAAGTTTGTTAATATATATATTTTTGTTATTACTATTTTAGCAATTGTTATTGTAGTTAGTTGTGTATCATATAATATTGGCATTAGTCCAACAACTAAAGAAAGTAACGAAGTAAGTTTTTATGTTGAAGAAAATAGTACATATTTATCAATAGCTGAACAATTAAAAGAAAAAAATTTAATAAGATCAATAAGTTTTTATAAAATGTTTGTAAAAATATTTAATCCAACCAATTTACAAAAGGGAACTTATACTTTAAATACGAATATGGGAGTAAAGAAAATAGTTGAAACATTAGAAGATAGTTCTAATATTAATGTTATTTCTTTTGTTATCCCAGAAGGAAAACATATAACTGATGTTGCTAATTATATAAGTGAAGTAACTAATTATAGTAGTGAAGAATTGTTAAATTATTGGCAAAGTGAAGATCTTATTAACAAATTAATTGATAAATATTGGTTTATAACTGACGAAATAAAAAATAGCAGTATAAGATATAGTTTAGAAGGATATTTTTTTCCTGCTACTTATGAAATATTTAAAGATAGTAGTATGGAAGAAATAACTTATAAAATGTTAGATAAAATGGATGAAATTTTATCTAAATATAAAAATGATATAAAAGATTATTCGGTTCATGAAATATTAACTTTAGCTTCTATTGTAGAACATGAAGCAATATTAGATGAAGATAGACCTAAGATAGCTAGAGTATTTTTAAATAGATTAGATATTGGAATGAAACTACAAAGTTGTGCAACTTTAGGATATGCAATTAATGAATGGAAATTAACATATACTAATAGTGATTTTGCGGTTGATTCTTTATATAATACATATAAATATTATGGTTTACCAGTTGGGCCTGGTGGAATGGCAGGCGAAGAAAGTATCAAAGCAGTAATTTATCCAGATGATAATGATTATTTATATTTTTTAGCAAATGTTTTTGATGCTAATGCTAATAAAACATATTATTCAAAAACATATTCTGAACATCAACAAAAATGTTTAATATATTTGGGGTATGAATGTTAGAAATAGAACAATATGCTAAAAAATATAATATACCTATTATGCAAAAAGAAGGGATAGAGTTTCTAAAAGATTTTATAAAAAAGAATAATATTAAAAGTATTTTGGAAATAGGTACTGCTATAGGGTATTCAGCTATTAATATGGCTTTAGTTAGTGATGATATTATAGTTACTTCTATAGAAAGAGATGAACTTCGATATCAAGAAGCTGTTAAGAATATAAATAAATTTAAATTGAATAATAGAATTAAGTTAATAAATGATGATGCTTTTAATGTTGAGTTAAATGATAAATTTGATTTGATTTTTATTGATGCGGCAAAAGCGCAAAGTATTAAATTTTTTCAAAAATTTGAAAATAATCTAAATAAAAACAAATATATAATAACAGATAATTTAAAATTTCATGGTTTAGTTGATAGTACTGAAAAAATGAGTAGAAATTTAACACAATTGGTAAGAAAAATAAAAAATTATATAGAATTTTTGAAAGATAATAAAAATTATGAAACTATATTTTATGACATCGGAGATGGAATTAGTGTAAGCAAAAAAAGGTGATATTTATGGAAGTAACTATAGAATTAGTAAATAATAGATTATTGATGAAATCAGTCAGCAAAAAAAGAAGAAGAAGAACAAATAGTACAAGAGCAATAAATCAATTTGTTGAACAATTACCATCAAGACCTTTATTAATCGAAGTTTTAAATAATGATATAAAGATTGTTTATGATAAAAATTCTAAGTTAATACTTAAAAATTATAAAAAAAATTTAAATCATCAAATGTATAAAAGAATTTTTGATGGAATGGATGAAAATATTCCTATAGTAAATAATGTAAAAATAAATAAAATTAAAATTATAGCTTTAGCTCTTGCTTCAGTTGCTTTATTTTCTTCTATCACTTTAAAAAAAGGAAAAGATGATCAAACCGAAATTCCTTCAACAAGTATATCTTATGGGGCAGAACAAGATAGTTTTAGCGATGATTATGTTATGAGTGAAAAGTCTTCTGATACTATAACATCTTCAGATGAAATCGGACAAGAAAATTATGACTTTCTAACTAGATTAGAACAAACCAATGATATTATAAATGGTAAAATTAAAAATCGTGAAGATATTCCTTTGGCAACTTCTATAAATGAATATTCTACTTCTAAAATAGCAAATTTTGTTAATTCAGATGATGGAAAATATTGCTTTGAAATGTGTGATAATTTTGGAGTTGACCCATATACATTTTTATGCTTAATGTTTTGTGAATCAAGTTTAAATCATGAAGATACTATTCCAAATGGTAAATTTTATAATGGATTTGGTGTTGGTATTTGTCAATTAGAAACACCAAATGGTCAAGAAGTAACTGCTTTTAATTATAATACTAATCAAGAAGAAACTATATATGAAACAATGGATAATGCAATAAATAAAAGAACTAATATGAAAATAGGCATAATGAGATATCAAAAAGTCCTAGATAGATATCATGGTAATGAAAAATTAGCTTTACAATCCTACAATTATGGTTCTGGTTTAGTGGATTTAATCGTAGCTATATATGCTGATGAAAAAGGAGTAAGTTTTGATGATGTTTTAAATAACTATAGTGATACTGGTTGGTTAAAATATGTTCAAGAAGCATATGAAAATCCACAAGGCTTCGCAAGTAAATATAGCAGTTATGAAAATTTCAAAACAACTATTGATTATTTAAAAAATTGGCAATATAAAACTTATGGTAATGGTAATTATTTAAGTGATTTATATTCTTATTATGTTGGAATGTATAGTAAAAACATTGTTAATGGTGAAACGGTAGAAGTTAATCTATTAGAAAACACAGTAGTAAAACATGTTAATTCAGAAAATAAGTCTTTATAAAAGGTTTAAAAAATAAACTTTTTTTTGATATAATTATATAGGTGAAGTTTTATGAGTAAAATAAGAATAATGGATGAGATTTTAGCTAATAAAATAGCAGCTGGAGAAGTTGTTGAAAGATGTGCTTCAGTAGTAAAAGAATTAGTTGAAAATAGTATTGATGCTAATAGTAGTGAAATAAAAATTGAATTAAAAGAAGCAGGAACTAGTTTAATTAAAGTAACTGATAATGGGATAGGTATGGATAAAGAAGATGCAATTCTTTCTTTTAATAGACATGCTACAAGTAAAATAAAAGATGAATCTGATTTATACAATATTAATACTTTAGGTTTTAGAGGTGAAGCTTTAGCTAGTATTGCTTCAGTTAGTAATGTATTACTTAAAACTAGTCAAGGAGAAATAGGAACACTAGTTAATATTAAAGGCGGTAAAATAATTAAAGTTGAAAATACTGAAGCTAGAAAAGGTACTATTTTTGAAATAACTGAATTGTTTTATAATACACCTGCTAGATTAAAACATTTAAAGAGTTTATATACAGAATTAGCTAGTATAACTGATTATGTTAATAAAATTGCCTTATCTCATCCAGAAATTAGATTTACTTTAATTAATAATGGTAATACTATTTTAAAAACAGATGGTTCTAATAATTTACTTAAAACTATAAGTAGTATATATGGAATGGATGTAGCTCGTAAAATGTTAGAAATAAACAATGAAGATGATGACTATATTATAAATGGTTTTATAAGTCTACCTGAAGTAAATAGATCAGGGAGAAATCACATTATTACTTTAGTAAATGGTAGAGTAGTTAGAAACCAAGAATTAAATAAAATAATTAATGATAGTTATCATTCTTATAAACCAGATAATAGATATCCTATTGTTGTTATAAATATTGAATTAGATCCTAGCTTAGTAGATGTTAATATTCATCCTACTAAGATGGATATTAAGTTTAGTAAATTAGAAGAATTATTAGATTTAGTAAAAAAAACAATTATTAATAAATTAAATAGACAAACATTAATTCCTGTAATAGAACAACCGATTAATGATTTTAATGAATCAATTATTGAAGAAAAAGTAATAGAACATAAAGAAACAAAAATAGAATTAATAGAAACAAAAGAAGTATTTCCTAAAATTGAAAAGCCAAAATATGAAGAAATAACTTTAAATTTTGATAATGAAGTAATTAAAGAAGAAGAACCAAAATATGAAGAAAGACTACCTTTATTATATCCAGTTGGTTTAGTTCATGGGACTTATATAGTTTGTCAAAATGAAATAGGTATGTATTTAATTGACCAACATGCTGCTAAAGAAAGAGTAAATTATGAATTGTTTTTAGATAGATTATCTAATCCAATTAAAGATAAAATACCACTTTTATTACCAATGACAATTGAATTATCTAATAATGAATATATTATTTTAAAAGAAAATTTTGAGTTTTTAAATAATATGGGATTCGATATTGAAGAATTTGGTATTAATTCTGTTATTATTAAATCTCATCCTGTTTGGTTAACTAAAGGTTTTGAAGATTTACAGATAAGGAAAATTATTGAAGCGGTTATCCATAAAGAAAAAGATTTTGATTTATCTAAATTTAATGATCATTTATCTGCTACTTTAGCTTGTAAAGCAAGTATTAAAGCTAATACTAATTTGAGTATTAATGAAATGGAAGAATTAATTAATGATTTAAGAAAATGTCATAATCCATTTAATTGTCCTCATGGGAGACCTACTATTATTACATTTACTAAATATGAATTAGAAAAAATGTTTAAAAGAAGTGGTTTTGAAAGTTTAAAATAAAGGAGAATTATTATGAATTTATTAGGTACAAAAGAAATTGAGACAGATAGACTGATATTAAAAATTCCAACTATGAAAGAGCAAAAGATATTATGGGAGATATTAATGATCCCTGAAGTTAATAGATATTATCTTGATATAAATAAAAAATTTAAAGATAGATTGTTGAATTGGGAAATTCAAAAAAAATTTTATGAAGAAAAAGTTAATCATGCTAAAGATAAAGATAAATTTGAATGGAGTATATTTTTAAAAAATAATGGTGAATGTATAGGGCAAATCAATTCTCATATTTCTTCTAAAGAATGTGATGAAGAAAATACCATGTCACTAGGATGGTATTTTAATCCAAAATATCAAAAACGAGGATACGCAACTGAAGCAGCCTTAGCAATGATAAATTATATGTTTAATGAGGTTAATTTAAAAAAATACAAAACAAGTGCTGCAATTCCTAATATCGCTTCTTGGAAGTTAATGGAAAAATTAGGGTTTATTCGTGATAAAAACAAAACAATTTTTAATGAATATACGTTTATTGATGAACCTGTAGAATCATATATTTATGAATTAAATAAAGATAAATATTCAAAATGAAGGTGGAAAAAATGGATATTGATTTTAAAGAAAATGATTATAGATTTTTAGTTAGATGTTCGGCTTTTATTATTAATTCAAAAAACGAGATATTATTATTTAAATATAAAAATGCTGATTATTATTTATTGCCAGGTGGAAGAGTCAATAAATTAGAAGATAGTAAGATAGCAATAATAAGAGAAATAAAAGAAGAATTAGGAATAGAATTGGATTTTGAATTATTATGTGTTTTTGAAAATATTTTAAAAGAAGAAAAAATTCAAAATATAGATTTTTGTTATTATGCTAAGTATAATGGCGTAATAACTCCACAGGAAGATAAAAATCAAATATTTCAATTTATTGATATAAAAAAAATAGAAGATTATAATTTAAAACCTTCTATTTTAAAAGATATTATTAAAAAATTTGATATTAATTTAAAACATTTTATTAATTATGAATAAATTATTGAATAATAAGTTAATTTATAGTATACTTGTTAGTAGGAATATTTAGTTGTTGAGTGTCTGCCGAATCTTAAAAGAGAGGAGGTTTGATAAAATGTCAAAAAGAATTTTTATAATAAAAGTTCTAAAACACATTATTATCATTTTATCACTTCTTATCGTAATGATAATAGTTATAAAAAAATGACACTTAATTCAATAAAGAATTAAATGTCTTCCAAAAATCTAGGTAGACATTCAACATTGCAAAACTGAATGTTCCCTTTTTTATTATATGCAAGTTTTTTCCTTACATACTAATAATAACATATATTTAACATTTTCGCAATATTCTATGCTATAATATTTACAAATTTAGGTGGTGATAATATGGTTAGCCAAGAAAGAATTAAAGAATATAAAGATTGTTTTGAAAATTTATCTTTTTTTTCGTATAATCCATTTATATTAGATGAAATAGAAAATTTATGGAATTTATCAAACTATATCTATTATAAGTATGTTGAAGTAATAAAAAAAATTAAGTTCGAAAAATATGATTTTTCTTATGTTAGTTTGGAAGAAAATATCTCTTTGGTTCAACAATTTTTGGATAAGTATCATATAAATATTTCAATAAAAGAATTAATTGTAAATGGTAATATAGTATTTAAGAAAATAGATAAAAAAATTAAAGATGGAACATCATATTATGATAAAGGTAATAAAAGAATGATTGAAATTTATTTACATAATAATATTATTGATAGTTGTATTATAATTCATGAAATTATGCATTATTTAAATCAACCTGAAAGTAAAAGAAACTTTGTAAGTGATTTATTAACAGAATCATTATCTTATGGAATAGAATTTATATATATTGAAGAATTAAAAGACACAAGTTATTATAATGATATGAATATATTTATGAGATTTGTTGCTCGCACAATTTTAAAATATATGGATAAAGTATATTATTGTTATAAGTTGATTTTACTATATAAAAAGGAAAAAGATATAAGTTTAGAAGCATATAATAAAGTTTTTAAAGATAAAAATTATGAAAAAACAATTAATTTTTTTGAAGAATATGTTAAAGAAAAAAATCTTGTTGTTAAAGATACTTGGAATGTTATAGGTTTTCCTATTGCAATTTATATATTAGAAACATATAAAAAAGATAACGATTTTATTAAAATATTAATGGAATATAATAAAGCAATAAATGAAAAAAGTTATCAAGAATGTTTAGATATAATAGGATTAAATATTGATACTGAATTTGTAGATAAAATAAAATCATCTACGGATAGTTTTCTAGAATCATTAAGTAGTCAAAAAGTTAAGAAATTATAATAAAATATTTTAATTTATGATATAATTAAATTGTTGAGGTGAAATTATGCGATTAAGTGAAAATTTTTTCTATACATTTAGAGAAGATGTTAAAGATGAAGAAACTGTAAGTGGCAATTTACTAGTTAAAAGTGGAATGGTTAAAAAAATAGGTAATGGAATTTATATGTATATGCCACTTGGATTAAAAGTATTAAAAAATATTGAAAATATCATTAGAGAAGAAATGAATAAAGCCGGTGCTAATGAATTATTGATGCCTAATTTGTTACCAGAAGATGTTTATATAAGTAGTGGTAGAAGAGATAATTTTGGCCATGATATGTTTAGTTTAAAGGATAGATATAATAGAAGTTTAGTACTTGGCCCTACTCATGAAGAATTTTTTGTAGAAGCAGCTAGAATGAAAATTAAATCATATAAAGATATGCCTTTTAATTTATATCAAATAGGAAACAAATATCGTGATGAACCAAGACCTAGATATGGATTAATAAGAGTAAGAGAATTCTTTATGAAAGATGCTTATAGTTTTGATACTTCATTAGATAGTTTAAATAAATCATATATGAAAATGTTTAATGCTTATAAAAATATATTTGATAGAATTGGTATTGATTATCGTATTGTAACAGCTGATACAGGTGTTATGGGTGGATTATTAAGTGAAGAATTTCAAGCCGTAACTGATATTGGTGAAGATATATTAGTTTTATGTGATTGTGGATATTCATCTAATATCGAAGTAAGTGAATGCATAATAAATAAAGAAAAAGCTGAAAAGTATAAAGAAAAAGAATTAGTTCATACACCTAATGCTAAAACAATTGAAGAAATTTCTGATTATTTAAAAGAAGATAAAGATAAATTTGTTAAAACATTGATTTATAAAGTTGATGATACTTTATATGCTTGTTTAGTAAGTGGTGATAGAGAAATTAATGAAACAAAATTAAGAAAATTATTAAATGGTAAAACTATAGAATTAGCGTCAATAGAAGAAGTAGAAAAAGTTACTAATGCTAAAGTAGGATTTGCAGGGCCAATTGGTTTAGATATTAAAATAGTAATTGATAATGATATTTTATATAAATATAATTATATAGTAGGTGCTAATAAAACAGATTATCACTACAAAAATGTTAATACTTCAGACTTTAAATATGATTATGTAGGAGATATAAAAAATGTAAAAGAATTTGATACCTGTCCAAAATGTGGTAAGAAACTATATTTTAAACATGGTATTGAAGTTGGTAATACATTTAAATTAGGTACTAAATATTCTAAAGCATTAAATCTAAATTATTTAGATGAAAATAATGAATTAAAACCAGTTGTTATGGGATGTTATGGAATTGGTTTAGGTAGAATAATGTCTTCAATAGTTGAACAAAGAAATGATGAAAAAGGTATTATTTGGCCGATTGAAATCGCACCATACAAAGTAGCTATTGTTTTAATTGATAAAAAAGATGATATTCAAAAATCAATTGCTAATGCAATATATAATAATTTAACTAAAAATAATATTGAAACTATATTAGATGATCGTGATGAACGAGCAGGGGTAAAATTTAATGATATGGATTTAATTGGTATTCCATATCGAATTACAGTTGGTAAAAAAACTAAAGATAATTTAGTAGAATTAAAAATAAGAGAAACTAATCAAGTATTTGATGTTCATGTAAATGATATCGTTTCAAAAATTGATGAATTAATTTAATTCGACAAAATGTAACTGATTAATAGGGTATAATTAAAATGGTGAGAATATGAAAAAATATTTATTAACTATAATTGTATCTTTATTAGTCGGTTTTTTATTATCTTTTTATATGTTAAAAGAATATGAAAGTGTTAATATAATACCGGTATTTAATGTAAAAGAAACAGCATATTTAGTCCAACAAGGTGTTTATTCTAGTATGGAAAGTATGCAAGAGAATACAACAAATTTATCTGATTATATATATAGCGTTATTGATAATATGTATTATGTTTATATAGGTATTTCACTAGAAAGTGATAATGTAAATAAGATACAAGAATATTATAAAAATAAAGATATTAATACAATTATTAAAACAACAACAATTTCAGATACTGAATTATTAAATTCTTTAAGACAATATGATATGGTTTTAAAAGAAACAAATGAAGAAGAAACAATAAGAGAAATAATTAAACAAACATTAAGTAAATATAAAGAGGAGGGATAATTATATTAATTAAAGATATTCCAATAAATGAACGACCTCGTGAAAGACTAATTAGTAATGGTGTTGAATACTTAAGTAACGAAGAATTATTGTCAATATTATTAAAATGTGGAACAAAAGATTTATCCGTTAAAGAACTTGCGAATAACATTTTAAAACAAATTGATAATATTAATAATTTAAAAGATATTAATTATCAAAACTTAATTAAAATAAAAGGAATAGGTAAAGCAAAAGCTTGTGAAATTTTAGCTAGTATTGAATTAGGTAAAAGAATTAATAATAAAATAAATAATATTAATCAAATAAAAATATATTCATCTGAAAGTATATTCAATTACTATAAAGAAAAATTAAAAGATAAACTACAAGAACATTTTTATTGTGTTTATTTAGATACTAAAAATCATATTATTAAAGATAAATTATTATTTATCGGTACAATTAATCAAAGTTTGGTTCATCCTAGAGAAGTTTTTAAAGAAGCATATTTATTAAGTGCAACAAGTATTATTTGTATCCATAATCATCCATCAGGTAATGTTAATCCATCTAATAATGATATTATAATTACAAAACAATTAAAAGAAGTAGGAACATTATTAGGAATAAATGTATTAGATCATATAATAATTGGTAAAGATAGTTATTATAGTTTTAATGATAATGGACTATAAACAAAAGTTATAGATAATATAAAAAATATTAACTTGACTTTATAACAATATATTACTATAATACTCTTAGGTGATGGCAATATGAATAATGTAAACTTAAACTCTTTAAGAATCTTTTTAGAAGTTGCAAGTTCAAAGAGTTTTTTAGATGCTTCTAACAAATTATTTATTTCACAACCAGCTATTAGTAAAAGTATGTCTAAATTAGAAGAAGAACTAAATACGCAATTGTTTTATCGAGCTAATAAAGGTATTTCTTTAACGCCATCTGGAGAAATACTATATGAATATTTACAAAAAATGCATGATTTATTATTATCTTGTCAAAGAGTGTTAGTATCAATAAATGATATTGAACAAGGAAGAATAATAATCGGAGTTCAATCACATATTGTTAGAAATTATTTGATGGATAAGATAGCAGCTTTTCGTTTGAGACATCCTAAAATTGTAATTGAATTAATTGATATGTCAACTAATTTTTTAATTGAAAGATTAGAACAAAGAAAAGTTGACTTTGTAGTTGATTCATCACCAATTGATACAGTTTATAACAATATTGAGATAAAACCAATTTGTTCACTAAACACTTGTTTTGTAAAATCCAAAGAAAATAAAAAAACATATAATAATTTAAAAGAATTAGAAAAAGAAGATATTATTTTGCCAGTTTCTAGAAGTTCGATTAGGAAGAACTTAAATATTTGTTGTAATAATTTAGATGTATCATTAAAACCAATTTTGGAGTTCGAAACAGAAGAGTTAATAATTGATGCAACAAGAAAAAATTTAGGAATAGGTTATGTTGTTAAATCTGCCATTCAGTATTTAGTTGATTCTAATATATTAGATTATATAGATATAAAAGAAGATTTACCAAAAATGGAAATAAATTTATTATATATTAATAATTATTTAACTAACGCGGCTAAATTATTTATTAAGGAAGAAATAGAGTATGAAGATTGATGTTTATAAATTTTATAAAGAAAAATATAATTTAGAAAAATTAGATATAAAAATATCTAATAAAAAAATAATGTTTTTAATTTATGATAATAAATTTAGTTATTTATTAGATAATAAGATAATATTTGAAAATGAAAAATTTGATATGTTAGAGAAAATAAAAGAATTAAACAATAAATATAAATTAGAAATCACTAATTTTTATCCAGTATGTTTTTGTTTAAATACTTTAGTTATTGCTTTAAAAACTAATATATTAATATTAAATGGTGAATCAGAAAAATATCAAAAATTAATACAATATCATAAAGAAAATTATTCTACTTTATTTGTTTCTTCAAATATAAAACAAGAAATTGATATGTCGCTAAAATATATAAATAGATATAAATTTCATGAAAAAGTTTTAAAAAAATATATCTTAACAGAAAAAAGAAGAAGAAAAAAAGAATTTAAAGAATTATTATATGATATATTGCCATATAAAGAGTCTATTATCGATGTATCATGCGGTGACAATTCGGATATATTTTTAATAGCAAAAAAAAAGAAATATAAAACTATTGTTGGTAATGATATATGTTTAAATTATTTAAATTTGAACAAGCAAAATAATGTAATATATACTAATGATGACGTTGAGTTAAATAATGTGAAACAAGATAGTTATGATGTTAGTTTTTGTAAAAATACACTTCATCATATGAACAATATAACAAATATAAATAATATGCTAGATTTTTTAGATAAAATTTCTAAAAAAATTATTATAATAGAAATATTAAATCCAAAGGATTATAAAGGATTACCAAAAATATTAAACAAATATTTATACACTAAATTTTTAAAAGATGTAGGTAATTGTTATTTAAATGAAAATCAATTTATAAATATTATTAATAACAAATTTAAAAAACATCATATTGAATATAATACATTTACTAATATTTTAGGTACCTATAAAATCGCTATTATAACAAGGAAGGATGATGGTAATGAAAATAGAAACTGAAGAAAAATATTATTGTATGGAACCAGAAAGATTAATTAATATAGCTGAAAAATTAGGCTTTAAAAAGAAAAAAGAAATAGTAGAATCTGATGAATATTTTACAGATATTAATAGTAATTTTATTAAAAATAGAACATGCCTTAGAATAAGAAAAAATGATAATAATATGGAAATAACATATAAAGGGAAATCAGATACTTTATTAGGTCAATATTGTAAGTTAGAAAACAATATTTCATCTGATGTAGATAAATATGATAATTTTATTAGTTTATTTTCATCTTTAGGATATTATAGTTATGTTTTAGTAATGAAAAAACGTATTGTTTATGAATTAGCTAAGGATCATTATAAATATAGTATTATGATTGATACTCTTCCAGAAATAGGTGGATTTGTTGAATTTGAATTATTATCCGATCAAAGTAGTACAACTAAAAAAGAAGCTAAAATAGAATTAAGTAATTTTGTTTTAAGTTTTAAAGATTTAAACTTACAAGAAGCTACTGAACCATATCGTGATATAGTAGCTAAACATATATATAAAAAAATAACTCAAGGGAAGACTGTTTTAAATATCTGCTTAGATTTAGATGGTGAATTACTTAAATATTTAAAAGATTTTTATAAAAAATATAAAAATGAAATATCTGAATATTTTGGCCATAATATCTCTTTTAATGAATATAAAAACAATATTGACGTTAACTCAAAAGTTAGTCGTTTGATTAATGATTATTTAGAAAACTTAATTTTTACAAGTAATGATTTATTAATTACAATGGAATTATTAAAACAAATATCTTATAATAAAATATTTTTAACTAAAGTAAATGAAACATTTGTTAAATGTTTTTTCGAAAAATTAAATATTGAATACGAAAATGTAATATATATTTCTTCTAAAGATAATATTAATAATACATTAAAGAAAAATAATATCGATATTGAAAATACTATTTTTATAAATGATAAAGATTTTAAAGTAAATAATAGTACATTATTAGTAATAATTAATCAAGTAATATAAAACAATCATTTAAAAATTGTCGATTTTAAATAAAAAATGTTGATAAATATATCAATATTTTTTTAAATATGATAAAATTTAAATAGTAGGTGAAGTTATGAAGGAAAAAAATATAAAAAGATTTCTTGTTTGCTTTTTATTAGGTATATATGCAGGAATATTTCCAATATTAGTAGTTTTAATATTTGGACCTTTTATTACTAATATCGGAATTGAATTGTTATTTATTTTTTTAATTATATTAAATACATTAACAGTTATAAAGATTGCTTTAGATTATATTAGATATGGTGATAGATCACTTCCTTTTAAAAAAATAGAAAAATTTTCTAATAACGAAATGATGATAGCTGAATTATCAAAGTTAGATACATATCAAAAAACATTAGTAATTAATAATAATTTAATTGTTATAAATGAAGCTGGTATTTTTGAATTTGCTAAATTAAATCTAGAAGGAAAAATAAAAGGAGATATAAAAGATGAATATTGGTATATTAAAAACAAAAGAATAAAAAATCCTTTTGTATTAAAAGAAAATGCTTTTAATTATGTAATATTAAATAGTCATTTAATATTTAATGTTACTGGTGTTTGGCTAACAACTAGAAAATTACTATATAATACAGTTGATAAAAGATTAAATAAGAGAGTATATAATAAAGAACAAATAGATAAAATATATAATGAGTTGTCAAATAATGTCAAATTATAAGATATTTGTTGTCAAATATAAAATAATAGTTTATTATAAATATAGGGAAGGTGATTAAATGATATATCCATCAATTGATAAATTATTAAATCAAGTAGGATCTAAATATTTATTAGTAAATATCGTTTCTAAAAGAGCCCATGAAATAGAAAAGACTGAACATTTTCAATTAAAGGAAAATGAATATACTTCTAAAAAACCAATTGGAAGGGCATTAGAAGAAATCGCTAATAATAAAATAAAAATTCATTGACATTAGTTTACATTTATAAAATAAAAAAACATTGACTAAAAAAATATTATTATATTATAATAAAAATGAACTATTCCTTATAGGAATAGTTCGCATAAAAGAATAAAAAGGGGTTGGCTAGTGTGATACTAGCACCAATTCAAATTATTTCGAATTGGTACCATATATACTAATTCAAAAGATTGATTTTGTCAACCTTTTTTTATTAATTTAATGAATTTTTTAATGTATTTAATATATATTCTCTACTATTTTCGTCACTACTAGTCCATAACACTTCAAAAAACACTCCTAAACCAGGTAGAGTAATTTCATCTTTTTCTTTAATTGAAGCTTCAATAGAAGCTTTTATTTCATCTACATCGGCATTTTTAAAATTTGAAATAATATGTTTTCTTATATCGATATTCAAGTTAACCATTCCTTTCAAATTTATTTTGTCCTAAAAAAATATAAAATATGTATTTATTTTTTATTTAATTTATTATATAATGTTATTGGAGGTTAAGAATATGGAAGGCTGGATTATTGCTTTAATAGTTATTGGAGTTATTGTATTAATTTTATTATTTGTAGGAATAACTTATAATAGTTTAGTTTCACTACGTAATAAAGTAAAAGATCAATGGGCTCAAATTGATGTGTTGTTAAAAAGAAGAACTGATTTAATTCCTAATTTAGTTGAAACTGTAAAAGGTTACGCAAAGCATGAAACTGAAACATTGGAAAACGTAGTTGCTGCTAGAAACAAAGTGGTTGATGCTAAAACAACTGAAGAAGAAATTAAAGCAGATGGAGAATTATCTAGAGCATTAGGTAGACTTATGGCAGTTGCAGAAGCTTATCCTGATTTAAAAGCTAATACAAACTTTTTAGATTTGCAAGCAAATTTAAAGGAAACAGAAGATAAGATTCAATATGCTAGACAGTTTTATAATGATGCGGTACTTATTTATAAAAATAAACTAGAAATGTTTCCTTCTAATATTATTGCTTCAATGTTTGGATTTAAACAAGAAGCATTCTTTGAAGCTAGTGAAGCTGATAAAGAAGTACCAAAAGTACAATTTTAAAAAGCTTACATTTGTAAGTTTTTTTTAGGAGGTAACTATGAAAAAAATATTAATTATCTTATTATTTTTATTTATACCTGAAGTAAAAGCTTATAATATAACTGATTATAAGATCGATATGACAATATTAGAAAATGGAAATATTGATGTTATTGAAACTTTTCAAATGAATGGTGAGTATAATGGCTTTGAAAGAACTTTAAAATATCGAAATAATTATGAAGGCTATAAAGGAGATTCACTAGTTTTATTTGATAAGCAGTTATATAATGGTAGTGGAATTACATTAAATGAAATAAGATCAATAGATTATTCTAATAAATTAACAGATGAAGAAATTAAAGAAACAGGTGATTTGTTTAATTATTCAGCTATTGCTACAAAAGGGGATTATGGAGTTTATAAAATAGAAGAATTTGAAGATGGTGAAAGTTATAAAATATATAATTCTTCTAAAATGAATAAAGATTTTTATTTAAACTATACATTAAAAAATATGGTAATAACACATGAAGATATTTCTGAAGTTATGTTTCCTTTCTTTTACGATATGGAAGAGATAATAGATAATCTTGAAATAAACATTCATATTCCTAATAATAAAAAAACATTAGAAGTTTGGGTTCATGGCCCTAAATATGCAGTTACTAAAGTTGATCAAGAAACTATAAAGATAAAAATTACTAATTTTGAAACAGATAATTATTTAGATTTTAGATTAGTTTTTGATAAATTAGATACTAATAAAGTCTCACAACAATATGCTTTGGATAAAATAAAAGAAATTGAAAGTAATTTAAATATTGATTTTAATGATAAAACAAATAAGGAATATGAACAATTAAAAGAAAATGCTTATAATTTAGTGAATAAAGTTGAACAAAGTTTAAATAGAATAGATTATGAAAATGCTTATAATGAAGTTGAAAAATTAAATAATAAAGATGAATTAAAAACTCAATTACTAGTTAGACTAATGAACATTGAACCTAAAATAGATAGAAAAGAAGAAATTATTAAAGTTTTATTAAGCAGTATACTAACAATTTGGGTAATTGGCGATATAATTATTTTGTATCATATATATAAAAAATATAATAAAAAGAAAATCAAATATAAATATTATAAAGAAATACCAGATAATGTAAATCCAACTATTATCGGTTATTTGATGCATAAAAAAATAACTAATGATGATTTAGTAGCTTCTATATTATATTTAATAAATACAAAAGTAATAATAATAGAAAAAAAGAAAAAAGATTATATATTAAAAAAAGGTAAAATAAAAAATATTACTCAAAGTGAAGAATGGCTTTTAAAGTTTATGTTTGATAATAAAAATCAAATTAGTTTAATAAATTTTGAACATAAAGCCAAGAATTATGAAGAATTTTTAAATATATATTCTAACTGGTTAAATATAGCAACTAGTGAAGCTGAAAATTATAATTTTTTTGAAGATACTTTTTCTATTAAGCTAACAGGTATTATATATTCGATTATTGGTATTGTTATGGGGCTATTCTTAATTAATGAGAATACTTATTATTCATCAATTATTGTAATATTTATATCAGTTTGTTCTTTAATTTATTATATAAAATTTTATAAAAGGACAGATTTAGGAAATTCTGAATATTTTAAATGGTTAGGATTTAAAAAATATATTGAAAAACTTTATACATTTGATTTAGATGATTTTCCTAAAGAAAAATATATAATATATTCAATTAGTTTAGATTGTGATTATAATTTGAGTAGAGTAGTTAAGATAGATGATTACGTTTATGATTTGTATGATTCTATTATATATTCAATTAATACAGCATATTTAACTAAAAAGAATGTTCATTCGAAGTATTCATCTATAAGTAGACATTAATAAAATATCCCCCATTTAAAAAATTATGGGGGATATTTTACATCATTTGATAATTAGAATTATTATAATTATTATTGTTCATCATATTTTCTAAAACACTGATTCTTTTTTCTAAGTTGTTTAATTGATTTATTATGTCATTGCTTTGATTATTCATTTGATAGTTTGGCATTTGATAGTTTGACATTTGGTAATTAGGCATTTGATTTGGAATTGGCATCATAGGCATCATAGGCATAGCACCCATATATTGCATACCACAATCTCTATCTTTTTTCATAGTTTCCTCCTTTGTTTCTAATTAATTATATGCTTTAGGCTAAAAATGGTGTATAATATATTTGGTGGTATTATGCGATTAAGAAATGTAAAAGGAGCACAAGATATAATAAGTCAAAGTGATTATTATGTTTTAGATCCTAATAAATATAAAAATAATTTTAAAAGTTTATTTAAAAATGATAATAAAATCGAATTAGAAATAGGAATGGGTAAAGGTGATTTTATTATAAATAAAGCTTTGACTAATCCTGATATAAATTATATTGGTTTAGAAAAATATCCTACTGTTTTATTAAAAGCCTTTAAAAAACTAAAAGATAAAAAAATAGATAATTTAAAAATTATTTGTATAGATGCAAATAACATTAATGAAATATTTGATAAAGAAATATCTAAAATTTATTTAAATTTTTCAGATCCATGGCCTAAAAAAAAGCATGCCAATAGAAGATTAACAAGTCCTATTTTTTTAGATAAATATAGTAACATATTTAAGTATGATTATGAAATTGAAATGAAAACTGATAATAAAAATCTTTTTGAATATTCTTTAGTTAGTTTAAGTCAAAACGGATATATTTTAACAGAAGTTAATTTAGATTTATATTCAAATTTAAATGAAGATAATATTCAAACAGAATATGAAAGAAAATTTGTAAGTTTAGGACTTCCAATTTATAAATTGAAAGTTATACATAAAATTGACAAAAAATAATTGCCAAAATATTGTAAAATTTGTTATAATATATATTAAGTAGGTGAGATATGAAAAAGTTAATACTACTTAGCTTACTATTTTTATTATGTGGATGTTCTATTGTAAGAATCGACACTAGTAACATTGATAATATAATAGGAGTTGTTTTATCAAAAAATAATAATTTATACAATCAAATAGGTAAAGGATATAAATATTACATTCCAAGAGGAGTGTCATATATGGATACAAATGATTATAACGATGTTTTATATTCTGATGGGAATTATTATTATCTATATATTGATGTAGTTAGTTATTATTACAATGTAGTAAAAGAATATGAAAAAGATGAAAATGCTTATTACTCTCAGCCAATTGAAGTAAATGGTAAAAAAGGTTATCTAGAAATAAATGAACAAGATAATGGTAGATACTTCATTGAATTTATGTATAATTATTCAAAAATGGAAGCAGAAGTTGATTATGATGATATTAATAATGTTATTTTAAATATGAGTTATATGTTATCAACTATAAAATTTAATGATAATGTTATAAAAGTTATTTTAGATGATGATTTTTTAGTTAGTGAAGAAAAGTATGATATATTTACTTCTAAAAAAGAGAGTAATGATTTTTTGAAATTAGAAAGCGAACCAGAAGATGAGGTGGAATAAGATGGGATTATTTGATAAAGTAAAAAATTTATTTACGGAAGAAGATGAACCTGTAAAAAGCGAAGTTATTCAAGTTGAAATACCAGCGCCTGTAAAAGAAGAAAAAAAAGTCGTTGAAGAAGAACCAAAAGCACCAAAGCAAGAAAAACAGGCACCAATATTTTTTGACGATGAATATTTTAAAGAACTTGAACAACCTAAAAAAGAGGTAAAATCTAGTTATTTAAAAGAACAACCAAAAATATTAAAAGAAGAAAAAAGAGTTTTTAAACCAACTCCAATTATTTCTCCAGTTTATGGGGTTTTAGATAAAAATTACATTAAAGAAGATATAAAACAAAAAAAAGAAAATCCAAAACATTATACAAATACTACAATTACAATTGATGAAGTTAGAAAAAAAGCTTATGGAACATTAGAGGATGAACTAGAAAATACTTTAAATAATTTAAATATAAAGGAAGAAACAGAAGAAGCAGATTTATTTGATGAATTAATTGATAAAGAAGAGCCAATAGATATTATTGATGAAGAAATTAATTCTAATATGGTAGGAGAAAATTTAGATAAAAAACCTGTAACAGAAAGTGAATTGTTTGATTTAATTGATAGTATGTATGAGAAAGGAGACAATAATGGTCGTTGATTTAAAAGAACTATTTATAGTAATATTATTTATTTCTTTGATTATACTAGTAATAACAACAACTATTGCTATGATAAATCTTATTAAAACATTAAAAAAAGTTAATAAAATAGTTGATGATGTCGATTATAAAGTAAACAAATTAAATGGTTTGTTTGATATAATAGATAATACAACAGATGTTATTAATACATTTAGTGACAAAATCGCAACAGGAATATCAAATGGTATTACATGGTTATTAAATAGAAAAAAGAAAGGTGATAATGATGAGTAAAAAAAGCGGATTTGGTAAATTTTTATTAGGTGCAGGAATTGGAGCAGGATTAGGTGTTTTATTCGCTCCTAAAAAAGGATCAGAAACAAGAAAAGAATTGAAAATTAAAATTGATGAATTAATTGCTAAAGTAAAAGAAATAGATGTTGATGAAGTAAAAGAAACTGTTGAAACAAAAATAGAAGAAATAAAAGCAGAATTAGAAGATTTAGATAAAGAAAAAGTATTAAAGGTTGCTAAAAAAAAGGCTAAAGATATAGAAGTTAAAGCAGAAGAATTATTGAATTACGCAATAGAAAAAGGAACACCTGTTTTAGAGAGTGCTGCTAGTTCAGTAAAAGATAAAACAATAGAAGTTACAAAACAAATATTAGCTAAATTAGAGAAAAACTAATTTAGTTTTTTTGTAAAGTAAAAAAATTATTTTTAATTATTTTTAAAAATATGATATAATTATATAGAAGGTTAGGTGTAAGTAATGAAGATCTTTAGAATAATTTCGCAAATACTTTTTATAAGTTGCTTATTAATATCTAGTTTTTACATTCCTAAAGTAGAAGCACAAACTTTGGGTGATTTAAAACAAGAATTAGCAGATTTAAAAGAACAATATAAAAATAATCAACTACAACAACAATTAACGGAAGAAGAAATTCAAAAAACTAAAAATAAGATAACAGAAATTAGAACAAGAATAACCGATATTCAAAAAAATATATATGATTTAAAAAATACAATTGAACAATTAAATAAAGATATTGCAGCTAAGGAAGAAGAAATTGAAGATATATTATTATTCTTTCAATTAGCTAATGGAGAAAACGCTTACTTAGAATATGCTTTTGGAGCTAAAACGTTTACTGATTTTATTTATCGTTTAGCTGTATCTGAGCAGTTGACATCATATAATGATGAATTAGTCGAAGAATATAAAGTTGATATTGAAGAAAGTGAAAAGAAATCTGAAGAATTAGCGCAAGAAGAAATTGATTTAAATAGCGAACGAGATGACTTAGAAGTTGAAGTTGCTAAATTAGGTGATAGGCTATCAGAACTAGATAGTGATGCAATATCAATTGAAGAACAATTAGAAATTAAACAATCAGAAATTGATTTATATACTTCTTTAGGATGTAGTGATGATCAATCTATCGAAGCGTGTGCTGCTAATGTTTTACCTCCTGATACAACAATGTGGCGACCAGTCCCTACAGGATATATTTCTGGTTATTCAGGTTGGAGAATAAGTCCACTTGATGGTAGTGATGATTTTCATCATGGATTGGATATGTCTGATAGTGGAGCTAACTATAAAAATTATCCAATTTATCCTATTGCTAATGGAATAGTAGTTTATGTTGACAATAGTAATACATCTTCTTGTGGTGGTAACAAAGTATATATTCAACATTATATTAATGGTAAATTTTATACTAGTGGATATTGGCATCTAAGGAAAGCTTTAGTTCAAAAAGGCCAAACTGTTACTAAAAATACCCAAATAGCTATTATGGGTGGTTATAAGGGTACTGAATATTGGGATGATTGTTCAACTGGTGCTCATTTACACTTAGAATTATCAGATCAACCATTTAATGTTGAAAATGGTGGCGGTGGAAGTATTTGGGGGTTGCGTGATGGTTTCTTACGTCCTGAATATTATATAAACTTCCCTAATAAAGGTGTTTATTGGACAGATCGTACAACTAAATATAGTAATAGTTATTAAAAAAGTTATTAAAAACCTCTTTATATTTTAGAAGAGGTTTTTTATTGCAATAAAAAAAGATATCAAATTGATATCTTATTTATATAATTTCATTGTAGAATCATATGAATCTTTAATTACTTCATCATGAATAGTCATATTATATTTTTCTCTTAAACCAGCCCAATAAATTAAACTAGCATTTTCTTCACTTAATAATTCATCAATTAAGTTATCAATAATTTTATCTTTTACTTCATCTAATGATGGTTTTTCTTTTTGACTAATTTTGTAAATTATGTGGTAACCATATTGTGATTCAACAGGTTCAGTAGTATATTTACCATTTTCTAGTTTTAAAGATGCTTCCCAAAAACTTTCATCCATATTTTCATTAGTAAAGTTTTCAATCAAGCCACCTTCACTTGCAGATCCAGTATCATCTGATTCTTCTTTAGCTAATTCAATAAATTTTTCTTCTAAATTTTCTGCACGTTCTAATTTTTCAATTATTTTTTTAGCTTCTTCTAAAGCTTTTGCTTTAGCATCTTCTTTTTCTTTATCAGACATATCATCATCAACATCTGGTGTAATCAATATATGTCTTACTGTTACTTCTCCATAAATATCGTTATCATAATATTCTTGAATATCTTCATCTTTAATTACATCTGTTTCTAAATATTTTTCTAAAACTAAATTTTGTTTATAAGAATCTTCTAGACTTGTTAAGAAATCATTTGAATTTTTAAATCCATTTGATGCTAAAACACTGTTCCATTGATCTCCATAATATGCTTCATATGATTCATATTCAGCTTTTGCTTGTTCTTCGGCTTCTTTTTTCATTTCATCAGTTAATTCTTGTTCTGTAATATAATTATTAACTAAATTAATTAATACTCCTGTACCATTGATGTCTTTCATTTCCTCATAAAATTCTTCTGCAGTAAATTGTTTACCATTTAATTCTACAACAACTTCTTTACCATCAACTAGCTTTGGTTCATATTTACAACCTGTCACTAAAAGTGGTAAACATAATAATAGTAATAAATATTTCTTTTTCATACTTTCTAAATCCTTTCTTTTATTACTTGCAAAATAATTATAACAAAATAAAAGAAAAAAAACAATATTTTTTTAATATCTATCACAAAACTTTCAAAATTCCATACAATAATGTGAAAAGACAAAAAGGAGGATGATTTATATGTGTTGTAATAACGGAATTTCTGGTGCTGCTATTGTTTTAGTACTTTTTATTCTTTTAATAATTATACTTGGAGCTTATATTTAAGATAAGGAGTAAATTATATGTGTGAAAAAAATACGTGTACATGCAAAAATAATAACAATTATGTTATCATAATAGTATTATATATTTTATTGGCTATTATTTTAGGTGCATGTCTTTATTAAGAGGAAAATTCCTCTTTTTATTTTGTAAAGTTATCTTATATAGTAAATCATTTCTTGCAAATAATAAAAAAATATTATATAATTATTGTAAGAATAGGAGAGATAATTATGAAGAAAAATGCATTTACGTTAATTGAATTATTGGGAGTTTTGTTGTTATTAGCTGTCATAGCATTAATAACATTTCCAATAATTGATAATACATTAACTAATTCAAGAAATGAAGCGTATGAAAGGCAAAAAGATAATATTATTGAAGCTGCAAGAATGTATGTAACTGAAAATGGAAATTATGATACTGACATAAAATCTTTAGATTTTCAAACATTAATTAATGCGGGATATTTAAAAGATGGCGATATATTAGATCCGAGAGATTCAAGTAAAAAAATGCCTGGTTGTATTGTATATAATTGGAGTAATAGTAAAAATCAATATATATATGAATATAGTGAAGAATGTAAAGTTCCTGTCAGTTTAATAAAAACGCTATTAAAACAGTACGATTCTTCTAATACTACTGGTTTAGTAAAAGATAAAAATAATTCTAATTTATATTATTATACTGGAACAAATGAAGAAGTAGCAAATAATTTCTTATGGTATGGTGGACATCAATGGCGAGTAATAGAATTTGATACTTCAGCTAATACCTTAACATTAATAACTCAGCAACCTTTAACAATAATACAAGCAGCAAGTACAGTATGGAAAACAAAAGAATCATATGAATCAAGTTATGTAAATCAATGGCTAAATGATTATTTTTTGAGTAGTTTAGATAGTAGTATACAAAACAATATATTAGATAATACATTTAATATAGGAATGTACACAGATGTTGATTCTGTAACGACAATTCAAAAAGTAGGTTTGCCAGATATTCAACAAATTGAACGTGCAGGAAATTTTGATTCATTTCTTATTAATAATAATCCAGAATATATGGTAGGAAATCTTTGTGATAATTCTAATTTATGTCAGATGGATATTAATGGAAAAAAATTTTTTGTTGGTTCACCAAATAATTTTCAAGGAGTTCGTGCCGTAATAAAAATTTCTGATTTTACCATCATTGAAGGTGATGGAACTCTTACAAGCAGTTATCGTACAACAAATAAAACATCGGATACAAATGAAGTACAAGTAGGAGAGTATATAAATGTACCATATAGCGGAGATGATAATGCTTGCGGTGTTGATAATATGTGTACATTTAGGGTTGTAAGCAAAGATAATGATAGCATTAAAGTAGTTCTAAATTGATTACTACCTAATACTAGTAAATATGGAAGTACTGTTACAATAACTACAAGTCATACAATATATACTTCATTGAATAAATTTATAGAAGGAATAAGTGATATGTATAGATATACAAAAAATAAAACATTTTATATAGGAGATTATCCACAAGCATCAAGTTATAAGGATGTTCAAGATGAATTTTTAGAATCAAGTGTCGGATTGCCAACAGTAGGAGAAATGTTTAGCTCTAACGACATCGATTTAGGAACATCAATTGACAAAACAATTGTAGATGTAAATACAATAGAAAATCCAACAGTATCTTATCTTTATTGTACAATGAATAGACTTAGTTCTACTGAAATTTTAGCAGTTTATAACGGGAAGTTAGTTGGTCTAAAAGATACATCTTTTGGAGTTCGCCCGATTATTTATCTTAAATCAGGCTTAACTTTCACTGGTGGTGAAGGTACTGCTCAATCACCATATACACTAAAATAAACGTGATTAAAATATACTATATTAATTTATTTGCTAATTTAAAACTTTATATTCAATGTTA
Source organism: uncultured Bacilli bacterium (assembly GCA_944371325.1). Taxonomy (GTDB): domain Bacteria; phylum Bacillota_I; class Bacilli_A; order RF39; family UBA660; genus Faecisoma. The sequence continues at coordinate 123,632 of CALVXO010000001.1, read as the reverse complement.
AAGATGCGTTAATTGCGCATCTTTTTTTTGAAAAAAGTTTAAAGTAAAAAAAATAACTGGTTATGCTTTTTTATTTTGTAAAAGTTTACACAAATATCTTTACAAATATTAATAAAAAGAGTAAAATGTTGGTATAGAGTGGTATAAGGTGTCAAAAAGTGGGTGATAATTATGTTTATGGGGGAATATCATCATACAATTGATGATAAAGGAAGAATAACTATTCCATCAAAATTAAGATATGAATTAGGTGAACAATTTATTGTAACTAAAGGTTTAGATGGTTGTTTATTTATTTATCCGAAAGAAGAATGGAATAATATTGCTAATAAATATAAAGAATTACCAAACACTAAAGACGCTAGAAACTATTTAAGATTTTTCTTATCAGGAGCTATTATAGGAGAATTTGATAAACAAGGAAGATTAAATATACCTAGTCCACTTATTAAATATGCTGATTTAAAAAAAGAATGTGTTATAATCGGTGTTAATGATAGATTGGAAATATGGAGTAAGGAAAGATTTGAACAATTCTTATTAGATAATGAAGATTCTATATCTGATATAGCTGATAAGTTGTTCGCTCCAAATATTTAAGGTGATTTATGCATATAAGTGTTTTATTAAAAGAATGTATTAATAATTTAAATTTAAAAGAAGATAGTATTGTTGTCGACTGTACTTTAGGGTATGCTGGACATAGTAGTGAAATATTAAAAAGAATAAAAAAGGGATATTTATATGCGTTTGATCAAGATAAGGAAGCTATTAATAAAGCTAACTTAAAATTAAAAGAAATAGGTGAAAATTATAAAATAATTAATAGTAATTTTGTTAATTTGAAAGATGAATTAAACAAATTAAATATTAATGAAGTTGATTCTATTTTATATGATTTAGGAGTATCTAGTCCACAATTAGATGAAAAAGAAAGAGGATTTAGTTTTCATCAAGATGCAAGATTAGATATGAGAATGAATCAAGATCAAGAATTAGATGCTTATTATGTAGTTAATAATTATGATTTAACTAAATTAGTTGATATTTTTAAAAAATATGGTGAAGAAAAATATGCTTTATCAATTGCTAAAGGTATTATTAAAAATAGACCAATCACAACTACTTTAGAATTAACTGAAGTAATTAAAAATAATGTGCCATTTAGTTATAAAAAGGAAAAGCATCCAGCTAGAAAAGTATTTCAAGCTATTAGAATCGAAGTTAATGATGAATTAAATGTATTTGAAAAAAGTTTAAGACAAGCATTAGATTTAATTAAAGTTGGTGGTAGAATTGAAGTTATTACTTTTCATTCTTTGGAAGACAAAATATGTAAAAGAATATTTGATGAAGTAAGTAAAGTAGATAAAAATTTGAAAAATTTACCAATTATACCTATTGAATACCAACCTAAATATAAGATCGTTGGTAATATTGATCCAAGTGATGATGAATTAAATAATAATAATCGAGCAAGAAGTGCTAAATTAAGAATAATTGAAAGGGTAAGATAAATTATGGCAAGAAAGAAAAAAGGGATAACTAAAGGAGAAAAATTATTATATTTTTGTGGTGTATTATGTTTTACATTAGCTGTAGTTATTAAAATATTTTTTGGGGCTAGTATTGGAAATTACAAAATGAGTAATGAAAAGATTAGATATGAAATTTCAAGTGAAGAAAAAACAGTTGAAAGTTTAACTATGCAAGTAAATGAATTAACATCATTTGATAATGTATCAAAAGTTGTAAAAGATTTAGGATTGGCGTATAATAATGATAATATAGTTGTTATAGGTGATTAAGAGGTGATAATATGAAAACAAGAAGTATTAAATGGAGAACTCCCATGATAGTTTTTTGTATATTTCTTGTTTTTATTTTTGTCTTATTTTTACAATATTTATATCTTTCTTTATCTCCTAATGTATATGGAATAAATATGCAAGAATTTGCATCTAATCGTAATACTTATTCTTCTACTTTGCATGCTAAACGTGGTACTATTTATGATTCACAAGGTGATATTTTGGCTAATGATGTATCTAGTTATACTGTAATAGCATATTTAGATGAAAGTAGAACTGGATCATCTGAAACTTTATATCATGTTAAAGATAAACAAAGAACGGCAGAAATGTTATCTCCTTTATTAAATATGGAAGTTGATACTTTATTAGAATTATTAAATCAAGATAAATATCAAGTTGAATTAGGCCCAGGTGGTAGAGGTATTTCTGAAATATTAAAAAAACAAATTGAAGATTTAAATTTACCAGGCATAGATTTCATTGAAAGTTACAAAAGATATTATCCAAATGGTGATTTTGCTTCTTATATAGTTGGCTATGCTAAAAAAAAGGAAGTAGAAGTTGTTGTAGATGATGTGAAAAAAACAGAAGTTGTTATTGAAGGGGAATTAGGTATTGAAGTAAAATATGATGAAATATTAAAAGGAATTAATGGATATATAAGCTATCAACAAGATCGATATGGATATAAAATTCCTGATACAAAAGAAGATAAAGTTGATGCAGTTGATGGTAGTGACATTTATTTAACAATTGATTCTAACGTTCAAAGAATAGTAGAAGCAGAATTAAATGAAATGGTTGATAAATATGAACCTGAATGGGTAACTGTTAATGTTATGGATGCTAAAACAGGTGACATTTTAGCTTCATCAGCTTCTCCTTCGTTTGATCCAAATAAATTAAATTTAGTTAATTATGAAAACCCTTTAACATCGTTCGTTTATGAACCAGGAAGTGTTATGAAAATATTTACTTATATGTGTGCAATAGAAAAAGGAACATATAAGGGAGATCAAAAATATGATTCTGGTGTTATTGATATAGAAGGAACAAAGATTTATGATTGGAATAAATATGGTTGGGGAAGTATAACATATGATTATGGCTTTGAAATGTCTAGTAACGTAGCGACTGTTAATATTATGCAAAATTTTCTAACTAAAGATGATTTGAAAGATTGCTTTACAAAATATGGTTTTGGAAATACAACAGGTATTGAATTACCAAGGGAATTATCAGGAAGCTTAGTGTTTAACTATCCCGTTGAAGTTGCAGCTGCTTCTTATGGGCAAGGTATTACAACAACTCCAATTCAACATTTACAAGCTTTAAGTATAATTGCTAATGATGGCTATATGGTTAAACCAAATATTGTAAGTAAGATAGTAACAAATGGTGAAACAACTTATGAAAGACAGGTTAAAAAAAGTGATAGAATTGTTAGTCAAGCAACAGTAGATAAAATAAAAGAACTTATGTATAATGCGGTAAATGATGTTGAAGGTGGGGCTATAGGTACAGCTTATATGGTTGATGGATTAGATGTTTTAGGAAAAACAGGAACTGCTGAAATATATGATTCAGTTAATGGAGGATATTTGACAGGATGGTTAGACAAATTATATTCTTTTTCTGGAATGTTCCCTAAAGATGATCCAGAAATAATAATATTTGTATCTGTTAAAAGACCTAATAATGGTTCTAACATAGGTCTTAAAACAATGACTCAATCAATAATAGAATCAATAGCTAAATATAAAGGGATGATTACAGAAAAGAAAGATGATAGTGATGTCTCATCATATGAAATAAAAGATTACACTAATCTAAATAAAGAAGATGTTTTAAAAAAATTAGATGGATTAGATGTAGTTGTTTTAGGAAATGGTAATAAAATAATAGATCAGTATCCTAAAAATACTACATTAGTAACTGATGATAAAATATTTTTACTAACTAATGATACTAATATTAAAATGCCATCATTAATTGGTTATTCAAGAATAGAAGCTGTATCTTTACTTGAATTACTAGATATTGATTATGAAATAGAAGGATATGGTTTTGTTACTGAGCAAAGTATTAAAGCGGGAGAGAATATAACAGATAAAATAAAATTAATATTAAAACAAGATGAATAAATATTGACTTTTTAGCCATATTTAGTAATAATATTTATGGAAGGCGATTATAATGGATTTTAGAGAAATAAAAGAGTTTTTTAAAGATATGTTAGGATATATAATTGTTATTTTGGTTGTTTTAATAGTTGTTATATATGTAGTAACTTTACAGCAAGTAGTTGGTCCTTCTATGCAACCAACATTAAACGAAGGTGATGTTCTAATATTAAATAAATTTCATTATCATTTATTTGATGTTAAAAGGAATGATGTTATTTCACTTAAATATGATGGAAGTAAATATTTAATAAAAAGAGTAATTGGGTTACCTGGAGAATCAATTTATTATAAAGATAATATTTTATATATAAATGGTAATCCTTATAAAGAAAATATAGTTGAAGGTTTAGTTACCGAAGATTTTAATTTGGAGGATTTAGGTTATGAAGTAATACCAGATGATATGTATTTGGTATTAGGAGATAATAGGGGTAATTCTTTAGATAGCAGGAGTAAAGAAGTAGGTTTAATAAAAAAAGAAGATATTATTGGCAAAGTATTTATTAGAATTTGGCCATTAAGTGGATTCAAATTAGTGAAGTAGGTGATAGTGTGGCATATATTAAATTTAAAGAATTAACAAAATACTTCAATTTTAACAGAAAAATTGAAGTTGGTGAATTACCTAAATACGTTTTAGATTATGTTTTAGATGATGAAAATATTTTAGCGGCTTATAAAACTTCTAGAGATCATGCAGTTTTTACTGATAAAAGAATGATTTTATTTGATGTAACTCCTTATACTCGAAATAAAAAAATACATATTTTACCTTATGATTCTATTTCTACAAGTGCTGTTATGTTTGGGTTAAATCGTGCAAAATTGTTGATTTCATTTGATAGTGGTTATCAAATAAGACTAGATTTTTCTAGAATGAAACCTAATGATAAAAAGGAATTGAGATTATTATATACTGAAATAACAAAAAAATAATTATGTTAAATAGCATAATTATTTTTTTAAATTTTCATACCAATTTTTAATATATTCTTTACCACTTTCAAACACACTACTACCAACATCTCCAATGATATCAATAGCTTGTTTTGTATAATCTATAAATTCATCTTTAGCATTAATAATAGCATTATAATTATCTTCACCTAATTTTTCTTTAGAAAACTCACTTAAATTATATGAACCTTTTTTAATTAATTCACTTGCTTTATTAAAGGCTTCTTTTGCTGTATCTGATATAGTATCTTTATAATTAGGAAATTTATTTTCAATTTTTGTATCAATTTTATTAGCTATTTCTAAAACTTTTTGTTTTCCTGAATCGGTTAATTCGTCAAAGGTTACACCATTTATTTCACTATCATAAAAAATGAAATCAACTATTGTAATGAATGTTCCTTTTGCTTTGTCTTTAGCATTTTCTACATTTTCATTTTTTAAGATGTTATCTATTTCATCATTTAAATTATTAAATGTTTGAATAGCCGTTTTATCTTTATTAGAATAATTTACTGTGCTATTTTTTGTATTATTATTTTCAATTTCACTTGAACTATTATTTTGATTATTTTCTTTAGAGTCTATTATAACATCGTTATTTTGACTATTACCTAGATTATCTTCTTTAGATTCTGTTTCAGCTTCATTACCTTGATTATAAGAGTTATTTAAACTAGAATCGGTCTTTGAACACCCTGTCATAGAAATAATAATAAAACCTGACAATAAAACGCATATTAATTTTTTTGTATTAATTATTTTAAATTTCATATTATCATCACCTAGAAATATTATATCAATTTAATAAAAAAAATCAAATTTATGATATAATTAATAAAGGTGATTAAATTGAAAAAAGTTATTATTGACGGAAATGAAGCTTGTAGTAATGCTGCTTATTTATTTACTGAAGCAGCAGGTATTTATCCAATTACACCATCAAGTCCAATGGCGGAACATATGGATGAATGGTCTAATAAAGGATTAACTAATATATTTGGAGATAAAGTAAAAGTAATTGAAATGCAAAGTGAAGCTGGTGCTAGTGGGTTAGTTCATGGATTACTTAGAGCAGGTATTTTAACAAGTACTTTTACAGCAAGTCAAGGATTATTATTGATGATACCTAATATGTATAAAATAGCAGGGGAAATGTTACCTTGTGTTATGCATGTAGCAGCTCGTAGTTTATCTACCCATGCATTATCAATTTTGGGTGACCATCAAGATGTTTATGCTACTAGAGCAACAGGATTTAATATGTTAGCTTCTAGTAATGTGTGTGATGCAAATTATTTAGGTGTAGTTGCCCATTTAGCAGCAATTGAATCAAGTTTACCATTTATGCATTTTTTTGATGGATTTAGAACTTCTCATGAATTACAAAAGATAGATATTTTAGAGAGTGATGATGTCAAAAATTTAATTAATTATGATAAGTTAAATGAGTTTAGATCTAAGGCTATTAATCCAAATAATCCTAAAACTTATGGAACTAATCAAAGTGATGATGTTTATTTTCAAGCAACTGAAATAAGAAATAAATATTATGATATAGTTCCTGATATTGTTAATAATTATATGGAAAAAATTAATAAAATAACTAATAGTAATTATAAACCATTCAATTATTATGGAAGCAAGAATGCTAAAAAAGTTATTGTGGCAATGGGATCAGTTTGTGAAACTATAAAAGAAGTAATAGATGATTTAAAAGAATATGGTTTAATTGAAGTTCATTTATATCGTCCATTTTCAAGTAAATTCTTTTTAAATGTTTTACCTGATACAGTTGAAAAAATTGCTGTAATAGATAGAACTAAAGAGTTTAATAATGAACCATTATATTTAGATGTTGTAAATGTATTAAAAGATAAAAATATTAGTGTTGTGGGTGGAAGATATGGATTATCAAGTAAAAATACAACACCTGCTCAAATTAAATCAATATATGATATGCTAGATAATCCTATAAATAATTTTACTATTGGAATTGATGATGATGTTACTAACTTAAGTTTAAAAGAATCTGATTATAAATTAAATAATAGTTTAGAAATGTTAGTTTATGGTTATGGTTCTGATGGTATGGTAAGTGCTTCTAAATCATTAATTAAGTTAGTAGGTAAAAATACTAATAAATATGTTCAAGGATATTTTCAATATGATTCTAAAAAATCAGGAGGAGTAACTAATTGTCATTTGAGATTTAGTGATAAAAAAATAAAGTCAACTTATTATGTAGAGCATCCATCTTTAATAGTGGTTACAAAAGATACTTATTTAGATGACTATGAAATATTAAATAAAATAGAAGATAATGGTATTTTTGTTTTAAATACTGTTAAATCTGAAAAAGAAGTAATTGATTTTTTACCTGATGATGTTAAATATATAATTAAAAATAAAAATATTAAATTTTATATTATTAATGCATATGAATTAGCTTCAAAAGCTGGAATTAAAAATAAGATAAGTACTATTATGGAAGTAGTAATACTATATTTATCTAATCTATTAAATGATGATATTATTAATCAGTTAAAAGATGATATTAAAAATAGATTTGGTTTAAAAAGTGAAGAAATCGTTAAAGCTAATATATTTACAATTGATAATGCTATTAAGTATTTAAAAGAAATTAAATTAGATGGTAATTATGAATATGAAGAAAGGCCTAAATATGTTGATGTTTATTTAGCAATGCGTCATCGTAAAGGTGATGAATTAAAAGTATCTAGTTTTAAAGATATGCCAGATGGAACATTTAAAGCAGGAACTAGTAAAGATGAAAAAAGATGTATTTCTGATTTCGTACCTAAATGGATAAGTAGTAACTGTATAAAATGTAATATGTGTTCATTTGTATGTCCTCATGGAGTAATTAGACCTTACCAATTATCAGATGAAGAATATGAAAAGGCACCAGATTATATTAAAGAAAGATGTATTGATAAATATATTATTGGAATAAGTGTTAAAGATTGTACAGGGTGTGGATTATGTATAAAATCATGTTTAGCTAAAGATAAAGCTTTAGAATTTAAAGAAATGATAAATGTTGAAGAAGAACAAAAAGTATTTGACTATTTATCTAAAAATATAACTTGTAAAGAAAATAATTTAAACAATGTTAAAAATACACAGTTTAAACAACCTAAGTTTGAATTTAGTGGAGCATGTGCGGGATGCGGGCAAACTGCTTATATTAAATTGTTAACACAATTATTTGGTGATAGTATGGTAATTGCTAATGCAACAGGATGTTCTTCAATATATGGAGCTAGTGCACCATCTACTCCTTATACTGTACCTTGGGCTAGTTCATTATTTGAAGATAATGCTGAATATGGTTTTGGTTTCTTACAAGCAGATAAAATTAACAAACAAAAAATAGTTAATATTATGAGTAAGTATAAAGAATTTGATGAATATATTAATAATATTAATGATTATAATATAACTAAAAAATATTATGATAGTATTGATTTTAATAAATATAAAGAATTATTACCTTATAAAGATTACATTGTTAAAAGAAACATTTGGACTATCGGTGGCGATGGTTGGGCTTATGATATAGGATTTTCTGGTATTGATCATGTTTTAGCAAGTGGTGAAAACATTAAAATATTAGTACTTGATACTCAAGTATATTCTAATACTGGTGGTCAAGCAAGCAAAGCTACGCCAATGGGAAGTGTTGCTTTATTTGCGAGTTCTGGTAAACAAACAAATAAAAAAGATTTAGCTCGTATGATGATGACATATCCTAATGTTTATGTAGCTCAAGTATCTTTAGCAGCAAATCCAATGCAATTGATTAAAGTATTTAATGAGGCTAATAGTTACAATGGACCGGCTATTATAATTGCTTATGCTCCTTGTATCTCACATGGAATTAAAGGTGGTATGGTAAATAGTATTGATATGGAAAAACAAGCAGTAAAATGTGGCTATTTTCCATTATTTAGAAGAAATCCACTAACTAAATTTAGTTTAGATTGTAATCCTGATTTCAATCTTTATGAAGATTTTTTAACTAAACAAACAAGATATACAATATTAAATAAAGTTAATAATGAGGCAGATGAATTATTAAAATTAAACAAAGAAAATGCTATAAAAACTTATGAATATTATAAAAAGTTAAGCGATGAATCTTAACTTTTTATTTGCTTTATAAATAAATTAGAGTAATATCAAAATATATGATATAATTTATATATACAATGTAAATAATAGGTGATTTTATATGCAAAGTTTAGAAAAAAAACAAATTAATGAAATAGATTTAGATAGGAATTTTTTATCTCTTCCAATTTTTATTAGTTTCTCATATTTATTGATGAATGAAATCGTTAAAAAAGAACTTTTAATAAAAAAAATACGTGATCAGAAGAAAAGACAATATTTAAATAAATTAATTAACCAAGCTAAACTTTATATGTTAAATTCTGAAAGTATAGAAGATATAATACAAAAATATTTATCAAAAAAAGCAGGTAAATATTTAATAATTTGTAAAGATATAAACCATGCACATGAAAGTCAAAATGAAGTATTAAGATGGTTTCAAAATTTAGGAAAAATAGATAGTTATATATTAGATGGAAGTATTAATAACGAACAATTACAGAATTCAACTGACAAAATACAATTATTATTTTTAGCAAATACATCACAAGAAGAACTACAAAAATTAAATTTTGATGGAATAATAATTTTAAGAACAGTAGATTTTTATGAAGATGAATTACATAAATTAGATCAAATTCTAACAGAAAATAATGATATTAGAATTATAATCGATATTGTAAAAAATGTTGATAGCTATGAATACTTATTTTATATAAGAGAAGAAATGTTAAAAAAATTAGGTTATAGTGGATATGATGATAAAAGAATACCTTCTATATTAAAAGAAAAAATAAGAATTCATGAATATCAAAAAGATATAATAGGAATATTAAAACAAATAGATTTTATGTATCAACCTATATTGTCATTTGAAGAAATGGTATTATTAATAAAAGAATATATGAAACAAACAGATACTCCGTATATTAAAATTAAAGCCCGTGATATTTATAAATCTATAAAAATTGGGTCATGGATAAAAACTAAAAGATTAGATTATAAAAAAGGCAAATTAAGCAAAGATCAAGAAAAAATATTAAGAAATTTAGGTGAAACATTTGAAGAAAAAAGAAGATATTTATCATTTGAAGAAACGATAAATTTAATTAAAGAATTTATGAAACAAACAGGTAAAAAATATGATGAAATAAATTCAACGGATGTTTATAATAAAGTGAATATAAGTATTTGGATACGTAATCGTAGACAAGATTATAAATATGGTAAATTAAATCAAGAACAAATAAAATTATTAAGAGAATTAGGAGAAACATTTGAAGAAAAAAGAAAAGATTTATCATTTGAAGAAATGATAAATTTAATTAAAGAATTTATGAAACAAACAGGTAAAAAGTATGATGAAATAAATTCGACAGATGTTTATAATAAAATAAATATAAGTACTTGGATACGTAATCGCAGACAAGATTATAAATATGGTAAATTAAATCAAGAACAAATAAGACTATTAAGAGAATTAGGAGAAACATTTGAAGAAAAAAGAAAAGATTTGTCATTTGAAGAAATGATATCTTTAATTAAAGAATATTTAAAAATAACTGGAGAAAAATATTCTGATATAATGCAAAAAACCACTTATAAAAAGATAAAAATAGGAGTTTGGATTAGTGGGAAAAGAAGTGATTACAAGCAAGGAAAACTAAGCAAAGATCAAGAAAAAGTGTTAAGAGAATTAGGCGAAACGTTTGAAGAAAAAAGAAAAATTTTTTCGTTTGAAGAGATGATAAACTTAATTAAAGAATATATGAATGAAACTGGTGTTTCATATTTAGATATAACTCAAAAAGACATGTATAATGATATAAAAATAGGAGTTTGGAAAAATAACCGTAGACAAGATTATAAAAATGGAAGATTAAATAAAGAATATGAACAAATGCTAAGAAGTATGGGTGAAGTTTTCCCAAATGTTCATAGAATACCAGAAGGTCCAATTTCGTTAGTTAAAGACGCTAATTTAGTAATGTCAAGTAAAAAAAGATAAAACTAATATTACAAATTTGTAATTAAAAATATTAGTTTTTTTTGATATAATTTTGTTGGTGTGATAAAATAATAAAGAGGTAATATTATGGAACATAATTATAAAGGATTAAATAGTAAAGAAGTAAGTGAAAGAGTAAAAAAAGGTTTAACAAATAAAAATAAAGTAGTTCCAACTAAAAGTATTTTAAAAATAATAACTGATAATATTTTTACTTTATTTAATTTGTTAAATTTTGTTTTAGCTTTATTAATATTTTTTGTTAGTTCTTATAAAAATTTATTATTTATGGGTATTGTAGTATGTAATACTTTAATAAGTATGGTTCAAGAAATAAGATCTAAAAGAATAGTTGATAAATTATCAATTATTACTTCTTTGAAATCTAAAGTAATAAGAGATAATAAAATTGTAAATATTGATAATGAAGATATTGTATTAGATGATATAATAATTTTAAAAGCTGGTAATCAAATTGTAACAGATTGTACTATATTAGAAGGTAGTGTTGAAGTAAACGAATCATTTATAACTGGTGAATCAGATTTAGTAAGTTACAAAAAAAATGATGAATTAAAATCAGGTAGTTTTGTAGTAGTAGGTAAGGTAATAGCTAAAGTAATTCATGTTGGAAATGATAATTACGTTAATACAATAAGTAAAGATGCTAAATATGTAAAACCATTAAATTCTATATTAATGAATTCGTTAAATAAAATAATTAAATTAGTTTCTATATGCATAATACCTTTAGGAATTTTATTATTTATTAATCAATATAATTTAGATAAAAATTTAGAGGCTTCAATAATTAATACTGTAGCTGCTTTACTTGGCATGATACCGGAAGGATTAGTATTATTAACTAGTACTGTTCTAGCAGTTTCCGTAATTAGATTAGCAAGATTAAATGTTTTGGTTCAAGAACTATATTGTATCGAAATGTTAGCTCGAGTTGATACAGTTTGTTTAGATAAAACAGGTACTATTACAAGTGGTAAAATGGAAGTAATTAATGTTATAAAATTAGAAGATTATGATCTAGATGAAATAATGGGTAACATAGTAAATATATTAGATTCTGATAATGCTACTAGTGAAGCTTTAGGTAATTATTTTAAAAAATATGATAATTATAAAGTTATTAAAAAAATTCCATTTTCACCTATTAATAAATATAGTGGAGTAGAGTTTGAGGAAGGTAAATTTTTAATTGGTGCCCCAGAATTTTTATGTAAAAAGAAAATAAAAGAAGTTATTGATAATCAAGATAATAGAACATTATTGATAACTAAAGATGATTTGCCAATTGGTATTATTGTTTTAAAAGATAAAATAAGAAAAAATGCTAAAAAGATGTTAAATTATTTAAAAAATCAAAATGTCGATATAAAAATTATATCTGGTGATAATTTAAAAACTATTAGTAAAATAGCTAATAATGTTGGATTAACTGTTAACGGAATTGATTTATCAAAAGATGAAATTGATGATATAAATAAATATAATGTTTTTGCTCGTGTAACACCAATGGAAAAAAAGAAAATAATAGAAAAATTACAAAGTAATAATCATTTTGTAGCCATGACAGGTGATGGTGTTAATGATGTTTTAGCTTTAAAACAATCTGATTGTAGTATTACTATTAAAAGTGGAACAGATGCTGCTAGAAATGTCAGCCAATTAATTTTATTAGATGATGATTTTGATGCTATTCCAAGTATTATTAAAGAGGGAAGAAGAACAATTAATAATATTGAAAGAAGTGCTACTTTGTTTTTAGCAAAAACTACTTATGCCTTTTTATTAGTTTTGATTTTTATGTTTGTAAATTTAAATTATCCATTTGAACCAATTCAACTATCGCTTACTAATTTTTTTACAATCGGGGTTCCTTCGTTTATTTTAGCTTTGGAACCTAATAATAGTAGAATAAAAGGTAATTTTTTAAAAAATGTATTTAGTAAATCATTGCCAACATCATTAACAATTGTTTTAAATATAATTATAATTTCTATTTTAGGAAATTTAATTAAATTATCTAATAATCAAATATCAACTTTGTGTGTGTTGATGACAGGGTTTACAGGATTTTTGCTTTTATTTAAAATATGTTATCCTTTAAATAAATTAAGATTTGTTTTAATAACATCATTAATATTAGGCTTTATTTTTTCAACAGTAGGTTTTAGAGAATTTTTCTCACTTACAATTTTAAATTTAAAAATGTTTATTTTTATCTTGATATTAGTATTTATATCGACTATAATATTTAGTCTGATGAGTATTTTTGTGGATAAATTAATTAAAAAATATCCTAAGTTGTTTAAGGAGTGATTATATGTTTATTACATTTTTATTTGGATTAACAGTTTTATTAGGTACTATTATTATATTATTATTTAAAAGAAAGAAAAAAATATCAGAATTATCTATTAGTATTGCTTTTAGTGTATTATTTTGCTTAATTTTTTTAGAAGTAATACCTCATACTTTAGAACATATTAATTATTTTAATATGATAATATTTGCTTTAATAGGATTTGTATTATTAAAATTATTAGATATATTTATTCCAGATCATGAACACTCTAATCATAAAGAACATGTTTTTCATATCGGATTAATGTCTTCTATTGCTTTAATTATTCATAATTTAATTGAAGGAATGATTTTATATTCTACTTTAAATAAAAACTTTAATTTAGGTATTTTATTAGGAATAGGTATTGGTTTACATAATATTCCATTGGGAATGGTAATAGGTAGTACATTAAAAGATGCGAAATATAGTAAAATAAAAATAATTTTAATAAGTTTTGTAATATCACTATCTACTTTTATTGGATCATTTATATTATATTTGATAGGTGATGTTAGTGAATTCTTTATTGGGGTCATGTTTGCTATAACATTAGGTATGTTAGTATATATTGTGTTTTTTGAGTTATTAGAACATTTAAAACATCAAAATAAAAAAAATAATATAATAGGATTTATAATAGGAGCTTTGATAATATGCATAAGTTTAATATTTCATCATCATTAAAAGATTATGGTGTTATATTTATTATATCTAGTTTAATAAATAGTAGTATATTAATTTATTTAACGACGGGTTTTATAAGTTTAAAATATTTATTATTTGATTTAACTTTATTACTTTTTATTTATAGTTTTTCATTTTTAATTAAAAAAAGAAATTTATATTTTTTAATATTTTCTATTGTTTTAACAGCTATTTGTATCATTAATTCATTATACTATAATAATTTTAATGACTTTGCCTCTATTTATTTAATAGAAGCCTTTATTCAAGCTTTAAGACTTCCTTCTGAAGCAATAACTGGAACTTTTAAAATAATTGATTTTATTTTTCTTTGGCAAATAGTTTTAATGATTGTTTTATATAATAAAAGTAATAAAACTAAAGATATTAATATGTTTAAAAAAAGTTTTATAGTTTATTTTACTATTTTAGTAATATCTTTATTAACAATTAATTCTAATGATATATACAGGTTAAAACATGATTGGAATAAAGCGTATGTTGTAAGAAATTTAGGTGTTTATACCTATCAATTAAATGATATATTTTATGTAGCATCTAAATTTATGTGTCCAAAATGTGGATATACTGAAGCTAAAGAAGAAGTGGAAGAATTTTATAGTAATAAAGAAACTAAAACAAATGAATATACTAATATATTTAAAGATAAAAATATTTTGTTTATTCATGCTGAAAGTATTCAAAGTATGTTTATAAATGAAACTATAACACCAAACCTATATAAATTGAAAAATGAAGGAATTTATTTTAATAATTATTATTCTGAAGAAAGTGTTGGAACAAGTAGTGATACCGAACTAGCTATTACTAATTCATTACTTCCAATAGGAACAGGTACAGTATTTACTAGTTATGATAAAAATGAATATAATTCGTTAATTAAATCATTTAAAAATAATGGCTATTATACTTTTAGTATGCATGGTAATACATGTAATTATTGGAATAGAGATAAAATGTATCAAAAAATAGGGTATGATCATTATTATTGTTATGATACTTATGATTTAACTGAACAATTAGGTTTAGGATTATCTGATAAATCATTTTTCATTCAATCAGCTGATATAATTAATAATTTAGAATATGATAAATATTATGGAACTTTAATTATGTTATCTAATCATACTCCATTTTATACTGAAGGAATTGATTTTAATGTAGGAGATGCTGAAGGTACTAGAATAGGGGATTATATTAAATTAGTTCATTATGCTGATGAAGCAATAGGTGAATTTATAAATAGAGTAAATCTTGATAATACAGTATTAGTTATTTATGGTGATCACGATGCAAAATTTTCTCAAAAAGAATATGAAGAATATTTAGGTAAGAAAATCGATTTTTATGAATATGAAAAACTAACTAAAGTTCCTTTAATAATATGGAGTAAAGATATTAAACATCAAGAAGTAGATAAAGTAATGGGAGCTATTGATGTTATGCCTACTATTGGTAATATGTTTGGTGTTGATACAAAATATGCTTTAGGTAATGATATATTTAGTGTAGAAGACAATATTGTAGTTTTTCCAAATGGTAATTGGTTAACAGATAAAATATATTATAATAATCAATTAAGTGAATATAAAATGTATGAAAGTGTAGATTCCAATTATATAAAAGAAAAAGAAGAATATGCTAGAAACTTAATTGAAACATCAAATAATATAATTAGGTATAATTTATTTAAATAATGAATAAATTATAGTAAAATACTTGATTAAGTAAAATTATTTTGCTATAATTTATTTACACGGGTCCATAGCCAAGTTGGTAAGGCATGGGACTGCAACTCCCCGAGCGTCGGTTCAAGTCCGGCTGGGCCCTCCAATTAATAATATTTCTAAAATTTTATATTTTAGTTTTTAAATATCAATTCAATAAAATTGATATTTTTTGTTTAAAAATTTAAATTATATGATAGAATATTTACTAAGGAGTGAATCATATGAAATATAGAAGTATTAGTTTAAATGATAATCAAGGACGTCGTTACAGTTTAGTAAAATATAATAAATGGTATCAAGATTATTTAATCGAATTAAATAAAATGAATAAAGAATTAACAGAATTAGTTTTAAAATATTCATTAATTTATGATGAAACAAGTAACATTCAAAGTTATATGATTTTTCAAGGTGAGTATAATTGTGTAGGTGCTATTATAATAGATGCTAAAGATTTAGAAAAATTAGAAGTAAAAGTGCAATTAAATGAAAAATATATTACTTCACAACAACAAATATTTGACATAATAGAACAAATAATTACATCGTTAAAGTTATTCTTTTATGATAAAAAAAATATTGAAATTAATTTGTTAAATGATCTAGATTTATCTATGATTGATTGCCAAAATTATCATAAAGAAGATGGCAATTTAAATATTTATAAGTGTTTTAATGAACAAAATAATTTAATTCCAAAACTAATTGAAGAAGTAATTAGTGCTGAGAAGAAATTAACTGATTGGAGACAATCATGGTGGCAGGATTTAGAAAATCATGAATTGCATTATAATTTTGATCGAGAACTTATTAATGCGATTGATAATGGAACTGTTACTTATCCAGAATTATTTAGTAAATTTAAAACATTAATATGGAGAAATATTGCTTCTAAAAATGCGACTAGATTTATTGCTTTTTCAAGAACTGGTGATATAGCTTTTTCTAAAACATTAAAAAAAGATGGATCTAATTATGAACTTTCTTATAATGTTATGAATGAAGGTTTTAAATTAAGAGTTAATGGTAAAGATTTAATTGTTGATGATAATAAGTATTTTACAAATATAAGAACAAAACAAGTTAACATATTACAAGGAAAAGAGAATAAAAGAAAATTTATCACTTATGTTAGTCCTATAATAGATAATTTTTCAATAGCTATGGATATTTGGGTAAATGAATCAAATGAAATTGAAAAATGTAATATTGATTTTAGAACGCATAAAGGTAATGGCAGAATTAATGGGATACATATTTTAAGGTTAAATTCTTCTAGTATTGATAGCTGTTCTTTAAAATTTGTTAGTCGAAAAGGAAATATTGATTTTAAAACTGATCTTTTTGGGGTAGATGAAGTTTCTAAATTTGAAGGAAAAATTACATTTGAAATGATTAATGAAATTATTGGCAAAGTTATTTCTATCATTAATAAAAAAGAAGACTTTTCTAAAAATCAAATAATTTTTAATGATTTTGATATTTTGACACAAGAAAAACAAATTATAAATTTTTTAAAACAATTAAAAGAAGAAATTCCTTTACCAATTTTACAAGAAAGAATTGATAAGATTGTTTCTAAAAATGAACAAGAGAAAAAAATGTCTTACAAAATACGAAAGGAGCAATAATTATATGAATAAAGAAGAAATTATAAAGAAGTTTAATACAAAAAAAGAAAAAAATAAAAAGTTAATGGATATTTTAAATGAGAAAATAAGAATGTCTCGTATTCGTCAATTAGATTTCAAAATAGTCCTTTTGTTAGCTTTTTCTTCAATTCCTATGATTGTATTTAATTTAGCTCTAATGCTTGCATCTGCTGGAGGATTAATTATAAGTAATTTATCAGCATTTAGTGTGGCGGCTTTATTAATAGGTACTACATTTGGAACGGGAGCAATAATTAATAAAATTATTAATAAAAAATTTCAAATAAAAGAAAGAATCAAAAAATTTTCAAAAGCAAAAACAGAACAAGAAAAATTAGAAGAAGAAATTCGTTATCAAATTGAATATGAAAAATTGAATAGTAAAAATAATTTAATTGATAAAACAATTACTGATTTAGAAACAAATAGTAAAATTTTAAATAAAGTTTCTAATAATTATTATTTAATTAATAAAGATGAATCAAAAAGCAAGGAAATGTTAGAAAATGATATAAATAATATAAATGACAAAATAAAAAGACAAAAAATTGAATTAGATGAACTTACAACAAAGAAAGTTTTATGTGATATATTATCTTGTACAATGCAAAAACATATGTTAGTAAGTTTTGTCATAGCGACATTTACTTCTATATCTATGTATCTTGGTTTATCCTTATATTTGGCAACTAAAATAACTAATACTGTTATAACTGATTTGTTTTTATTACCTATAGGTTCGATTTCATTACTTGGTAGTTTAATAACTGGTTCTATAATGAGCAAAAAAAATCATAATTTGAAAACTATATTTAATAAAATAAAGGATGAATTAGGGGATACAACTTTAATTAATGAATTAAGCGAATCACCTAAAAAATTATATAGTGAAACAGATAAGATTAAATCTTTAATAAATTCAAAGATAGAAGATATTAGTTCATCTCAATTATTATTGTTAGAGAAAAAACAAACATTAGAAAGTTTATCATCAAATGATGGAGTTAAAGAAGAAAAAACAAATTCACAAAATCTAAGTTTACAAAAACCTGCTGTGCAAGAAGAGTTAAATGAATCTTTAATAGGTGAACCTGCAGGACCTAAATTAGTAAAAACAATAAAACCTTTAAGATAACAAAAAAGAGAAAAGTGATTTTTCTCTTTTTTGCTATATAAAACATAAATTATAATTTATAAGTTTAATTTCTTTTTATTAATTTTGGTCCATTTTCTTCTAAAAAATCTTTAGCTAATTGAACATCGTCAGTATTATAAGACTTATTTAAAAATTTTTCCAAAGTACCATTTTCTAAATGTTTATATAATTTTTTTATATCATATCCTAAACTATAATATAGTTCTATGTAATGTTTTAGCTGCTTTAATTGTTCTACATCATTTACTTTTACAATTGAAAAAGTAAAATCTTCTTTTTCTTTATTCTTTTCATTTTTTAAACTTTCTAATTTTTGCTTTTCTTCAACTAATTGTTTTTTTAAAAATTCTAATTCACATTTTTTTGCATTTTGTTTTTTTACCTTTGATTTATAGATTAAATGATCTCCAATATCTATCAATAAACTTAAAGGAACAATTGTTATTGCTGAATTGATAACTATAAATTTAAATAAACTCATTTCACCAGATGTCGGGTTAGAAGGCATTGTATATATATTTATACCGCTTATCAAATTTATAATTATTGGTGCAACTAATATTGTTAATATAACACCAATTGTCTTAAATGGAACAAATTTTTTCTTTGGTAAAGTTTTAATATCCCCTAAATATTTAATGCCATTTTCAATGGTTTCTACCACATTTTCTTGGACTAATACTTCATCTAAATTATCATAATATTTAGTTGGTATTTGATTACCATTTTCATCAAAAATAATAGCTTTGCCATCTATATAAGTATAAGAAATATTCATTTTATCAACTCCTAATGACTATTATTTTATCATTAAATAAGCGATATTGCAATTAAAAATATTTATGTATCGTATTAATTAAAAAATATATTAAAATCAGTAAAGAAAATGTTTTAGAACTATAAATTTGTGATAAAATTATATTACATAAAAAATGTTAATTAGTGTAAGAAAATAACAAACATTACAATTTTAGGAGAAATAAAAAATGCTAACAAATGTAATAGAAAAAAATAGTGACAAAGTAATAACTAATATGTATAATCAAATATCAAATGTGATTACTCAAAATAAAACAAAAATGGTTTATCAAATAAATAATACTTTGGTAGAAACAAATTTTATGATTGGTAAAATTATTGTAGAAAATGAACAAAATGGAAATATTAGGGCAGATTATGGAAAAGATATATTAAAAAAATTATCTAAAAAATTAACTAATAAATTTGGAACAGGATTTAGTTTATCTGGATTGTACAATATGAGACTATTTTATATTAGATATAAAAATTTCCAACCACTGGCTGGAAATTTAAGTTGGAGTCATTATTGTTATTTGATTTACATCGATGATGACGATGAAAGAAAATTTTATGAAAAAGAATGTATTAATTCTAAATGGTCAAAAAGAGAATTAAAAAGGCAAATTGATTCATCATTATTTCATAGATTATTATTATCAGATGGAAAAGCAAATAAGCAAAAAGTATTAGAATTATCTAAAAAGGGGCAAACTATTAATAACCCAGCTGATGTATTAAAAGAACCTTATGTTTTTGAATTTTTAGGTATAAGAGAAAATAAACCAATTCTTGAAAGTGATTTAGAAAAGAATTTAATAAATCATTTATCTGCATTTTTAATGGAATTAGGGAAAGGGTTTATGTATGTTGGGAACCAAGTTAGAATTACATTAGACAATAATACTCATTATTATGTTGATCTTTGTTTTTATAATAAGATATTAAGATCATATGTTTTAATGGATTTAAAAATGGATGATATGAAACCAGAGTATGCTGGACAAATGAATATGTATGTAAATTACTATAATAAAGAAATTAAAGATGAATTTGATAATGAAACAGTAGGAATTATTCTTTGTACTGGTAAAAAAGGTGTAACTATGGAATATGCTTTAGGTGGACTATCTAATAACATATTTGCATCTACTTATACGTATTATATTCCAAATAAGGAAGAATTAATTAGTGAAGTTGAAAAAGTGTTAGAAAAGAATTAAAATTATATTTAAAAAGAATAAAACAAAAAACTTACAAATTAATGTAAGTTTTTTTCTAATATAATATTTTTTAATAATTCAGCTGTTTTTTCAACACCTAATGAATCAACATTAATAGCAATATCATAATGATTTAAATCATGCCAATCACTATTGGTATGGAATTTATAATGTATATAAATTAAATAAATTTATCGATTATAGTACAAAAAAATTTTTCGTGTAATAGCAAATTTTAAAAAAATTTAAAATTTTACACATAAAAATGATATAATAAAAAAGGTGATAAAAATGGATTTATATGAATATGAAAATGAATTATATGATAAAGGTATTAAGTATATAGGCGGAGTAGATGAAGTTGGCCGTGGCCCTTTAATAGGACCTGTTGTTGCTAGTTGTGTTGTATTACCAAAAGATTTTGTACTAGAAGGGTTAACAGATTCAAAAAAACTATCCGAAAAAAAAAGAAATTTATTTTATGATTATATAATTAATCATTGTATAGCTTATGCAGTAGGTATTGTATCACCAGAAGAGATAGATGAAATAAATATTTATGAAGCAAGTAGAAAAGCGATGATTATAGCTATAAATAAAGTAAGAGAACAAATTAATTTAGAGCATGTTTTAATCGATGCTATGCCAATTAATTTAGATATTCCAACTACTAGTATTATTAAGGGGGATGCTAAAAGTATTTCTATTGCAGCAGCTAGTGTAATTGCCAAAGTAACTCGTGATAGTATGATGTATGAATTAGATCAAAAATATCCTATGTATGGTTTTGCTTCTCATAAAGGATATCCTACTAAAAAACATATTGAAGCAATTCATAAATATGGATTAATTGACGGATATAGAAAATCTTATGGTCCAGTAAAGGAGGTATTAGATGCTAATAATTAGTCATAAAGCAGATCCAGATGGTGTTACACCAGTTATATTATCTAAATTAGTATTTAAGGATTTTAAATATATTTTAGCTGATATAGATGAAGTTGATAAATTTGTAATGGATAATATTGATGAAGAAATTATTGTAGTTGATTTAAATATTAGTGAGGAAACTGCTAATTATATTTTAAATAATAATAAAAATGTTTTAGTATTTGATCATCATTTAAGCAATATTCATATGAATAAATATCCATTTATTAAAGTAGTTGACTTTGATGGTATTAAACAATCTGGAACTACTTTGTATTATAAATATTTGAAAGAAAAGTATAATAATGATTTATTAAATAAAGATGTAACTAAAAAATTAGTTGAACATGTAAGAACAATGGATACTTATGATTTTAGTATCACAAGTAAAGAGGAAGCTAATAATATTGTAGTATTATTTAAAATTTATGGTAGAGAATTATTTATAGACAAATTTTATAATGTAATAATTAATAGTAATGAATTATATTGTAGGGAAGACTTAAATTTAATTGAACTAGAAAATTTAAGAATAAAAAGATATATAGAAGAAAAAGAAATAATTGAAATATCTTTAGATAATAAAAAAGTAGGAGTAGTATTTGCTGAGCGAAATATGAGTGAGTTAGGTAATTATTTAGTTAATAAATATGATTATTTAGATTATGTTATATTAATTAATGTTGATAAAAGTATTAGTTATCGTGGTAATAATAAAGTTGACTTAAGTGTAATAGCTAAAAAATATAATGGTGGTGGCCATTTTAATGCTTCAGGTAGTCCTATACCAATTGATTTAAAAGAAAAAATAATTAAAGAAATATTTAAAGAAGCAATTATTAATATAGAATAACAAAGTTATTTCGTAAAAGAGAAATAACTTGACAAAAATTATTTAAAAGTATACAATGAAAATGGTGATTAATATGTTGAAAAGGGAAAATTATTTATCAAGAATAAGAGGTTTTTATGATAGTGATTTAATAAAAATTTTAGTTGGCATAAGAAGATGTGGTAAATCAGTAATTTTAAATCAAATAATTGACGAAATAAAAGAAAAAAATGTTTCTGATGATCATATTATTTGGATTAATTTTGAATATATTGAATATGAACATTTAAAGGATTATAAAGAATTAAATAGATATATAAAAGAAAAAATAATTGATAAAGATAAATATTATCTTTTCTTAGATGAAATTCAAAAAGTTGATAAATTTGAAGAAGTAATAAATTCAATTAGAGCATCAGTTAAAAATGTTAGTATATTTATAACTGGTTCAAATAGTAAATTATTATCTCAAGAATTATCTACAGTATTATCGGGAAGATATGTTTTATTTAATATATACCCATTGTCTTATAAAGAATTTATACAATTAACTAATAAAAATTCTAATAGTGAAGAATCATTTTGGAATTTTGTAAAATGGGGTGGACTTCCTAATAGATGTGAATTTAATTCTGAAATAAATATAAAAGATTATTTACATAGTGTATTTGATTCAATCATATTAAGAGATGTTGTCGATAGATTAGGTTTAAAAGATACAATTTTATTTGATTTGTTATTGCAATATGTTGTTGATACAACTGGAAGAGAATTTTCAGCAGAAAATGTTATAAAATTCTTAAAACAGGAAGGAAAATCAGTTTCAACTGAAACTTTATATATTTATTTAGATGCTCTTTGCAAAGCTCTGATAATAAAAAAAATTTATCGTTATGATATTCACGGAAAAACTATTCTTAAAACTTTAAATAAATATTATATGACTGATTTAGGCATTGCTCAAATAAAAAATAATAATTTTGAAATAAATAAAGGTTTTGCTCTTGAAAATGTTATTTATAATGAATTATTAATAAGAGGATATGATTTATATATTGGAAAAACTAAAGATGGTGAAGTAGATTTTATTGCAGTAAAAGAAGGTAAAAAAGAATATTATCAAGTTTGTTATATGTTAAATAGCAATACAGTTATTAATAGAGAATTTAGTGCGTTTGATAGTATCGATGATAATTATCCAAAATATGTTTTATCACTTGATAAAGAAAATTTTTCAAGAAATGGAATTATTCATAAAAATATTATAGATTGGTTGTTAGAAAAATAATGTTTGAAATAAAAAAAGTAATTAATGATCAAATGGCTAAGGATTGTGATAATCTATTAACTAAATTAGTTCAATATGAAAGAAAATTTGATAATAATATAAAAGAAGATTTTGTTGTTTCAAATAACTATGTTAATATATATAAAAAAGAAAATAATATTTTATTTATAGTTTATGATAATGATAAACCGGTGGGATTTATTTATGGTTATATAAAATCTGCTACAAGCAATTTATTTTATAAAACGGTAGCTCAAATAGATGCTTTATATGTACTAGATAGTTATCGTAAAAAAGGAATCGCTACATCTTTAATAAACAAGTTTTATGAATGGTGCAAAGATAATAATGTTAAAATAGTTGAAATATCAGTGTTTAAAGATAATATTGATGCTTATAATTTATATAAGAAACTAGGCAATGATATTGAAATGTATAAAATGAAAAAGGAGTTATAAATGAAAATAAAAACAGTTAAGGTTGGATATTTAGAAACTAATTGTTATATTGCAAGTATTGATAATGAATGTTTGATAATTGATCCTGGTGATGAAGTAGATAAAATTGTAAATGAAATTGGTAATTTAAAACCAGTTGGAATTATAATTACACATTATCATTTTGATCATATTGGGGCTTTAAAGGAATTAGTTAATAAATATAATATAAAAGTATATGATTATAAATTAGAAGAAAAAGAATATAGGATAAATAATTTTAAATTTAAAATTATTCATACTAAAGGACATGATGATACATGCATTACTATTTATTTTGAAAAAGATAAATTAATGTTTGTTGGTGATTTTATATTTAAAGATTCTATAGGTAGAATTGATTTAGAAAATAGTAATAAATTAGATATGTTTGAATCAATAAATAAGATAAAAAAATATCCTAATGATATAATATTATATCCAGGTCATGGAGAAATTACTAATTTAGGATATGAAAAAGAAAATAACATTTATTTTGGGAAATATTAAATTTGACAAATTTAATATGGATGATATAATAAAAGAAATTTGTGGGGTGGCATATATGCAATTAAAAAAATTAAGTACTAAAGATTTAAAACAAATAGGTAACTTAAATATCGTAGATATTTTTGAATTTACAAATAAAGAATGGGAAATAATTTTTAATACTAATTTATTAACGATAAATGACATTATTCAAAAAAAATATGAAGAATTATTTTTGTTGCTAAAAAGAAATGATAAAAGTAAAAATAAAGTTCAATCTAGTTTGTTATACAATTCAATTGTTAATTTTATTCATACATTGGGATTAAAATTCAATGGGGAAAATGAATTTTATGATTCACATAGACAATTGTTATCTAACGGTGAAATTGATCTAACTGATGTTTTAAAATTAAATTCCAATGAAGAAAAACAAATTATAAAAGGCAATATTAGCATGCTTAGTGTTACTGATAATATTCAAGGTGATGAATTGTATCATCTTTCCAAAATAGTTAAGCGTAATTCATATACTATAGACAGTATTTTTGGTATCGGTACTACAAAAAAAATAGAAGAAACAATTGCTAAAAAAAGAGAATATATGATAAACCAAGGAACATTGCCATTAGGAGCTTTAAGTGACTCGCCATTATTTAGAAGCATAATTTTAAAATATTTTCGTCATACAAAAATAAAAACAATAGGTGATATCGTTAAAATTTCATACGATGAATTAATTAATACTTATGGAATGATTTTGGGAGATATTTCTATGTTAACTGAATTATTATCACAATGCAATTATATTGTAAAAAATGGAAAATTTGTTAAAATTAATTATAATGAACATAATCAACAGGCACAAATTATTAAAACTGAAACAAGTCAAATAGTTTTAGAAAAAGAAAATTTGTTAGGAAAGTATCGTTCTTTAATTAAAGAAAAAGAATCTTTAGAACTACGTGAAAAACAATTAGATGAAGAAATAAATAATATATTAAAACAACTGGAATTTATGGCTGGTGAACAAAATGAAAGAACAAAATGATGCCATAGAAAATTTAGATTTAGAGATGAAAAAGTTATCTAAAATAGTAGAAAATTTAGAAGTAGAAATAGATGAATTAAAACAAAGAATTGAAAGAAAAGAAATAATTTTGTCAAAGTTGATTGAAAAAGAATTAGAGCATACTGAAAAGTAGCTCTTTTTTTGATATAATAATTTTGGTGATATTATGCCTTTTGAATATATTTCGGTTAAAGATATAAAAAAATATAATTTAGATTATGATAAAGTAAAAATACATAATCAAAAATATATTAAAGAAGCATTAATTAAATATAAAGATTATTTTGATAATATGTATAAAGGAATAGATGATAATATTATTTTAGATGAAGAACAAAGAATAGCGATACTAACTGATGAAGATTATAACTTAATAATAGCTGGAGCAGGTGCTGGTAAAACTACTACTATGGCTGCTAAAGTTAAGTTTTTAGTTGATATAAAAAAAGTAGATCCTAAAAATATTATATTAATATCATATACAAATAAAGCTGTATCAGAGTTAAAACAAAGAATTAATAAAGATTTTAAAATACCGTCTTTAGTTTGTACATTTCATAAATTTGGTGTTGAAATATTAAAAAGTAATACGGATGAACATTTAAAAGTATTAACTAATTCTTATAATTTAGTTAAAGATTATTTTGATAAAGAGTTATGTAATGATAATAAAAAATTGAAAGAGTTTTTAAAATTTTTTGTGTTTTATTTTGATATACCTAATTTTGCTTTAAAATTTAATAGTTTAAATGAATATTTTAATTATAAGAAAAGAAATGATTATATTACTTTAAAATCAAGATTAAACGATTATAATAAACAAGTAATTGATGAACGAACTAATAAAAGGTATACTATTTTAGGTGAGTTTTTAAAATCAAATGAAGAAGTAATGATAGCTAACTTTTTATATTTAAATAATATTGATTATGAATATGAAAAGCCTTATCCTAAATTAGATAAAAGTAAAACTTATTTACCAGATTTTACTATTTATCAAGGAGAAAGAATATTTTATTTAGAACATTACAGTTTAAATAAAAATGGATATAATAAATTATATGGTTATTTAAATAGTTTAAAATATAAATATCAAATAAATAATAAAAGAAAAATACATAAATTAAATAATACAACTTTAATTGAAACTTATTCAAGTAGTGATTTGTTAAAAGATTTAAAAGAACAATTATTAAAACATAATATTATATTAAAACCGAAAAAAGATATTGAAATATATTCTAAGTTAGTTGACACCTCTAAAGATGTTTACTATACGAGATTTATAATATTCTGTTTAAATTTTATTCAGGGATTTAAAATAAAGGGTTATACTAAGGATGATTTTTCTAAATTAAAACATATATATACTGATGAAAGAACTAATTTATTTTTAAATTTTATTGAAAGAGTATATGATTATTATCAAGAACAATTAAAAATAAATAATTATATTGATTTTGAAGATATGATAAATGAAGCTTATTACAAATTAGATAATACTAAATTAAATTATAAATATGTGATTATTGATGAGTATCAAGATATCTCGA
The DNA here is from genome assembly GCA_944371325.1 of uncultured Bacilli bacterium. Lineage (GTDB taxonomy): Bacteria > Bacillota_I > Bacilli_A > RF39 > UBA660 > Faecisoma. Next base: position 96,258 of record CALVXO010000001.1, on the reverse strand, counting down.
TGCAACGATTTAATTTAACAAAAAAAATAGGGGAAGTAAGTGATTCTAAAATAATAGCTGTTGGTGATGATTTTCAAAGTATATTTGCTTTTGCAGGAAGTGATATATCATTATTTACAGAATTTAAAGATTTAATGGGTTATGCAGAATTATTACAAATAACTCATACTTATCGTAATAGTCAGCAGTTAATCGATGTAGCAGGTAAGTTTGTTATGACTAATAATAAACAAATTAAAAAAAAGTTGGTATCTCCTAAGAGATTAAAAAATCCGGTTATGGTTATTGCTTATGATGATTCAAGTAATAAATTAAAAAATAAAATTAGTATGTTGAATAAGTGTTTAAAAGATATTCAAAATAAATTTGGTAATAAACAAAAGATATTATTAATAGGTAGATATAATTTTGAAAAATATTATTTAATAAACAGTGAAGACTTTTATGAAATAAGTAGTGATAAAATAAAATCTAAAAAGTTTACTAATTTTGAAATCGATTTTTTATCAGCTCATTCTTCTAAAGGATTAGGTTATGACCAAGTAATTATTTTAAATGGTGATGATGGTACTTATGGCTTTCCATCCCAAATTAAAGATGATCCAATTATGAAAATAATTAATGTAGAAGATAGATCATTTATATTTGCCGAAGAGCGAAGATTATTTTATGTAGCATTAACTAGAACAAAAAATAAAGTTTATATTTTAACACCCGTTAATAAACCATCTGATTTTATTTTAGAAATAGTTAAATATGATAATGTATCCTTATATAATAAGACAGGAATTAAATTATCAAAAAAGCCACATATATGTCCTAAATGTGGTTATCCATTAATAAGAAAATATAATAGTTTTAAAATAAATAATTTATATGTTTGTTCTAATGATAAGGAATTATGTAATTTTAAAACTAACAATTTAAAATATAAAAAAGAAATAAAGAAATGTCCAAAATGTGATGGAGAATTGATTGTAAAACATAGTAATAAAAAGAATTATGATTTTATAGGTTGTACTAATTATCATAAAGGATGTAATTATACCGAAAATATTTAATACCACATTTTTCCATATTTTTATCAAAATATTACCACAAAGATATTATATACTTAACATGTCGGAGGTGATAGATGAAGATATAAATTAAAAAATTATAAAGAAAGAAGGTGGTATATGAATAAATTTATGTTATACTAAAAATAGGTGATGAATGTGTATAAGATTTGTTTAGTAGAAGATGAAATATCATTAAATAATTTAATAAAGTCCTATATGGAGAAAGAGGGATATGATGTAATCCAATTTTATAAAGGAAATGATGCTTTAGAATATATAGGCAAAGAAAAGATAGATCTTTGGGTTTTAGATATTATGCTAGGCGATTCAGTTAGTGGATATGACTTAATCAAAAAAATAAGAAGTTTAGATAAAAATGTTCCTGTAATATTTACTTCGGCTCGTGATCAAGATTTGGATAAAATTTTAGGTCTTGAGCTAGGAAGTGATGATTATATCGCTAAACCATATTCACCAAAAGAATTAATGCTTAGAATCAATAACATATTAAAAAGAGTCTATACTAATTCCAATAAAATAAAATATGATGATTATGAAATTGATATTGATAAAAGAATAGTTTTACATAATAATAAAGAAATCAATTTAACTACTTTAGAATTTGATTTACTATATATGTTTTTAAGTAATAAAGGTAAATCATATAGCCGTGATGATATATTGAATATCATTTGGGGTGAAAATTATTTTGGTAGTGATAGGGTAGTTGACGATTTAATTAGAAGATTAAGAAAGAAAATGCCTAAATTAAATATTAATACAATTTATGGTTTTGGTTATCGTTTGACATGATTAAGACTACTTTATATAGACAATTGATTTCATTAGCGGTTATTATATGTGGAATTATATTTATAAGTTTGGGCTTACTCCTCCCAAAACTTTTACTCCCTATCTATGAAAAAAATATATATCAATATTTAAAACAACCACTAGAACTAATTGAAAGCAATGTAGATCAAGCTGATTTTGAAGATATTGCTTACTTATATGTTGTTGATGGAAAAATTATAGTATCAGAAAACTTAAAAGATATAATTGATATTGATGCTAAACAAATATTAGATAAAATAAATAATGAATATGGCAAATTTACTTATTTAGGTAAAACATATTATTATTATAATATTGATTCCGAATATATTAATAAGATTGCAATTACTAATAATGATTATCTATTAGAGATAAGATCTGATATTATGAAAACTTTACTACCCGTAATAATTGGAACATTATTAATTACAATTGGTATTATTATATTATGGGCTAATCAAATAGTAACAAAAATATATCATCTAAAAGAAAAAGTCGATAATTTAGACAATGATGATTATGTTGATAAATATGAATATATGGTAGATGATGAGTTAAGTACTTTAAATAAAGCAATTGACGATATGAAAGCTACCTTAAAAAAACAAGAAGAATATAAGAATCAAATGTATCAAAATATTTCTCATGATTTTAAAACTCCACTTACTGTTATAAAATCACATATTGAAGCTATTGAGGATGGAATTATGGATCCTCAAACTGGCGGAAGTATTATTAAAGAACAAATAAATAAACTCGAAATAAAAGTACACTCCCTTTTATACTTAAATAAATTAGTATATCTCAAAGATATTGAAAAAAAAGATGAAAAAATTGATATAACGCCAATTGTTGAAAGCTGTGTTGATAAATTTAAAATACAACGCCCAGATGTTAAATTTACTGTAAATGTTAGTGGTAAAACAATATTTAATGGTACATTAGATATGTGGGAAACAATAATTGATAATTTATTAAATAATTTTATGAGATATGCTTTAAAAGAAATAAAAATAACAATTAAAAATAATAAAATTACACTATATAATGATGGACCCCATATTGATCCTAATATCCTAAATAATATATTTACTCCTTACAAAAAAGGGATAAAAGGTCAATTTGGATTAGGTTTATCTATAGTAAAAAAAACCCTTAATTTATTAGGGTATGAAATAACTGTTAATAATGAAAAAAAAGGTATTTGTTTTATAATAAAATAATTACCTTTTTTAATTTACTTTTTTTAAAAAAAATTGTATAATTATTATAATTGGAGGGATAAAATGTTGGGGAATATTATAGGAATAGTTGAAAATGAAGTGTTATTAAAATTAGCAATTGACATTAATAAATTTGAAAATCTAATAAATGTTCATGTGGTAATGGAAGATAATGGTAGAATGATTGTTGGTGAAATAATTGATATTAAAGACAATGTTGCTTATATAAATTTATTAGGTGAAATAATTAATAATAAATTTATATTTGGTGTTATTGTAAAGCCTTCCTTTAGTTCTATTGTAAAATTAATTTCAAAAGAAAAAATTCCAATGATAATTGGAGTAGAAAATTATCAAGAAAACATTGATGTTTATTTAGGAACAAGTCCAATTTATCAGGGCGTTAAAATAGGTGCTAATATTAATCAATTTTTTAGTAATCATTTTGCTATTTTAGGTTCAACTGGTTCAGGTAAATCATGTGGAGTTGCAAGGATAATTCAAAATGTATTTGATAAAAAAAGATATATACCATATAGAGCAAGTTTATTTATTTTTGATGCTTATGGTGAATATCATAATGCTTTTAAAAATATTAGTACAGATGAGATATCATTTAAAACATATACAACCAATACTCATTTTAGTGAAACAGAAGTATTAAGAATACCAACTTGGTTATTAGGCGTTGATGATTTGGCCCTTTTATTAAATGCAACTAGTTCATCACAATTGCCAATAATTGAAAAAGCATTACAATTGGTTAATATTTTTGCAAGAAACGGAGCAGATGTAGTTAAACTTCAAAATGATATAATTGCTAGATCTTTATTGGATATACTAGCAAGTGGTAATCCTCCTGCTCAAATAAGAGATCAAATATTTTCTATATTGTCTTTTTATAACACTCCTGAATTAAATTTGGAAACACCTATTTTTCAACCGGGATATACAAGGCCATTAAAGCAATGTTTATTAATTGATGCGTCCGGTAAAATTCGAGAAATGGAATTACTTACAAATTTTATGGAGAAGTTTGTTCAAAATGATTTGTCATTAAAATTACCAGATGGCGACTTTATGTATGGATTGGAAGATTTAGAAAAAGCATTTGAATTTGCTTTAATTAGTGAAGGTGTTTTGAATAGTGAAAAAGTATATGATGAATCAAATGTTTTAAAAGTAAGATTACATTCTTTAATAAATAGTGATTATAAAAAATATTTTGAATATGATAAATATGTTACAAAAGAGCAATATATAAAAGAACTACTTACCGCTACTAATGGAAGAAAAGCCCAAATTATTAATTTTAATATTAATTATGTTGATGATAGATTTGCTAAAACATTAACAAAAATATATTCTAAATTATTATTTGATTATGCTAAATCAATGGATAGAAGAGCAACTTTACCATTTCATATAATACTAGAAGAAGCACATAGATATGTTCAAAATGATATTGATGTTGAATTGTTGGGTTATAATATATTTGAGAGAATTACTAAAGAAGGAAGAAAATACGGTGTTTTATTAGGACTTATTTCACAAAGACCTAGTGAATTATCAGAAACTTCATTATCACAATGTAATAATTTTTTAATATTTAAAATGTTGCACCCAGTAGATGTTGAATATATACGAAAAATGGTGCCTAACATTACAAATGAGATTATTAAGAGATTGCGTATTTTACAACCAGGAAATTGCATAGCTTTTGGTTCGGCTTTTAAAGTTCCTGTAATGATAAAATTAGATATGCCAAATCCAGCTCCAGCAAGTAATAGTTGTGATATTAGCGGAACTTGGTTTGTTGAAAAAAAATAAAAAAGTCAATTGACTTTTTTTAATTTAGATAATTCATTACTTGTTTTTCACTTTTATTAATTATTTTAGCAATCGTTTTAGTATCAAATTTTAAATTTATCATATTATTTATGACAGTTAATAAAACATCTTCTTTCCCAATACTAATTCCTTGCTCGTAATAATATAATAACTCGTTTATCTCATCTTTAGAAAGATGAGATTTTTTTTGAATAAATTTTTCCATATAAATCCTCCTTCACTTATAATTATACTTTAATAAAAATATAATTCAAATGACTGATTTTTAAATTTAAGTTAGATTTAAATAAAAAAATTAAAAATTAGTTTAGCCAATTTTTAATATTTATTAAATATAAATATTTTTTTTTAATAAAATAAAAAAATATATAAAATTAAATTTTATCACCTTGAATAATATTGTTTTTAGCCATATATTTATCAATACCGTTTAATACATCAATTTTTTTAATTACCCAATTTGGAGCAACTAAATCATCAGCTTTTGGATCACCGGTCAATCTATGAATAACAATTTCTGGCCTTAAATATTCTAGTTGTTCGCATACAATTTCAATATATTCATCTTTAGTTAATAAATTAAATTGTTCTTTTTTATAGATTTTTTCTAATTTAGTATTTTTTAATATATGTAACATATGTATTTTTATTCCTTGAATATCTAGTTTGTTTAAAAATTTTACAGTTTCTAACATCATTTCTTTTGTTTCGTATGGTAGCCCATTAATAATATGTACAACAACGTTAATATTTTTTTCTCTTAATTTTTTTACCATATTAACAAAACAATTTAAATCATGGCCTCTATTTATTAGTAGAGCTGTTTTTTCATGAATTGTTTGTAAACCTAATTCAATAGTTAAGAAAGTTCTTTTATTTAATTCACTTAAGTATTCTAAACATTCATCACTAATACAATCAGGCCTTGTAGCGATTGCCAATCCTATTACATCATCTAATTTTAAAATTGTTTCGTATTTTTCTTTTAATATTTCTAGTGGAGCATAAGTATTTGTTCTTGCCTGAAAATATCCAATATATTTACCTTGCCATTTTTTATTCATCATTTCTTTACCTTTATTAAATTGAGTAATTAAATCATCTTTTTTATCTCCCGCATATTCACCACTACCTAAATTACTACAGTAAATACAACCACCGCTTTTTAGGTGTGGACAACTAAATCCGGCATTTAAACTAATCTTAATAATTTTACAATCGAACATTTTTTTATAGTAATAATCTAACGTATGATATCTTTTATTTGAGTTAGAATATATAAAATTCATATAAATCACCATATAAATTATACCATTTTTGTAAAAATATTGTGAAATTTTTATGTTTTTCTTGTAATAATTATTTTTTTTTATTATAATTATTTTGGAGGTATAGAAAATGAAGAAATATGATTTGTTAAAAGTTTTTGGAATAACATTTTTAGCTGTATTATTGATTAGTTGGTTTGTTCCAGCTGGTAGCTATTCTAGTAGTTCGTTTAGTTCTGCAGAAACTGCTGTTGCAGTAGGTATTTATGATCTTATTAGATTACCTTTTATCTCAATTGCTACTTTTATACAATATTTATTGTTGATTTTAGTTATTGGTGGATTTTATGGAGTTTTAAATAAGACAGGAGTTTATACTAAAATAGTTGAAGGAATTGTAAAAAAATATAAGGATAATAGTAAAAAATTCTTAATTATTACTATTATAATATTTGCTTTATTATCTTCTATAGTAGGAACTCTTAATGTAATATTGATTTTAGTACCTTTTTTCGTAACAATTATTTTGAAATTAGGATATAGTAAAATCAATGCATTAGCTTCTACAATTGGAGCTATGTTAGTAGGCCAAATTGGATCTACTATCGGTTTTGGAACTTGGGGTTATTTAAAGATTGTTTTTGGTCAATTAAATACTTCATTTACAATGACTAGCTTAGTTTTAGTAAGAATAATTATGCTTATCATTATAACTACGTTATTTATTATATTAGTAAGTAAAAAGAGTGTAATTAAAAATGAAGTTGTTAATGTTAAGGATAAGAAATCTAAAAAAACAGTAGAAGTAAAAGAAGAAAAAATTAATATTCCTTTATATAAGGAAACAAGAAGTGAAAAAGGTATTTTGCCACTTGTTCTAATTGTAGCAATTACTTTTATTATATTGATGGTTGGAAGTTACAATTTATCATATACATTTGGTATAACTTTCTTAGAAGATTTCCATGAATATTTGATGAGTGCGACAATAGGAAATTATTCAATTTTTTCTAACATTTTAGGAGATGCTCCTTCGTTAGGTTCATGGGGAAATTATGATGTTATCGCTTTATTAACAATAGTATCTTTAATTTTAACTTGGATTTATAGTGTTAAATTAAGTGATGCAATAGAAGGCTATATAAATGGTATGAAAGAAATGATTGCACCGGCTGTTTATGCAACTTTATCATGTGTAATTTTCGCAGTAATTTTAAATATGAATGGTACAGATTTTGTAAATACTATTGTACATTTATTTGTTGGAGAAGAATTTTCTATCGGTGGAACTACGGCTGCAACTTTAGTTTCTAGTTTCTTCTACAATGATTTTTATACATTAATAGCAACTATGGCAAGTCCATTTAGTGTATTTGAAGGAAATGTTATTCTAATTGTGTCTTTAATGTTCCAAACTATGTATGGTTTAGTAATGTTAATAGCACCAACAAGTATTTTCTTAATAGCAGGTTTATCATATTTACAAATACCTTATAAAGAATGGGTAAAATATATTTACAAATATTTACTAATTATCTTTGGTATTTCAATTGTAATTTCTGTTATTGCTAATATGATGATTTAAACTGAATTATTTCAGTTTTTTTCTTATTTTTAATGGTATAATATAAGTAGGTGATAATATGGCATATATTGATGTTAAAAATATAAGTAAAACTTATAAAATGGGTGAAGTTTCTATTAAAGCAATAGAAAATGTTTCTTTTGAAATTGAAAAAGGTGAACTAGTAGTCATTTTAGGTCCATCAGGAGCTGGTAAAACAACAGTTTTAAATATCTTAGGTGGTATGGATACAACTGATACTGGCAGTATCATAATAGATGGAGAAGATATTGCTAAATATAATAAAAAACAATTAACTAATTATCGTAGATATGATATTGGTTTTGTTTTTCAATTTTATAATTTAGTTGGTAATTTAACTGCTTTAGAAAATGTTTCTTTAGCAAGTCAAATATGTAAAAATCCTAAAGATAGTGAAGAAACATTAAAAAGTGTTGGTTTGGAAGATCGAATAAATCATTTTCCAGCTCAGTTATCTGGTGGAGAACAACAAAGAGTTAGTATCGCTCGTGCTTTAGCTAAAAACCCTAAATTATTATTATGTGATGAACCAACAGGAGCACTTGACTCTAAAACAGGTAAGTTAATTTTAGAACTACTTCAAAAAACATGTCATGATTCTAATATGACAACAATTATAATTACGCACAATGCTATAATTGCTGATATAGCTGATAAAGTAATTAAAATAAAAAATGGTACAGTAAAAGATATTATTATTAATAAAAATCCAAAACTAGTTGAGGAGATTGATTGGTAATGATATATAAAAATAGTTTTAGAAAAATAAAAAAATCCTTAGGAAGATTTTTATCATTAATTTTTATAGTTATGTTAGGTAGTGCTTTTTTCTCTGGCATTAGAGAATCCGCGACTGATATGATAAAAACAATGGATGAATATTATGATGAAACAGCTTTAATGGATTATAAAATTGTAAGTACTATGGGATTAACAGAAGGTGATGTAGAATCGATAAAAGAAATATCATCTGATTTAATCGTTGTTCCATCTTATTCATTTGATATTTTATTAAACGGTGATGTAACAAGAGTTCATGCTATTACGGAAGTTAATAAAGTTAATTTGGTAAGTGGTAAAATGCCTAATGATAATGAATGCTTAGTAGAAGATGGTACTTATCAAATAGGGGATAAAATAGAAATTGAAAGTGATAATTTAAAAGTTAAAGAATATACTGTATCTGGTACGATTACAAGTTCGTTATATACCTATAAATCAAAAGGTATTTCTACTATTGGTGATGGTAAATTAGATACTTATATTTATATACCAATTAATAACTTTGAAATTGAATACTATACTGAAATATATATAATTGATAAAAATAGTATTGATAAGACTTCCTACTTAGATGATTACAAAGAAGTTATTAATGCTTTAGATAGTAAGTTAAAAGAATTAAAACCAATTAGAGAAACAATTAGATATGAAGAAATATTAAAAGAAGCAATGAATATTATCAATGAAGCTGAAGATAAATTATTAAATGAAAAAGAAACTAATGGTAAAAAATTAGAAGATGCTTTAAAAGAATTAGATGAAAATAAAGAAAAATTGGATAATTCATTTGAACAGTGGCAAGATGGTAAAGATAAATTAAATGAAACAAACAAAGAAATGGAAAGAACATTTAATGACGCTAATACTAAATTAGATGAAGCTAAAAAAGAATATAGTGATACATTAAAAAAATATAATTTAAAAGAAAATGAACTAGAATCTAATTTAAGTTTATTAAATGAACAAATTACTAATTTAAAGAATTTATTAAATAATTTAGATCCAAGTAGTGAAGAATATATAACTTATAACAATCAATTAAAAACATTAGAAAAAAATAAAGATAATATAGAATTATTAATAAATACTAAAGAAGAATTAAATAAACAAGAAAAAGAATTAAATAATAACATTGATTTATGGAATGAAGAATTTGAAAAGCAAGTAAATACTTTAAATGAAAATTATGATAAGTTAGAAAGTGCAAAAAAAGAATTAGAAGATGGTTATAAAGAATATGAAGAAAATTATAACAAATATATTGAAGAAATAACCAATGCTGAAAATGAAATAAATGATGCTAAAGAAGAATTAAACAATATCGAAAAGCCTAAATGGTATTTATTATCAAGAGAAGATAATAGTGGTTATACCAATTTTTATGAAAGTGCTGTTAAAATAGATGCGATTGCTGCTGTTTTCCCAATATTTTTTATGTTAGTAGTATTTTTAATGAGCTTAAATACAATGACAAGAATGATAGAAGAAGAACGAGGTGAAATAGGAACTTATGTATCTTTAGGTATTAGTAAAATAAAAATTGTATCAAGTTATTTATTTTATGTTTTAATAGCTACTTCTATTGGATTATCTATTGGCTTAACAATTGGATATGCTTATGTTCCACATGTTTTATATAGTATATATCACGCTAATTTTGTAATACCAGAATTAAAAACTTATGCCGAAGTAATACCTTGTGTTTCGATTATTTTAGTGACAATATCTTTAATGGTAATAGTAACATTATTAACTGTTTTAAAAGATTTCAAATATGTTCCTGCAACATTATTACGGCCAGAACCACCTAAAAATGGTAAAAAAGTATTATTAGAACGAATTAAATTTATTTGGAAAAGATTATCATTTACTTGGAAAGTAACTATTAGAAATTTATTTAGGTATAAAAAAAGAATTATTATGACTTTATTAGGCATCTCTGGATGTACAGCTTTATTATTAACCGGCTTTGGGATAAGAGATAGTGTTAGTTCGTTAGTAAGTATTCAATATGATAAAATACATGTTTATGATACGATGCTTATATTAAATGAAGAACAAACAATTAATGAAGATATTAATAAAGTGTTAAATGATAATAATATAAATAATTTATTATATACTCATATGGAAACATTTACCTTTAATGCTGATAATAAAAATATTGATACTTATTTATTAGCTTTTGATGATTTATCTTTAGTAGATAACTATATTAAAATAAATGATTTAAATGGTAATAAATTAGAAATATCTAATAATGGTGTTATCATTACTTCGAAAATGGCAGAATTATTAAATGCTGAAGTAGGTAAATCAATTAGTATTAGAAATAGTGAAAATGAATTATTTATTTTAAAAGTAGAAGGTATATGTGAAAACTACGTTAATAGTTATATCTACATGAGTAGTAATTATTATAATAAAATATTTAATGAAATAATTTATAACACTATTATTGCTAACGTAGATGAATCTTTAGCTACAACTTTAATGGATACTGGATTCTTTAGTAATATTCAATTTACAACAGATAGCCTAGATGTGTTTAATGATATTATAAGTGGTATGAATAATATTGTTTATTTAATCATTGTTTCATCTAGTTTATTAACTATTATAGTTTTGTATAACTTAACAACAATTAACATAAATGAGAGAAAAAGAGAAATAGCTACTTTAAAAGTATTAGGTTTTAAAGATAAAGAAGTATCTACTTATGTTTATAGAGAAACTCTTATATTAACATCTATTGGTATAATAATAGGCTTATTTTTAGGAGTTATTTTAAATAATTTTGTTTTAACTATAGCTGAAACTGATGAAATATTATTCGTTAAAAATATTAACATATTAAGTTTTTTATATACATTCTTAATTATGATTTTCTTTACTGTTTTAGTTCAAATAATAACTCATTTTTCACTTAAAAAAATAGATATGATTGAATCGTTAAAATCTGTTGAGTAAGAAGATTGTTTAAATCTTCTTTTTTATGATATAATATCTAGGCGAAGGAGATGACTTATGCAAAAAAGTAATTTCAAAAAAAATAAATTAATTTTTAATTTAGGAGAGTATAAAATAATTTTGGAAAAAGAATCAATATATGATTCAAATTTTTTGTGTGGTAGACACAAAATAATTTTTAGATATTTAAAAAATGTTAGGTATGGGAATAATAAAGTCGAACAACAATTATTAACAAAAATTTATGAAAGAAATTTTAAAAAAGAAAAAATGATAAATGAATTTGAAGAAGAATATACTTATGGTTCACGTTGCTTTATTCCACGTCATGACAGCCAAGATAAGTATGTATATTTTAGTAATAATACTGTTAATTACGGAATTAACGAAATAATAAAAAAAGATTTATTTAGATTTTTTAATGGTATATGTTTTGAAGGGAAACCTGTGTTTAATTATTTGCCTTTTTGTTTTGATATGTATGATTATTTAAATTTAGCAAATAAAAATGTAAATTCAGCAATAGTTTTTAAAGGAAAAACATTAGATGAAATAAGCCATAATTTAGAAATAATAAAAGATGATAATAAAATTAGTATAAATTATAAATCAAAAAAACCAATTGAAAGTAATAAATATTATATTGAAACACAAGTGGTTGAAGATAAAGAATTTAATTTACCAATTTTATCTAAAGGTAATATAACTATTGATGAATTAAGTAATATAATATTGTTGATACAAAATAAATTAAAAGACAATGCTTTTTTATCAACTTCATTAGAGGAATTAAATAATTTTGTTAACAAATTATCTATAAAGAAAGGTATAATTAAAGAATCATTAAATCCATTATCACCAAAAGTTTTAATTGATAAACCATTAGAAGAAATAGAAAAAATAATTAATTCTAATAAAAATGAATACTTTAAATTAGCACAAGAACAATTTGAAACTATGACAAATTCTAAAAATAGTTTAGAAGGGAAAACATTAAGATTAAAATAATATGCAAATTGAAAATTTAACTCAAATAGACAATTATAAATGGTTTGAAAAGATAATACCTGAAATAATAAAAACTTTAAATAGAATTAATATAGATAATAGTAATAAATATTTGTATTATGAAAGAAAGAAAAATGGTACTAGTATATTAGCGATTCAATTAATAAATGGAAATAAAAATGATATATCAAATTATATGGTTTTTGGTTGTAGTACATTTATAAGTGGCGAAATAATAAATAAAAATGTTTGTTGTGATATTTATTTACATGCTGAAGCTAAATCAGGTAATTTTGCTCAAAAGATAATTAATATAATGTCAAAACAAATTATTGATTTTTTTGAAAATGTTGAAAATGATTTGTGTAGAAAAAATGAATTAACTAAAGAAATAAGTTTTTTAGTTTCACTTAATCAAGAGAAAATAATTAGTGCTACTGACGAGAAAAATAATATGAAATCAAAAATTTTAAGTATTTTTAAGAAAAGGTGAAAATAATGAAAAAACTAAAAGTTATTATAGAAAGATGTCCTCAAAATCATAAATGTCCAGCTATTAAAGTATGTCCTGTTAATGCTTTGTCACAAAAAGGATTTGATGCTCCTATAGTTGATTATGACAAATGTATTAAATGTGGCAAATGTGCTAATTTTTGTCCTAAAAAAGCATTGGTGTTAGATGAAAGTATTAACAATTAAAGAACCTTTCGCAACGCTTATTATGAATAAAATTAAACATATTGAAACGAGAAGTTGGAAAACTAATTATCGAGGACAAATATATATTCAAGCATCGATTTCTAAAATAAAAAAAGAAATATATGAAAGAAAAGAGTTGGTTAAGTTATTTGAAAATTTAGATATGCATTATGGTAATATAATTTGTAAGGCTTATTTAAAAGATTGTATTTGTATGGATGAAGATTTTATTAAAAATATCAATCATCAAGAATATATATGTGGGAGATATGAGATTGGGAGATATGCTTGGATATTAGATAATATTGAAATAATAAATCCAATTAAAGTGAAAGGTAAATTAGGTATTTGGAATTATGAAGGAGATATAAAATGATAGTAAATTATTCTGATCAAGAAATTATAAAAGGTGAAAAATCAATCTTTTTAGCAGGCCCAACGCCAAGAGAAAAAGATATTATTTCATGGCGAAATGAAGCAATTAAAATATTAGAAAATTTAGGATTTGACGGAATCGTATATGTTCCAGAATATTCTAGTTGGAAACCAAAAACTGATTATGTAGATCAAGCAATGTGGGAAAGAGTCGGTTTGAGTAATGCTACTATAATTGCTTTTTGGATACCTAGACATCTTCCTGATATGCCAGCTTTTACAACAAATGTTGAATTTGGTTATTGGTTACATACTGGCAAAGTAGTTTATGGTAGACCTAATGATGCTGAAAAAATTAAGTATTTAGATTGGCTATATAAACTAGACTATAATGAAGAACCAATTGATTCTTTAGAAGAACTATTAAATGTATGTATTGAAAAAACAAATAACAAAGATAAAACCTATAAAAAAATTTAATTTTTTATTTATAATAAATATATAATATATATTAAAAATGTGGTATACTAATTATAGGTGATAATATGAAAGATGTTAATATATTAAAAAATAATGGTGTTAATGTTGAAAAAAGTTTAGAATTATTTGGTGATATGCAAACTTATGATGAAACATTAGAAACATTTTTGACTGAAGCCAATGATAAAATAAACAATATTAAAAAATATAAGGAAATTGCTGATATGGCTAATTATGCTATTTTAGTGCATTCTTTAAAAAGTGATGCTAAATACTTTGGCTTTGATAAATTAGCTGAACTTTCTTATAACCATGAATTAGAAAGTAAAGCAAATCATATTTATTATATTTATGATCATTTTGATGAATTAATGGATGAGACAGATAGAATATTAAATATAGTAAGACAATATTTAGGTAAAGAAACAGTAAAAAAAGAAGAAATAAATGTTGTTAAAGATAAAACAATTTTAGTAGTTGATGATTCAGAGGTTATTAGTACTTTTATTAAAAAATTATTTAATAATGAATATAATGTTATTTTAGCTAAAGATGGTATGGAAGCAATAAATAATTTAGATAATGAATCTATAGTAGGAATGTTATTAGATTTAAATATGCCAAACGTTAATGGTTTTGTTGTATTAGAATATATGAATAAAAATAATCTGTTTGATAAAATACCTGTATCAATCATAACAGGAGTAGGGAATGATGATATTGTTAAAAAAACATTTGAGTATCCTATTGTAGATGTATTAAGAAAACCGTTTAATGAAAGAGATATTAGGAAAGTAGTTGAAAAAACAATTAAATTATAAAATTATTTTAAACTATTAGTTTTTACTAATAGTTCTTTTAAATTTAAAGAAAATAATTTACTTTTTTTTTTATTTTTGATATGATTAATAAGGTGGTTATATGTTATATAGTTCAGTAGATAATAGTAAAATTAAAGATTTAAAAAAATTACAAACTAAAAAGTATCGTGATAAGAAAAATATGTTTTTAGTTGAAGGTAAACATCTTGTATTAGAAGCATATAAAACAGGCTATTTAAAAGAAATGCTATTAGAAGAAAATGAATTATTTCCATTAGATGTTATGACTTACTATATGACAAACAATGTTAAAAATTATTTAAGTCAGTTAGATACTCCAACAAATGTAATTGGAGTTTGTAATAAAAAAGAAGGAACAATTAAAGGTAATCGAATAGTTTATTTAGATTGTATTCAAGATCCAGGAAATTTAGGTACGATTATTAGAAGTTGTGTGGCTTTTAATATTGATACTTTAGTATTAAGTAGGGATACAGTTGATTTATATAATTCGAAAGTTATTAGAGCTAGTCAAGGATTAATATTTCATTTAAATATTGTTATAGCAGATATTAATGAATTTGGTCCATCTTTAAAAGATGATGGATATAAAATATACGGAACAAAGGTAACTCATGGAAAAAATTTAAAAACTATTGAAAAAGTTTCTAAATTTGTTATAATAATGGGCAATGAAGGAAATGGCATCAGCGAACTAAGTAGTGAATTATGCGATGAATTTATATATATAGATATGAATGACAAATGTGAAAGTTTAAATGTTGGAGTTGCAACTAGTATTATTTTGTATGAATTAGATAAGTAGGGATTTATATGGTATACGTAGGAGAAATAGTAAATACGCATGGTATTAAAGGTGAATTAAGAATTGTATCTGATTTTAAATATAAAGATAAAGTGTTTTTTTTAGGTAATAAACTTTATTTAGGAAAAAGAAAGCAAAAAGTTATTATTGCATCTTACCGAAAACATAAAAATTTTGATATGGTTAAGTTTAATGATATAAACGATATAAATGATGCAATTATATTTAAAGGAGACGAAGTATACGTCAAAAGAGAAGATTTGGATATTGATGGTTATGTTGATGAAGATATAATAGGCCTAAAAGTTTATAATGAAGATAAACTTATTGGTAAAGTAAGTAATATTATTAAAAATAAACAAGAAATATTAGTTATAAAAAATAGAAACAAAAATTATTTAGTACCTTTTGTTCCAGAATTTATTAAAAATATTGATTTAGATAAAAAAATATTAAGCATTAATGTAATAGAAGGATTATTAGATGAAAATTGATATTTTAACATTATTTCCTAAAATGTTTGATAATTTTTTAACTGAATCGATTATTAAAAGAGCAATTGCTGATAATAAAGTTGTAATAAATATTCATAATATAAGAGATTATTCTAAAGATCCTCATAAAAAAGTTGATGATTATCCTTTTGGCGGTGGAGAAGGTATGGTTTTAATGCCACAGCCAATATTTGATGCTGTTAATGATTTAAAAACTGATGATTCTTTTATTGTTTTAATGACACCACAGGGAGTTAAATATAACCAAAAAAAAGCTTACGAATTAAGTTATAAAAAACATTTAATCATTATATGTGGACATTATGAAGGATTTGATGAAAGAATAAGATCTTTAGCTGATTTAGAATTATCAATAGGTGATTTTATTTTAACAGGTGGCGAATTAGCTAGTATGGTAATAACTGATAGTGTAGTAAGATTAATTGATGGAGTAATAAATACTAATTCTCATTTAAACGATTCATTCAATAATAACTTATTAGATTATCCGGTTTATACTAGACCTGCAGATTATAATGGAATGAAAGTACCAGATGTATTACTTTCGGGACATCATGAAAATATAAAAAAATGGCGTTACGATCAAAGCTTAAAAAGAACTAAAGAACGTAGGCCGGATTTGTTGGGGGAAGATTAATATGAAACAATATTTTATTTCAAAAAAGAATTATAATGGAGAAGTTGTTTTTGTTAATTGTGACAAAGTAAAAGGTTATAAATTTAATCCTAAAAATAATTATCCTTATGAAGGTATAAAGGTAAATGAAATGATTATTATTAAACCTTCGTTAATAGAAAAAATTATCAAAAGAAAAATAAAAAATAGGTTAGACTTTTATTTAAAAATAATTATAGATAATTTAGATAGTGATTCTGACGATGATACTAGAATAGCATTAGATGATTTAGCTAGATATAAAAAAGTAATTAAAGAAAGATATTCAATTTATTTAGATGAAAAATATATGGCACTATTGAATAAAAAAATAAATGTAATTGAAAGGGAATTAATTAACAATTTAGAAAAAGAAGAATTAAGTTATCAAGAAGAACGAAAAAGAAGATAAGTTCTTTTTTTTTGCTAAAAACTTGTCAAAATATAATATAAATAATTGATAAGATGAAAAAAATATGGTAAAATACTACTAGATGATAAAGGTGATTATATGAAGTTTATAAAAATAATGTTGTTTTCACTAGCATTTTTGATAGTTTTTCTTCCTTTAAACGTTAATGCAGTAGCTGGCGTAGGTGGTGATTATCAAGGAGGATCTGGTAGTACCATGGTTGGAGTAAGTGGGAATACTAATTATCCAAGTCCACAAGTGGCAGGAGTTAGAATTTCATTTATTAGAGCAGATGGTACTAATTTAGCTAGTAAAGATTATATTTTGCAAGAAGATTTAAATGTTATTAGAGGATGGACAGTTGCTGCTACAAGTCAAAGATGTAGTAGACCAAGTTATACAAGTGGTAAGTGCCAATATTCTTGGACAATGGGGCAAAGTGTAACTTCGTTAGCTCAAAGCTTGAATACTTTTAATAGTTTGTTTTCTGTAAGTGGTTATAGATTTCCTGTAAATATTATGACTTCTGTTGCAAATAAAAGTTATACTAATGCTTTTAATGGATTATATAAAGAAAACGCTGGTTTATCAGAAAGTGCCTATCAACAATACACAACTGAGTTATTTAATAATTTGTTACGTGAATTTGGTCTTGGAACTATTGATGATTATATAGTTCCCGGTGAATCAGAACAATTGTATGATTTGTTTTTAGTTTTTGAACCTATTACAGTTGTTAGAATACAAGGTGTTTTGTATTATGGTAATTCGTACGAGTTAGCTAACATAGCTGCTGCTTCTCCAAGTGGAGGATCAGGATTAGCTGTATGTCGTAGTAGTTCTTTAGGAGCACTTTGTGATTTATCAGGTGTACTAAGCAGAGAAGTTCCATGTGCAACTTATTTAGAGGGTACATTATATAACAGTCTTGCTGAAAAAAATTCTACAGTTTTAATTCAATCTTTTTCACCAACTTCTTATTTTAATAATTCAATTCAAATAGTGTATGCTAATACGAAAGCTGTATGTGCGAGTAAAAAAAATTTATCTACTAGTGTAACAACTGGTCCATATGGCGTTGGAATGGGTGTTATTTGGATAAACGATATTTTCGATGGAACAGGGTCAGGTGTTAATCCACCTGATGATCCAAGCGGTGGAAACTTTAATTGTACTCCAAGATACAATATTGGTACATGTATAAGTGGTGGAAGTGTAGAATATCAAGATTCAGCTTATGGAGAAATAAGTGAGGACTATTGGGATAATTGTGTATTTAATGATAATGGAAGATATGATATTACTCCCCATAAAAATTCTAATAAAAATTCTAATCTTACATATTATGAAAGTCAGTTAGGCAGTAGTAAATTTTGTGAAGTATATTGCATTGAAACACTAAGTGCAAATTTTTCACAACCTAATGTTAATGTTGAAGCAGGTAGATTTTTTACTTGGGGATATAGTCATGTTGACGGTTCAAGGACATGCCGTACTAAAGAGGTAAAATGGAATGAATTTACAACTGAATTAAAAACAACTAATAATAATATAAAGAAATCCTATGTCAATTGGCAATTAGAAATAAATAAACAAAAAGGTATAAATAGTGCAACTAAAGTATCAAATAGTAGCAGTTGTGATTATGTTCATAATACAGCTCATTTTGATGGTTGTGAAGAGGAGATAGAAGTAACAAAATATGATTATTGTCCAAGTTGTTATGTCACAAACCCTTTGACTGGTAAAACTGTAAATACTTGTACTTCAAAATCTTGTCCAGAAACAGAATATAAGTGTACAAAAACAAATACGGAGAGATATGATAGATATAACTATTCTTGGGATGGATTTTCTCTTTCCGATGGTTCTTATTCAGCAAGTGGTGGTAGTAGTGGTTGGTGTTCTAACGAAACCGCTCATACAGCAAATGTCGCAGGAGCTCAAGCAACATACAATAGTTATGTCGAATATGCTCAATATCTAGTTGATGAAATGAAAAAATGTTACACATGGGATGAATCACTTTTATACAAAGTTGATCCTACTGCTACTATAAAATATAGTGATGGAATTAATTATACTTATGAAGATAAATTAAATTCTTCAACAACTTATTCTGGAGTAAACGATCAATCAATTTGTGTTGCAGAAACTGTTAATCAAATAAAAGGTTGTAGTGGAAGAAGTTGTCCTAATACTCCAGTATCTATGAAAAATTGTGGTGGAGATGATAGATATGTAATGATGGAAAAATCTGCGTCTACATCGTTCCTTCTTAAAGAAAATGTATTTAGATATATTTTAAAATCTACTCATTTATCAATTCATCCTAATGATTTAAGTAAGTATAACCAAGCCAATTTTACAACTAACTTTATAGATGTTGGTTTCTCTAATTTTCCAGTTTCTTATTCTGCTCCAGCAGGTAAATATGGTAGTACTCATGGTCGAGGAAATTATGATGTAATGTATTCTAATTTGGGACATGTTAGCGGAAATTCCTCAACGGCAGTTGATTCTATATTAGAAGCAGTTGAAGGTGGAAATGAATATGGAAAATGGATTTGTGAATATAACGTTTATACAGATTTGTTACCAGAAGATCCAAATGGTGGATCTAATCCTAACCCTAATAACCCTGGTGGTGGCGGAGGTGGAAACGGTCAAGGCGATATTGATGTTGTTTATAGAGTAATCGATTTAATTGATCCTTTCCCTGATACTGATGCAACAAATAGAAATACAGGCTCAAATTGGTGCGATAGTTCAGGTAATTGTAGTTATAATAATGAAGTTGTAAAAACATATATAAATAATAATAGAAATGTTAAAGACTATGAATTGTATGAACAAGAACCTATGTATACTTTAATATTGACGCCAAAAATAATAGGTGCAATTAGAAGTTATAACGATGAAAATAATTATGATTCTTATACAGGAAAATTAACTTCTGCAAATAAATTTATGGACTTTGTTTGTACAAAGGGTACTGGTAGAAATTGTAGAAGTGAATTCTTAGATTATTTAACTGGAATAACTTCACTTACTGGTACTTGTATGGATAGTTCATATAGAAGTAATATGACTAATGGAACTCAACAATTTGAAAGTTGTAGATATTAATCAAGAAAAAAATTTTTCTTGATTTTTATTTGCAAAAAAAAACTACATAATTGTAGTATGTTAAGCAGCTTTGTTTAATGTTCTTAATTCTCTAGCACTCATTCTTACTGTTTGACCATTATCTAAAGTTACTTTTTGTAAATTTGGTTTTCTTGCATGTTTAGTTGCTTTACAAGAATGAGATCTTAAATTACCAGTTAAAGGTTTTTTACTTGTTATTTTTTTAGCCATGTTATTCCTCCTTGTTTTTCTTCGCTACTACATTTTACTATATTATTTTAAATAAGTCAAATATTTCTTTAAAAAATATACAAAATATAGTAAAATAGTAATAGGAGTTGATAGCATGGGACCACTTTATATAAAAACAGATAATAGTCTATTAAGTAGTTTAATTAAAATAGATGATTTAATTAAATACGCTAAAAAAAATAATATAAATGCCTTAGCTATTACGGATGATTCAATGTATGGCTGTATTGAATTTTATATTAAATGTAAGGAAAATAATATTAAACCAATTATTGGTTTAGAAATAAATAATGTTGTTTTATATGCTATTAACTATAATGGGTATAAAAATTTGATTAAACTAAGTACTATTAAATCAAAAGAAGAAATAAACATTAATATATTAAGAAAATATAGTGATGATTTGGTATGTATCGTGCCATATTATAATTTAAATAATTATGATGATTATAAATTTTATAAATACTTATACAAAGGATATACAAATTTAGATGAAAAAAATAGTATAGATGGTAAAAAGGTATATTTAAATGAAGTTTTATATTTAGAAGAAAAAGATAAAGATTATTTAAAGTATTTATATGCTATAAAAAAAGGGGTAACTGTTAATGAAATAAATTTAAATAAACATGATAATTATTTATTAAGTTATCAAATGTATCAAGATGAAATGAATGAAGAAATAATTGAATTATGTAATTTAGATTTACCGCTTCATCAAGATTTATTACCTATTTATGAATGTCCAGATAATTTAGATAGTTTTGCTTATTTAAAAAAGTTAGTTGTTGCTGGATTAAAAAAGATATTTGGTGATAAAGTAAATAAAGTATATTTGGATAGATTAAAATATGAATTAAATATAATAAATAAAATGGGATTTTGTAATTATTTTTTAGTAGTTTGGGATTATGTTAAATATGCTAAAGAACATGATATATTAGTAGGACCTGGAAGGGGAAGTGCTGCTGGTTCTTTAGTATCATATTGTCTAGGAATTACCACTATTGATCCGATTAAATATAATTTATTATTTGAAAGGTTTTTAAATCCAGAACGAATAAGTATGCCCGATATTGATATTGATTTTGAATATACAAAAAGAGATGATGTATTAAAATATTGCATTAATAAATATGGTGTTAAAAAAGTTGCACCAATTATTACATTTGGTACTTTAGGAAGTAAACAAGTAATAAGGGATGTTGGTAAATGTTTAAATATGGATACTAAAATTATTGATTCACTCGCTAAAAAAATAGATTCAAAATTAAGTTTATACAAAAATTTAGAAAAAGTAAAACAATATTTAAATACCAACGAATTAAAAAAACTATATAAAATTTCTTTAAAATTAGAGGGATTAAAAAGACATACTTCCATACATGCGGCTGGTGTAGTTATATCTAAGTATGATTTAGATGAAATTATTCCTTTAGTTTATCATGATAATTATTATATAACAGGTTATTCAATGGAATATTTAGAAACAATAGGACTACTAAAAATGGATTTTTTAGCTTTAAAAAACTTAACTTTATTAAATAACGTTTTAAAAGAAGTAAATTTAAAATTAGAAGATATTCCAATAAATGATAATAAAACAATCGAAATATTTACAAAAGTAGATACAATTGGAATATTTCAATTTGAATCTAGTGGAATGATTAATTTTCTAAGAAAGTTTAAAATTACTAATTTTGATGATATTGTTGCTGCTATTGCATTATTTAGACCTGGTCCTATGAATAATATTGATACATATATTGAAAGAAAAAATAATAAAAAATATGAAATAATTGATAGCTTAAAGTCTGTATTAAGTTCAACTTATGGTATAATTGTATATCAAGAACAAATAATGCAAATTGCTAATATTATGGCAAATTATTCTTTAGCGGAAGCTGATTTATTAAGAAAAGCAATGAGTAAAAAGAAAGAAGAAATACTATTAAAAGAAAAGGATAAATTTATTAATCAAAGTGTTTTAAATGGATATAATAAGGATGTAGCTACTAATATTTATAATTTGATATTGAAGTTTGCCGAATATGGCTTTAATAAAGCTCATTCAGTATCTTATGCAATGATTGCTTATAAAATGGCTTATTTAAAGGCTCATTATTATAATGTTTTTATGAAAAATTTATTATCGATGGTAATAGGTAGTGAGATAAAAACAAGAGAATATATAAATATATGTAAATTAAAAATCTTAAAACCAGATATTAATATTAGTGGTATGGATTATATTATTTATAATGATAGTATAGTTTATCCTTTAACTAATATTAAAAATGTAGGTAGCATCAATGCTTCATTAATTATAGAAGAAAGAAAAAAAGGTGATTTTAAAGATATCTTTGACTTTATTTCAAGATGTAAAAATATAAATAAAAATGTTTTAGAAAGTTTAAATAAAGCAGGTTGTTTTGAAAAATTTATTAATCAAAAAACATTTGATGAAAATTTAGAAATATTATTAAATTATAGTGAATTAGGTGGGTTATTAGAAGATAGTTTAAAACCAGAATTAATTAATATGAAAGAATATTCTAAACAAGAATTGATGAGTAGAGAAATCGAAGTTTTTGGAACTTATCTAAGTGAGCATCCATTATCTAGTTTAAAAAGTAAAATAAATGTAATAAATTTAGTAGATATTGAAAGATATTTTAATAAGAATATAAGAGTTTTAATGTATGTAGAACAAATAAAAAAAATTAAAACTAAGAATAATAAGGATATGTATTTTATTGTTGGTAGTGATGAAACAAAAAATTGTGAATTTGTTTTGTTTCCAAACGAATTTTGTGATATAATATTAGGTAGTGTATATATTGTAGATGGCAAAGTTGAAAGAAGATACGATAAATACCAAATAATAATAAATAGAATAAAGAAGGTGGATTATGAAAAATAAGGGATTTACATTAGCGGAATTATTAGGAGTTATTATAATATTAGGGGTTATTGCTTTAATTACAATCGTAACTGTTACAAATACAATGAAAGAGAATAAAGAAGATTTGTATGAAATTCAAATAAATAATATTATTGTAGGTGCTAAAACATGGGCTAGTAGTCATGTGTTTGAATTACCTGATCAAGATGGAGAATCAATTACATTAACTTTAGCAGAATTAAAACAATCAGGATTTGTTGAAAATGATATTACAAATCCAAAAACTAATGAATTATTTAGTAATGATTTAAAAGTAAAAATAACAAAAGTTGATAACAATTATAAATATGAAGTTATCGAATAAAATATATAGAGGTGAATTATGAACGTTTTAGATATATTAATAATAATATTTTTACTATTTGGAGCTCTTTTAGGCTTTAAAAGAGGATTTACAAAAGAATTAGTAGAAACGATTGGATTTATTGTTGTAGTTATCTTAGCTTATTTTTTAAAAAATCCTGTATCTGTAATTATGTATGAATATTTACCATTTTTTAAGTTTGGATTGTTAAAAAATATTGAAATATTAAATATACTAGTTTATGAAGCTTTAGCTTTTCTTCTTTGTTTAGCCGTATTGTTTTTAATTTTAAGAATGTTATTAGTAGTTACTTCTATTTTTGAAAAGATTTTAAATGCAACAATTATTTTGAGTATTCCATCTAAATTAGCTGGAGCTGTAGTTGGAATTGTATATCACTACATATTTGTATTTATCACATTATATATATTCTCTTTAGTTTTTTACGATGTTTCATTTTTTAACAACTCAAAATATAAAGATAAGATATTAAACGATACACCAATTCTTTCTAACTTTGCTGATAAAAGTGTTAATGTAGTCCACGATTTTATGGAATTAAAAGATAAATATAGTGATAAGACAATAAGTGAAGATGAATTTAATTATCAAGCTATTGAATTATTCTTAAAATATGATGTTATAACACCAGAATCATTGAGAAAATTAATAGATAGTGGTAAAATAGAACCATTCAATAATTATGGTGATTTAATAAGAACTTATAAAGGAGAAGATTAAAATGGAAATTAAAAGTGAACAAGAATTTAAAAATATTATAAATAGTGATTATGCCTTAATAGATTTTTTTGCAACTTGGTGTGGACCTTGCAAAATGATGGGACCGGTATTAGAAAATGTTGCATCTAATAGGGATACAATTAAAATTGCTAAAGTAGATGTAGATAAATTTGAATCTTTAGCTCGTACTTATGGAGTTATGTCTATTCCAACTCTTATTTTATTTAAAAATGGGCAAGTAGTTGCAACTAAGGTGGGTTTTACAGCCGAACCATTATTAAATGAGTGGATAGATAGTAATAGATAATGCAAAGATATTTTTCGGATATAAAAAAAGATAATTGTTTAATATTAAATAGTGATGATTTATATCATATTAAAACTGTTATGCGAATGAAAGAAGATTATATCGAAGTAGTTTATCAAAATAAGTTACACATATGTAAATTAGATAAAGATTATAATGCTTTAATTGTAGATGTAAAAGATGATGTAAATAATAAAAAATTAAAGTATACCTTATGTATACCATTATTACAGGAACAAAAAATGTCTTTTGTTTTACAAAAGGCAACAGAACTAGGAGTAGATGAAATAATTCCAGTTTTAACTACTAGAAGCATCGTTAGAATTACTGATAAGGAAAATAAAAAAATAGAAAGATGGAACAAAATTTGCAAGGAAGCAAGTGAACAATCTAAAAGATTAGATATTCCTGTTATTAAAAAAATAACTAAAATAGATGATTTAAAAATAGATGGTTTAAAATTATTGTGTAGTACTCAAGAAAAAGAAAATACTTTAAAAAAAGAATTAAAAAAAACTACAAATTACGATAGAATAGTTATGATTGTTGGCCCAGAAGGTGGGTTAACTACTGAAGAAGAAAATAAATTAAAATCATTAGATTTTGTTCCTATTACTCTTGGTAAAAATATAATGCGAGTTGAAACTGTACCAATTTATTTATTAAGTGTTTTGAATTATGAGATGGAGTGATTGTTATGGATATAATTATTGATCATATATTAGAATATAAATATATTTATATAATTTCAATTTCAGTTTTATTATTAATATTAATTTTATTAATTGTCC
This sequence comes from uncultured Bacilli bacterium, assembly GCA_944371325.1. Classification (GTDB taxonomy): domain Bacteria; phylum Bacillota_I; class Bacilli_A; order RF39; family UBA660; genus Faecisoma. The sequence goes on along the minus strand of CALVXO010000001.1, from coordinate 70,382 downwards.
TTAAGCCAAAGAAGGTTAAACCAATTGAAGTTACAATTGATGATGAGCCAAAAGAAAAAACTGAAATAGAAAAAGTTATTGAAGCTTTAGAAGAAAATAAAAATGAACGTGTAATGACATCTTTCGAAGAAGAACAGGAAGCAAATGCAATAATAAGTTATCAAGAATTAGTAAAAGCAGTTGAAGAAAAAAGATTACATTTAGAACCAAAAGAGACCAAAACTGATGAAAAATTAAGTTCAATTGTTGATTCTATTGTAGAACCTAATGTAGATCAAGATTCAAAAGTTGATGTAGAAAAAGAAACTGTAGAACCAGTATTAGAAATAGAAGAACCTCTAGAACAACCAGAAAAAACTCAACCGAAGTTTAAAAATAGTGAATTTATTTCACCAATCTTTGGTAAAGATAATAACAATGATAAATTTTTAAAAGATTTGAAAGATTTTAGAAATAATTTATGAAATATTATATAATTAATTTAGGTTGTAAAGTAAATGCTTATGAAGCAAAAGTTATGAGCGATTTACTTGATAATGAAGGTTATTTAAAAGGAAGTATTGACAATGCTGATATATATATTGTTAATACTTGTTTTGTTACTAATGTAGCTGAACATAAATCTTTTCAAATGATTAGAAAAGCAGTTAAGAAAAATCCTAAATTAGTGATTGTTTGCGGCTGTTTGCCTCAAATGAAAAGTAAAGATGTATTAGCAATTGATGACGTAGATATTGTATTGGGTAACAAAGATAAATCAAAAATAATTGAGTATATTAATAATTACAAAGAAAAAATAAGCAAAATTTATGATTTATCTAATGTTGAGTTTGAAGATATGCAATTAAATAATTTTAATAAAACTAGAGCATTTGTTAAAATTCAAGATGGTTGTAATAATTTTTGCTCTTATTGCATAATTCCTTATACTAGAGGAAATGTAAGAAGTAAAAGAAAAGAAGATGTAATAAACGAAATAACTAATTTAATTAATTATGGCCATAAGGAAGTTGTTTTAACAGGTATTCATACTGGAAATTATCACGACAAAGATTATGACTTTGCAGATCTTTTAAATGATGTAGTAAAAATAAAAGGATTAAAAAGATTAAGAATTTCTTCTATTGAAATAACAGAAATAAATGAAAGAGTTATTGATGTAATTAAAAATAATGATATTTTAGTAGATCATATGCATATACCATTGCAATCTGGATCTAATGAGATATTAAAATTAATGAATCGAAAATATGATATTAATTATTTCATTAATAAAACAAACGAATTAAGAAGTATTAGACCTGATATTTCTATTACAACTGATGTCATTGTTGGCTTTCCTTTTGAAACAGAAAAATTATTTGAAGAAACAATTAATAACATTAAAAAAATTAATTTTGCTAAATTACATGTCTTTCCTTATTCTAGAAGAGAAGGAACTAAAGCAGATTTAATGGATAATCAAATCGATGATGTAACAAAGAAAAAACGTGCTCATGTTTTAATAGAATTGTCTAAACAATTAGAATTAAATTATATGAATAAATTTATTGATAAAGAAATAGAATTTATTCCAGAAACATATAAAGATGGTTATTTATATGGTCATACAGGTAATTATTTAGCAATCAAAGTAAAAGGAAGTAAAGAATTAATAAATAATATTGTAAAAGTAAAAATAGATAAAATTGAATATCCATATTGCGTTTCGAGTTTAATATAAAAAGGGTGATTATTATGGTTTTAGAAAGAGTAAATTTAAAAGGTAGTATTCCTGTATTTAATTTTAAAAATTATTATGTAGGAATTACAGAAAGTATTGGAGCTGTTTTTATAGCGACTAATTACTTATTTAAGACTTCGTTTTTAAAACCATATAGACCTAAATTTTATGCTAAAAAAGCATATCAAAATATTAAACAAGATAAAGAAAGATTCATACAATTAAATAAAGCCGATGTATTTGCACAAACTAGAGAAAAATTTATTAGAAACTTAGCTGAATGGGAAACTCCTAGTGATGTTGATAATTTGTTCGCTGAAACAAGTAATATTCATCAAGGAGCTAGTGAGAAAGCTAATAGTTTATCTAATAGTGGGAAAAGAATGTCTTTAAATAATGGTATATTTAAATCAAATGATGATTATACTTTAAATTAGTAATGTTATTTACTAATTTTTTATTAATAATATTGTAAAAAAATAAAAAAATATGGTATTATTTTTACCGTAAGGTGGAAAAATAATTTAAAGGATGCAAGGGAGGAAATAAAATGAATCTAAAAAAAGGATTTACATTAATATAATTATTAGCAGTAATAATTATATTAGCAATAGTAGCATTAATAGCAATCCCAATCATATTAGATGTAGTAGACGATGCAAGAAAATCAGCAGGTTCTTCGGAAGCAAATATGATATTAAGTGGAATAAATAATTATTGTGCATCTATTGAAATGAAAAAACAATTGGGAACATTAACTGATGAAGATGTAGATTGTTCAAGTAAAACTTCATTTACAATAGAAGAAATAAGTAAAATGGTAAATCTAGGAAGTGCAACAGTAGAATCAAATACTTATTCAAATGGTAAATTAACAAATTTAGTAGTTATAAGTAACCAAAATAGATATGTATTATGTTCAAATGGAAGTATGGCATTAGAATCAGATGGTTGTGTAACAAACACTCCAACTGAACCAAGTGTTCCTGAATCAGTATCATTTGCAGAGGATTCATGGAAAACAATAGCTGCTATTGTAAAATCAGGGAAAGTAGATCAATATTACAATGTCGGTGATGAAAAAGAAGTAACTGTAGAAGGATATACAAATGGAAGTGAACAAACGTTTACAGTGAGAATAGCAAATATATCAACACCGTCAGAGTGTGGAGCAGAAGGCTTTTCGCAAACAGCCTGTGGATTTGTAATAGAATTTGTTGATATTATAATAATGAATTCAACTGCTATTAATTCATGAGGATGGCCAGAAAGTAAAATGTATAGTTTTGTAAATATCGATATATACAATGCCTTGCCAAGTTATTTACAAAACATTATAATTAATACGTACACCATTTCAGGACACGGTAGTGATAATTCATCTAATTTTACATCAACAAACAAATTATATTTGTTGTCAACAAAAGAAGTGTGGGGAAGCAGTATTGGATCTGATAGTGCCACTGATTCAACAAAACAATTAGATTATTATAAAAATAATGGAGTAACTATGGATTCCTATTCAGGAGTAGTAAAAAATTACCAAGGAAGTTTAAATGATTGGTGGTTGCGCTCAACTACTTCTAATGATTTTTTTAATTTCTATTTTGTGGGAACTTCAGGTTATTGGTATAATAATCTTGCTGATTCTATCTTGGGTGTGGCTCCTGCTTTCCGAATAGGATAACTGATAATTACATTTTAAATTGATAGATTTTTCTATCTTTTTTTGATATAATTTTAGAAGGTGAATTGTATGACATATATAAAAGGAAATTATCGCAAATCTATTTTTGCATCAGAAAAAGGATATGTTATTGGCTTATTTAAAATAAAAGAAACCGATAACGAAGAATTAAAAATTTATGTTAATAAAATAATAACATTTACTGGTTATTTTCATGAATTAAATTTAGATGATATGTATATTTTTAAAGGAGATGTGGTAGATCATCCTAAATATGGCTTACAATTTAATGTATTAGAATATGAACGATTAAAACCAGAAGATGAAGATGGATTAGTAGCTTTTTTATCAAGTGATTTATTTAAAGGAGTAGGAGAGAAATTGGCTAAATCCATAGTTGATACGTTAGGTAAAAATGTTTTAGATGAAATAATAAAAGATGAAACATGTCTATTGTTAGTACCTAAAATGACTAATAAAAAAGCTCATACAATTTATGAAACATTGATGAAATATGAGGAAAGTCATCAAATAATAGTTTATTTAACTGAATTAGGTTTTAATATGAAAGATGCATTAGATATATATAATACATACAAAAGTGAAACTATAATTCATATAGAACATAATCCTTATTGTTTAACTGATTTTATATCATTTTTAAAAGTTGACGAAATAGCTTTAAAATTAAATGTAGATGTATCAGATGAAAGAAGAATTAAAGCTTGTATTATTTATATGATGAATAAGTTATTATTTGCTAATAGTGATACTTACTTGGAATATGATGAAATATTAGAAAGTGTTTTTAATTATTTAAAAATTGATTTAAATGTTGATGATTTTGATTTATATTTAGAAGAATTGATTAATGAAAATAAAATAATTTTAATTGATAATAAGTATTATTTAAAAGAAATGTATGATTCAGAAATTAATATTACCAATACAATTAAATATTTAGCAAATAAAAAAATTGATAAATTATTTTTAGATAATAGAATAGAAGAGTTAGAAAAGATTAATAATATTAAATATAACGATAAACAAAAAGAAGCAATTAAAAAATCATTAGAAAATAATATAACTATTATAACTGGTGGACCAGGAACAGGAAAAACGACTATTATCAAAGCAATATGTGAATTATATCAAAATATATTTAAATTATCTTATGAAGAATTAACTAATAGAATAGCTTTACTTGCACCAACCGGAAGAGCTAGTAAAAGAATGAGTGAATCTACTAATTTACCAGCTAGTACAATTCATAGATTTTTAAAATGGAATAAAGAAACAAATGAATTTTTAGTTAATGAATATAATAAAAATGATCATCATTTAATTATAATTGATGAAGTTAGTATGATTGACTTAAATTTGTTAGATAGTTTATTTAAAGGGTTAACTAAAAATATTAAATTAGTACTAGTAGGTGATCATCACCAATTACCTTCAGTAGGCCCAGGAAATATTTTAAAAGATTTAATTGAAAGTGATTTGATTGATACTATTTATTTAGATACATTATATAGAACTGATGAAAATTCTTATATAACTACTTTAGCACATGAAATAAAAGATAATAATTTAAGTGAATCTTTCTTAGAAACTAAAAGTGATTATACATTTTTAAAATGTCATTCAATTAAAGACAATTTAAAAAATTTATGTTTACAATTAAAGGAAAAAGGTTATGATTATAAACGAGTTCAAATAATGGCTCCAATGTATGCGGGTATTAATGGAATTGATAATTTAAATAAAGAATTACAAAATATATTTAATCCTAAAACAAACCAAAATGAAATTAAATATGGTGATGTTGTTTATAGAGAAAATGACAAAGTATTACAATTAGTAAATCTACCTGAAGAAAATATTTATAATGGTGATATTGGTATTATTAAAAATATTGTTAAAATTCAAAATAAAACTTTTATTTATATTGATTTCGATGGGAATTTAGTTAAATATGAAACAAAAGATTTAAATAAAATAACTCATGGTTTTATTATTTCAATCCATAAATCACAAGGCAGTGAATTTGAAGTAGTTATTATGCCTATATGTAATAGTTATAAAAGAATGCTTTATAAAAAATTAATTTATACAGGTATTACTAGAGCTAAGAAAAAATTAATTTTAATAGGTGAACCAGATGCATTTTTATATGCTGTAAATAATAGTAATGAAAGAACAAGAAAAACTAATTTATTAGAACAATTAAAGAATAATATTTTAAATAAAGGTTAGAATAATAATGTATGTTTATACATACCTTCGTTTTTTCTAATAAAGAGGTGATTTATATGAAGAATGTCGCAAAAAGTATGATGTTAATAGGTATTGGTGTAGGTGCTACTATGGCATATCAAAAATATAGTAAACCCGTTATGAAAAAAATGGAAAAATTTGCTAATAAAACAATGAAAAAAATGAACAAAGAATTAGAAGAAATGATGTAATATAAAAACTCTCTATCTAGAGAGTTTTTATTGTTTATACTAAATTAATTATATGTTATAATTATTTTGGAATACTTAATGAGGTACTATTCCTTTCGCTTAGTGTGAAAGGAGGTTGATATAATGAAACAAACTGAAAAATGTCTTTTTCTAATCATTATTCTCCTTATTGTCATAATTTTAATTATGCTAATAAAAATAGTACCAACTGTATAAGTCGGTACTAAATCCATAAAATTAAGGGATAGTACCTAAAAAAGCGCATTAGGTATTCCTTTTTATTATATGAGAATTTCTCATCTATATACATTATAGCATATTTATTTATAATTTACAAGTAATTTATTCAACTGTAACAGATTTTGCTAAATTTTTAGGTTTATCAATATCACATTTTCTTAATTTAGCAACATAATAAGCGATTAATTGAATTGGAATAATAGTTAATAAAGGCTGATATATATCTTCTTCGATAACTATTTTATCATCATAAAAATCACTTTCTTGATCTAGACTAGTTGTTGTAATATATATAACATAAGCACCTCTTGCTTTAACTTCTTTAATATTACTGATAGTTTTTTCAACTAAATCTTTATCAGTTGCAATAGCAATAACAATAGTATTTTTTTCAATTAAAGAAATGGTCCCATGTTTTAATTCACCGGCTGCATAAGCTTCACTGTGAATATATGATATTTCTTTTAATTTTAATGATCCTTCTAACGCTAAATAATAATCAATATTTCTTCCAATATAAAATAAGTGTTCTGATTTATATATTTTTTTAGCAATTTCTTCATAATTGTTTTTAAACAAATTATTTATTTTAGATATTAAATTAGAAATATCATTTTTTAAAGCCATCATCATTAATATTAAAACTTGACAACTATATGCTTTAGTAGTAGCAACAGCTATTTCACATCCTGCTTTAGTATAAATTACATTTTTAACTTCTCTTGCAATTGAAGAATCAATTACATTAATAATTCCTAAAGTATCACATTTATCTTTTACTTTTTTAACACATGCTAAGGTATCAGCAGTTTCGCCTGATTGTGATATAAAGATAACTAAAGTTTTTTCATCGATAAAATTATTCTTATATCTATATTCACTGGCTATTTCAACATTAACTTCAATATTACAACATTTTTCAATATAATATTTTCCAACTAATCCAGCATGATAAGCACTACCACAGCCAACAATATGAATTTTATTATATTTTTTTAAATCTGGTAAATTTTGATTTTCTAAATAAGTTTTATATAAAACATCAGGTTGTTCAAATATTTCTTTTAACATGAAATGTTCATATTTTCCTTTTGATATTTTATTAACATTACCATCAAAAGTATTTATTTTTTTATTTAATATGTTTAATTTTGAATCATATATTGTAACTTCATCTTTAGTCATTTTAACAATATCATTATCATCTAATAATATATATTCATTAGTATATTTTAATATAGCTGGGATATCACTAGCTAAAAAATTACCAATATCTGATTTAGCCAAAATTAAAGGACTATTTTTTTTAATACCATATATATTATTTAAATCATCATTTAATATAATTCCTAAGGCATAACTACCTTTAGCTAATTCATTTAATTTAGATAGTACTTTTAATATATTATTATTTTCTTTTAATAATTTATCAATTAAACAACATAATACTTCTGTATCAGTTTCACTTTTTAATTTATATTCTTTCAATAATGATTTTAATTCTTGATAATTTTCAATTATTCCATTATGAACTAATGTAACTTTGCCTTGATGATGAGGATGAGCATTTCTTTTGTTGGGTTTACCATGAGTTGCCCATCTCGTATGACCAATACCTAAGTAAGTATCAGTATTTAAATCTAATATTTTTTTTAAATTATCTAATCTTCCTTTTTCTTTAACTATATTTATTTTATCAGTTACATAAGCAATACCCGCTGAATCGTATCCTCTATATTCTAAACTAGCTAATCCGTCTAGTAGAATAGGGATAGACTTCTTTTTACCCACATAACAATATATACCGCACATAAAAACCTCCATTATAAAAAAACATGCGTAATATATTTTTTGTCATAATCTTGATTTTATGGTTTGTAATATATTTGCGAGAGCACATCCCGTAACAGCATCCGCCGAATATTTCGATAACTGTTATCCTCGTCAACTAATTAGTTCTGGCGCTAACTTAATAAATAACTCCTTTCATTATTAAGTTTTATATAATTATTATATTATAAATTAAATTATTTGTGAAGATTTAAAAAATAATTGTCAAACTAAAATAAATATTATATAATTATTCTAGGTGAATAATATGAAAATAATGGCAAGATTAACATTAAAGGAAATATTGAATAATAAGAAAAACTTTACTTTATGTTTTATAAGTGTCTTATTATCTTGTATATTACTTTTTACTGTTGGTCTTGCTTTTTCTACTATTAGACAAAATCAAATTAATAGTATTATAGATAATTATGGTGATTATCATGCTATTATTTATGATGCTAATACAAATGAAAAGAATAATTTAGACAATAAGTTAGTCAATAAATATTATTATATTTATCAAATAGAAGACAATTTATATAGCATAAGTGATAATTTTGATTTAAATTTAGATATAAAAGGTAGATTACCAAACAATAGTAATGAAATATTAATTAGTTCAAATAAAGCTAATGAATTAAAATTAGATATTGATTCTACTTTAGAAGTAAATAATAAAAGTTACAAAGTAGTTGGATTTTATAAAAAAAATTATTTTTTAAACTTTACTTTTGATGATATTATATTAACTAAAGATACTGAAGATAATAATAAAGCAGTTTATTTTATTTATTTAGATTCTTATAATAACATGAATTTAGATTTGGATTTATTAGTTAGTAAATTTGATAATGCTTCAATATATAAAAATAAAACATTAATTAGTTATTTTGACAAATCAGATACATCAACACAAAATCAAGTTTATATGTTATTAACAATGTTTTTATGTTTAATATTAGCTTTTATTATTTTCTTTATAATTTATAATGCTTTTTCAATATCAGTTAATGAAAAAAAGAAAAAATATGCAATGTATAAAAGTATAGGAGCAACACCTAAACAAATTTTATGTTCAGTATTTTTAGAATCATTAATTGTTTTAGTTGTTGCTATACCTTTAGGATTTTTATTAAGTTTAGGTTTTATTTCGTTAATATTATTTATTATAAATAATATGTTAGAAGGCATTGCACCTAATATTTATACTTTAGAAATGTATCCAACTTTTATATTTATATCTTTAATTTTTATTTTAGTAAGTACTTTATTTGCAACTTTTTCAGTAGCAAGAATGGCAAGTCGGATTAATATTATTGATGAAGTAAGACAAAATAAAAAGTTTAAATATAGAAAATCAAATAAATTAATAAAAAAATTATTAGGGATTGAATGTTTAATATCTGCTAATAATGTAACTAGAGATAGGGCAAAGTATCGAATAACTACAATTTCAGTTGTGATAGGCATAATTTTATTTTTAACATCAACTACTTTATTATCAATTTCTTTATATCAAACATCTGACGATAAATTAAATGATTATATTAGTGTAACTCTTTATGATGATTTGGAAAAGGAAAAAATTATAAATACAATTTCTAAATTAGAATCAGTTGATGATTTTGTATATTTTAAATATGAATATTACACTTTTAAGACTAAAAATAATTTTGATAATATAACAAATAATTTTATTTCATATCTTTATATAAATGAAGATAAATATAATGAATTAAAAGAATATTACAAGATTGATAATGATTATCCTTTTTTAATTAATACTTTATCTAATGGTAATAAAATATTTACAGATGATATTGTAGAACTTGAATTAATGAGTGAAGAAACAAATCAAAATATAATAGTTAATACAGTAGATGATTATGGCATTTTTGATGAAAGTTATGGTTATTATTTTACGCCTTCTATGAATCCTGTTATAATCGGTAAATATAATGATAATATAAATAGTTCTATTAATATATCAATTCAAGCAAAAGATTATTTAAAATTAGATCAAGAAATAAATGATTTAATTGAAATAGATGAAAATATTAATTATTTGAATACTTATGTTACTAATCATTATAATAGAGTAGTTACAAATTGTATTAAACTAATATTATATTTAGCTTTATTATTTATAACATTTATAACTGTTGTTAGTATTATTGGTACTATAAGTGCTAGTTTAAATTTAAGAAGAAAAGAATTTGCTATTTTAAAAAGTATTGGATTATCTAATAAACAGTTTAATAAAATGATTTTCTATGAAAGTTTGATGTTAAGCTTAAAATCATTATTGTTTGGTATACTATTATTTATATTGATAGTTAGTATATTTATTAAAATAACAATGATAAATGATGCTACTTATGAAGGGTTGTTACAAATTCCTTTAAATATTTATTTAACGCCTTTATTAATTTGTATAATAGGTGTAATAGTAATAGTATATTTATCTTTCTTAATAGCTACTCATAAAATAAAAAAAGATAATATTGTAGATGTTATAAAATATTATTAAGAATCGTCATGATTCTTTTTAATTTGTCTAATAATGTTTCATTTAATTATTTAAAAAATCATATAATTATGGTATAATTAACAATAAGGATGTGGATTATGAGAGTAATTATAAGTGCTGGTGGAACAGGTGGTCATATATATCCCGCACTAGCTATTATTAATAAAATAAAAGAGAAAGAACCAAATAGTGAATTTTTATATATTGGAACACATGATAGAATGGAAAAAGATATTGTTCCAAAATATAATATTCCATTTGAACAAATAGAAATATATGGTTTCAATAGGAAAAAACTACTTAAAAATTTTAAAACAATTAATTGCTTGATAAAAGCAACTAAAAAATGTAAAAAAATTATAAAAGAATTTAATCCTGATATAGTAATTGGTGTAGGTGGTTATGTTACAGTACCAGTTATTAAAACAGCAAAAAAACTAGGTTATAAAACATTTATTCATGAACAAAATTCAGTACCTGGGAAAGCAAATACCTATTTAAGTAATTACGCTGATTTAATTGGTGTATCATTTAATTCAAGTAAAAATTATTTTCCTAAAAATAAAGTTGTTCTAACGGGTAATCCTTGTAGTGAGGATGCTTTAAATGTTAAAGAATGTGATAAAAAAGAATTTAATTTATCAGATAAACCATTAATTTTATTTGTTATGGGATCTTTAGGAGCAAGTAAAGTAAATGATTTTTTAATTAAAACTATGTCTTTATTTAATAATAAAGATTATGAAATATTATATGTAACAGGTAAAAGTGATTATGATAAGATAAAGCAAATTAATTTTCCTAAAAATGTTAAAGTAGTACCATATGTAGAAAAAATAACTAGAGTAATGAAAAAAACAGACATAATTGTAACTAGAGCAGGGGCAAGTACATTAAGCGAAATTATTGCATTAAAACTACCAAGTATTATAATTCCTAGTCCATATGTTCCAAACAATCATCAATTTAAAAATGCATTAGATTTAGTTAATCAAAATGCTGCTATTATGATAGAAGAAAAGAATTTAAAAGGGGATATATTAGTTCGCACTATAGATGAATTATTAAAAGATAAAAATAAAATTATTAGTATGAAAAATAATTTAAGTAAGTTACAAGTTAATAATAGTGCAAGCATAATATACGATAATCTTAAAAAGATAATAGATAGGAAGTAAAAAAATGATTGAGAATTTAAAAAAATTAAAAGTAGGAAAAGTTATAGCAGATCCTAAAATGAGTAATTATACAACATATAAAGTTGGTGGCAATGCAATTGCATTAGTTTATCCTAATGATATTAAAAGTTTAATCAAATTATTAACTTATTTAAAAAACAACAATGTTAAATATAAAATATTAGGTAATGGATCAAATTTAATATTTAGTGATAATAAATATGAAGGTGTTTTAATAAAACTTAGTGAATTTGATAAATTAGATATTGATGATACAATTGTAACAGTAGGTGCTGGATACAATTTAATTAAGTTAAGTTTAAAGGTTGCTAAATTGGGATTAGCCGGATTAGAATTTGCATCTGGAATTCCTGGAACAATTGGTGGCGCAGTTTTTATGAATGCTGGAGCCTATAAGTCTGATATGGGATATATTGTAAGTGAAGTAAAAGTATTAACACCCAACTTAGAAATTAAAACTATGTATAATAAAGATTTAGATTTTCATTATCGAACTAGTTTTTTGCAAAAACATCCTGATTATATTTGTTTAGAGGCAAAATTAGTTTTAAAGCATGGTGATGCAAATAGTATAATGGAAATTATTTCTGATAGAAAGCAAAGAAGATTATTAACGCAACCATTAGAATATCCATCTGCTGGTAGTGTTTTTAGAAATCCTGAAAATGATTTTGCTGGAAGGTTAATAGAAGAATTAGGATATAAAGGAAAACATATTGGTGGAGCGTATGTTTCAGAAAAACATGCAAATTTTATAATAAATAAAAATAATGCAACCGCTAGTGATGTTAGAAATTTAATTAATGAAATAAAAGATAAAGTAAAAGAAAAATATGATATTGAATTAAAAATAGAACAAGAATTTGTAGATTAGAGGTATTTATGAAAAGTAAAACAAAGAAGCAAAAACGAAGGATAAGATATGATAGAATTATATTTTTTCTAGTAATTATTATTTTAATTACTAGTTGTTTTACTTATTTAATTAATTTAAAGATATCGAATATATATATATCAAATAATAGTTTTCTAACCGATCAACAAATAATTGAAATAGCTGAAATAAGCGATTATCCATCTACATTGCAAAATATGAGTTTTCAAATAGAAAAAAGGTTAGAAAATAATATATATATAAAAGATGCCAAAGTGACTAAAAAAGGATTAACTCGTGTATATATAGAAGTAGAAGAAAATAGGCCTTTATTTTACTATGATTATAATAAAAAAACTATCCTTTTGGATGGACAAGAAACAGATGATACATTTATAGTTCCTACTGTAGTTAATTATATAACAGACTCTTATTATAATGCTTTTATTGAACAAATGAGCAAGTTGGATATTTCTATTTTAAATAGAATATCAGAAATACAATTTTCTCCCAATGATGTTGATGACAATAGATTTTTTCTTACAATGAGTGATGGAAATTATGTCTATGTAAATATAGATACTTTTAATAAACTAAATAAATATATTAGTATATTAGAAAATTTACCAAATAAAAATGGTATATTATATTTAGATTACGGAAATAATTTTGAAATTATTGAATAATATCTTTTCTTTTCTTTAAAAATATTGTATAATAATTATTAGATAGTAGGTGATTAAATTGCGTCATATATATACTTGCATAGATATTGGCTCTGATAGTATTAAAATCGTTGTATGTGAATTATATCATGGAAGATATAATCTTTTAGCAACATCTACTGTTAAATCAAAAGGTATTAAAAAGGGACTAATCACTGATATAGTAGAAGCAAAGAATTGTATAAAAAAAGGGTTTGATCAAATTGAATCAATGTTAGGATTTAAAATAAAAAAAGTGATTGCAATTATTCCAAGTTATTTTGCCGAATTTTCAATGATTAAAGGGGAAATAGAAGTGAAAAATCCAACTATTACAGGTGAAGATATAATTAAAGTGTTACAAGTTTCTATGAAAAATCATGTTGATTCTACAAAAGAGATGGTTACAATTATTCCAATTGATTTTGGTTTAGATAATGAGGTAACTAAAGAACCTTTGGATAAAGTTAGTAGTATATTAAAGACACGAGCTATTTTAGCAACAGCTCCAAGAAAAAATATTTATTCAGTTGTTAATTTATTAAATAGTCTTAATATCGATGTTATTGATATATCTTTTGGTGCTATAGGCGATATATATACATTTATGGACGAAAATGTTAATAACACTATTAGTGCGGTTATAAATATTGGAGCAGAAAAGACAGAAGTATCTTTATACAATAAAGGTATTATTGTTAAACATAGTATTGTTAATATGGGAAGTAAAAGTGTTGACAATGATATTGCTTATATGTATAAAGTTAATTCAGAAACAGCTAGAGAATTAAAAGAAAAATTTTCTTTAGCTCATCGTAGTAGCGCATCATTAAATGAAATTAAAGAAGCAAAAAATAAAGATGGTGAAGTTATTAAAATTAATCAATATGAGTTAAGTGAAATTGTTAGTTCAAGATTAGATGAGATATTAACTCTTGCTAATCAAGAATTAAATTCTTTAACTTCTCATAAACCAACATTTATTTTTATAACTGGTGGAATAACAAATCTAACTAATTTTCAACAAATTTGTAGAGAAAAATTAGGAAAGTGTGCTATAATAGGAAGTGTGAATCTAATTGGTTTAAGAAACAATAAGTTTTCTTCAGCAATTGGTAACATAATTTATTTTGTTAATAAACTCAAACTAAAAGGAAAAGATTATTCAATGGTAACTAGTGATGAAATGGAAATTTTATCAACACCTAGAAAGAACTCAAATGATTCTATGTTAGGTAAGGTATTTGGATATTTCTTTGGCGAATAAGGGAGGATATACATGTTTGGATTAGAAATGGATCAATTAGCTAATATAAAGGTTATTGGAGTAGGTGGCGGCGGTAATAATGCTGTTAATCGTATGATAGAATCAGGTGTAAAAGGAGTAGAATTTATAGTTGCTAATACCGATTTACAAGTATTAAAAAATTCTAAAGCTCCTGTAAAAATACAAATTGGAACAGATTTGACTAATGGATTAGGTGCTGGTGCCAATCCTCAAATAGGAAAAGAAGCAGCTTTAGAAAGTAAAAATGAAATAGAAGAAGCATTAAAAGGTGCTGATATGGTATTTGTTACTTGTGGAATGGGTGGTGGAACTGGAACAGGAGCTGCTCCAGTAATTGCTGATATCGCTCAAAGTTTAGGTGCATTAACTGTCGGTATAGTTACTAAACCATTCACTTTTGAAGGTAGAAAAAGAATGCAACAAGCTGTAACCGGTTTAGAAGAATTAAAGAAACACGTAGATACTTTAATTGTAATACCTAATGATAGATTAAGAGAAATAATTGATAAAACTACACCTTTACTTGATTCATTTAAAGAAGTAGATAATGTTTTAAGAAGAGGTGTACAATCAATAAGTGATTTAATTGCTGTTGCCGGATTAATTAACTTGGACTTTGCTGATGTTAAAGCAGTTATGGAAAAAAGAGGAAATGCTTTAATTGGAATTGGTATGGGTGTTGGTGAAGGACGAGCTACTGAAGCGGCTTTACAAGCAGTATCAAGTCCATTATTAGAAACAAGTATTAGTGGTGCAACTGATGCAATAATAAATGTAACTGGTGGTGCTAATTTAACATTATTTGAAGTAGAAGAAGCAGCAGAAGTTATAAGACAAAGTGCTAATACTGATATTAATACAATTTTTGGTGCTGTTATCAATGAAAATTTAAATGATGAATTAATTGTAACTGTAATCGCAACAGGATTTGAAGATGATAAACCTGCACTTCATTCTTACAACACACAAACTTATACAAAAGATGAAGATGATTCAGATGATGCTGATGTACCATCATTCTTAAGAAATAGAGGTTTTTAAAAGTTTAGTTATTAAACTTTTTTTCTTTTTGAGTAGGATTTTATCCTACTTTTGTCGTATATAACTAGTAGGAGATGATTTTATGCATTATTTAAAAAAGTATTTTTGGATTATATTAATTATTTTTTTAGTAGTTTTATTTGTTTTTAAAAATAAAAAAGAAGAAGAAATAGTATTAGAAGATGAAAATTTAGAAATAAAAGAAGAAGTAGTTACTGAAAATATTAATCCTAAAATAAAAGTTGATATAAAAGGTGCAGTTAAAAATCCAGGTGTATACGAAGTAGAAGAAAATAGTAGAGTTAGTGATGTAATAAATATAAGTGGTGGTTTAACTAGTGAAGCTGATACTAGTGTTATTAATTTAAGTAAAAATGTAGTTGATGAAATGGTTATTATCATATATACAAAAGATGAAATTAATGAAATGAAAAAAGGAAATACCAGTATAAAATATATTGAAAAAGAATGTATTTGTCCTAAGTTAGAAAATGATGCTTGTATTGAAGATAAAATTGATAATGTTCCCAATAATGAAAATAGTTCTAATGATAAAAATGAATCAAATGGTAAAGTATCTTTAAATACTGCTACTTTAGATGAACTAATGACATTAGATGGAATAGGTGAGAAAAAAGCACAAGCAATTATCGATTATCGTGATGAAAATAATGGATTTAAATCAATTGATGAAATATTAGAAGTAGATGGAATAGGTAGTACAACTTATGAAAAAATTAAAGATCAACTTACTTTGTAAAATAATTTTAATTGTAGCTAGTTTATATACTTTTTATATTACAAAAAATTTAATATATTACACTAATTATGAAGAAGGGGCTATAACATTAATTGGTAAAATAATTAATATAACTTATGGTGAAGATAAAGTTGATTTAATACTTAAATCAAAAGAAAAAATAAAAGTAACTTTTTATGGCAATATAGATTATAAATTAGGTGATTATATTAAAGTTAGTGGTGTTTTAACTAAACCTTATAACAATACTATATTTAATTTGTTTAATTATAATAAATATTTATTAAGTAATAAAATATATTATGTTTTAAAGGCTAACAATATTGTCAAAATAAAGGATAATACAAACATTTTATATAAAATAAAAAATATTATATATGAAAGAATAGATAAATTAAAATGTAAAGATTATATAAAAACATTTGTATTAGGTGATAAACAAGATTTAAGTGATGAAATATTAAATAGTTATCAAAAAAATGGCGTAAGTCATTTACTTGCTATATCCGGTATGCATATTTCTTTATTGGTTGTTATTTTAACTAAATTGTTAAAAAAGTTTAAATATAATTATTTTATAATAAGTTTATTTTTACTTTTTTATGCTTTTTTAACTAGCTTCACGCCATCTGTTTTAAGAGCCGTTTTTCTTTATATATTTAAAAAAATAGATAAAAAAAATTTAATTTTATTAATTGCCAGTTTTATGCTATTTTATAATCCATATTATATTTATAATGTTGGTTTTTTATTTAGTTTTGTAATAAGCTTTTATTTAATTTATTTTGGTAATTTAACTAATAAATTTAATAATTATTTTGTTAAATTGTTTATTACTTCAACCATTTGTTTTATAGCAAGTATTCCTATTATGATTAATAATTTTTATTATATAAATATAACCAGTCCTTTAATTAATGTTATATTCGTACCATTTATTTCATTAATTATTTTTCCTTTATCGTTATTAACTTTAATATTTCCAATATTGGATAATATATTGTTATTTTTATTAAATATTATGGAGGCATTAACCTTATTTTGTAATAATTTTAATATTGACTTGATAATGGCTAAAATGAATATTTATATATTTATGATTTACTATTTGATTATTACATTAATATTTATTAAACCAAAATATTTTTATATTTTAATAATTATATTAGTTATTCATAATAATATAAAATATTTTAATAAAAATTATTATTTAACAATTCTTGATGTTGGCCAGGGTGATTCTATTTTATTAGAAATTAAAGATAAAAGTATTTTAATTGATACTGGTGGGAATATGTTTAATGATTATAATATAGCTCAAAATAAATTAATACCTTATTTTAAATCTTTAGGTATTAAAAAAATAGATTATTTAATTTTAACTCATGGTGATTATGACCATATGGGAGAAAGTATAAATTTAATTAATGATTTTAAAGTAGATAATGTTATATTTAATCATAATAGTTATAATGATTTAGAACTAGATTTAATTAAAGTATTAGATGATAAAAATATAAAATATTATAAAGGATTAAAACAAATAAATATAAATAATAGTATATTATATTTTTTAAATAAACAATTGTATGATAATGAAAATGATAATTCAAGTGTTATTTATACCAAAATAAATGGAATTAAAATTTTATTAATGGGGGATGCCGGTGTAAATGTTGAAGAAGAAATATTAAGTAAATATAATTTAAGTAATATTAATATATTAAAAGTTGGTCATCATGGATCAAATACAAGTAGTAGCAAACAATTTATTAATAAAGTTAATCCAATATATTCTGTTATATCAGTTGGTAAAAACAATTGGTATGGTCATCCCAACGAAGAAGTTTTAGAAATCTTAAAAAATAGTACTATTTATAGAACTGATATAAATGGGAGTATTAAATTTAAAATTAAAAATAATTTAGAAATAAAAACGTGTACGCCGTAGAAAGGATTAATTATGAATTATTATAATGAAATAAAAGAACAGATAATAAATAATGAAATAACAAAAAGAGTAAAAGATTATAGTAAAAAAAAGTGATTTAACGACATATTATAATGTTGGTAAATTATTATCTTTAGCAGGGAAACACTATGGAGAAGGAATAATAAAAGAATATTCTATAAAATTAACTAAAGAATTTGGAAGAAATTACGACACAACAACCTTAAAAAGAATGCGTAAATTTTATATTATGGTAGAAAAAGGTGCCACAGTGTGGCACCAATTATCATGGAGTCATTATAGAATTTTGATAACTTTAAGTTCAATAAATGAATTTAATTATTATGCTAAGATTTCAAGTGAAAATTTATATAGTGTTAGACAACTTCAAGAAAAAATAAAAAATAAAGAATACGAAAGATTAGATGAGAAAACTAAATTAAAATTAAAAAAATCACAAAAATATGAAGTAAAAGATATGATTAAGAATCCAATATTAATTAAAAATAGTAGTAATAACAAAATGATAACTGAAAAAATACTACACAGATTAATATTAGAGGATATAGAAATTTTTTTGAAAGAACTTGGTAATTCATTTTGTTTTATTGCAAGTGAATATAAAATTAAATTAGGTGATACATATAATTATTTAGACTTATTATTATATAACATTGAATTTAATTGTTATGTAGTAGTTGAATTGAAAGTAACAGAGTTAAAAAAAGAATATATAGGTCAAATAGAAGTATATATGAATTATATAGATAAAAATTTAAGAAAAATAAATCAGGATATGACTATTGGAATAATTATATGTAAAAAAGATAATAAATTTATTATAGAGTATTGCAGTGATAAAAGAATAATAGCTAAAGAATATGAGTTAATTTGATAAAAGGAGTGATTATGAATTATTATAATGAGATAAAAGAACAGATAATAAATAATGAAATAACAAAAAGAGTAAAAGATTATAGTAAAAATAAAAGTGATTTAACTACATATTATAATGTTGGTAGGCTATTATCTTTAGCAGGGAAACACTATGGTGAAGGAATAATAAAAGAATATTCTATAAAATTAACTAAAGAATTAAAGAAACAATATGATGTGTCGTCTTTAAATAAAATGAAGAAGTTTTATTACTTAATAGAAAAAATGGCGACAGTGTCACCAAATTTATCTTATAGTCATTATGTTGAATTATTACCATATGAAGATATTAATAAGGTTAAATATTATATTAAAATAATAGAAGAACAAAATTTATCAATTAGACAATTAAGAGAAAAAATAAAAAATAAAGAATACGAAAGATTAGATGAGAAAACTAAATTAAAATTAAAAAATTCACAAAAATATGAAGTAATAGATATGATTAAAAATCCAATATTAATTAAAAATAGTAGTAATAATGAAATAGTAACAGAAAAAGTATTACAAAGATTAATATTGGAAGATGTCGATAATTTTTTGATGGAACTTGGTGATAATTTTTCTTATATAGGTCACGAATATAAAATTAAATTAGGTGATACATATAATTATTTAGACTTATTATTATATAACATTGAATTTAATTGTTATGTAGTAGTTGAATTGAAAGTAACAGAGTTAAAAAAAGAATATATAGGTCAAATAGAAGTATATATGAATTATATAGATAAAAATTTAAAGAAAATAAATCAGGATAAGACTATTGGAATAATTATATGTAAAAAAAATAATAAATTTATTATAGAGTATTGTAGTGATAAAAGAATAATAGCCAAAGAATATGAGTTGATTTAAATTTTATGTAAAAATTGTTTATCTTGAAAATTATATATTCTACAAATCATAGACAAACTATTATAGTCGATTATGCTATAATTAAGTTGTAGGAGGTTTGTTATGGATGATTTAGGTGAAAAACTTAAAAACTTAAGAATTAAAAATGAAATGAGTCAACTTGAAGTAGCAAATATTTTGCATGTTTCTAATAAAACTATATCTAGTTGGGAAAATAACAGAACTATACCAGATATTAATTTTATATTTAAATTATGTGATATTTTTCATACAAGCTTTTATTCATTAACAAATGGTGAGTATTGTAATTTAAATAATACTGAATTAGAAGTAAAAATAAAAGTTGATTTAAACGATTGGAAAAAAATTTTAAACTTTGTAAAGAAAAGAGCTTCTTACATAGAAAAAAATAGACAACTTGATACATATTTTTCTCCACAATTTAAAGACTTTAAAAATGAATGGCTAAGAATAAGAAATGAAAATGGTAAGTACATATTAAATTATAAAAAATTAGTTGATAAAAATTATTGTGATGAATATGAGACAATAATCGATAATGAAAAAAAATTAGAGAATATTCTATTTTGTTTGAATTTTAAAAAAATAGGTGTTATTGATAAAGAAAGAGAAAAATATTTATATAATGAAAAATATGAATTTTCATTTGATAATGTAAAAGATATTGGTTTATTTGTAGAGATAGAAGTAAAAAGTAAAGTTTCAGATTATGAAAAAGAATATAATGATTTAATAAATTTTTTAAACGAACTTAAAATAGATTTAAATTTAATAGATAATAAAAGATATTTTGATTATTTAGTAAGGAGTAACAAAAATGAAACGAAATGAATTAGTTTATTTAAAAAAAACATTGAAATATGAGAAAGAAAGAATATTAAGAATAAATGAATTACTACAAAATGAAAATGTTATTGAATTTTTAAAATTAAAGGGAATTGATGAACAATTACTCACTATTGATGAATGGGAAATAATAAAAAAGATATTAGAAGATTATAAAATAATTGAAACAAATGGTATATATGTTTGTACAGGTGCGTTTTATGAAGATTGTAATATATGTTATCAAGAAACGACCTATTATACTCGTGCTGTAGATTTATTTAGTGAATTAGCTCTTTATAGATCATATAGAGATATTGAAAGTGGTGTTGTTAAACATGCATATTTAAATGCAAATGAAATGGGAGAATCTGTTGTTTTAACAAAAGATTTCGAACAAGAAAACATAGTTTTAAATCCATATAGTACTAATAAAAACAAAAATGGCTATGATGAAGTTAGAAAAACATTTTTTATTGAAGCTATTAAAAATGGTCAACCTAAAGCAAAACAACTTATATTAAATCGATATAATAAAATGTAAAAATAATTTAATTGTCTACACAATTATAAATAACAGGAATATATTATTAATGGGTGAACAAAATTAGTAAAAGTTACATTATACATGCATATAATTTATCTAAGATGGATATATTAAAAGTAAGATATTAAATACTAATTACGTTAACACCTATCAGGCAAGTATAAATTTCTATAAGATAATTTTATACTTGTTCTAATGTGTACGCTAATGGCTGTTAGCGTTTAATATAGATGGAATTTATTCCGAATAAAAAGGGACTTAAATCCCTTTTTATTTTACATATATATTAATTCCATATTTATCTTTAACACTGTCATAAAATATATAATTTTCAATTGGTTTATAAGTTAAATAACCAAATATAATATAAATTAAAATAATACCAATTATTCCTACAATATTTTGATATTTTATTTCTTTATATTGTAATATAAAATAACTTAATATTTGTTCAATCATAATTACAACTGCTAATAGGCTAATACTTACAATCATATTCTCACCAATATTATTGTAAATAGGAATAAATATAATTAAATATATAACGATTGTCATAATTGGTATTAAAAATAATTGAATTAAAAAATTATTAAAGTTAATTTTATTTTTTTTAAGTAATAAATAATCAAATATGCCATAAAATACAAAAGATGTATAAATTAATTTCATGTGTTCCCAAATGCTTTCATTTACTGGAAAAAATATACTAAATAATGAATTTGGTAACCAATCATATAAAAAATGAAGAGGAAAACATAATAAAAATATAACAAAAAATCCAATTATTTTAATTGTTTTTAAGTTCATTTTGGTCACTCCTTACTAAATAATATGAAAAAATTTAAAAAAAATATGTAAAAAAAAGGAAATTGTTATTTTTTGTCGTATATTAATAAGTAGGGGAAGATAAATATGAAAACATTATCACAGGAACAAATTAATGAAATAAGAAATAGTGTTGATATAGTTGATGTTGTATCAAAATATATCCCACTTACTAAAAAAGGGAAGAATTATTTTGGAGTATGTCCGTTTCACGAAGATAGTGATCCATCTCTAAGTGTTTCTCCTGACAAGCAAATATTTTCTTGTTTTTCTTGTCATACTGCTGGTAATGTTTTTAATTTTATTAAAGAATATGAACATGTATCATTCATTGAAGCTGTTAAGATGGTAGCGGATATGGCTGGTATTAATATTGCTATTGATACTAAAAATACTAAAGCAATTAAAAATAATGATATATATAAAATTTATGAGATTGGGCAAAAGTTTTATTTAAATAATATTAATACTTCATATGGTAAAGAAGCTAAAGAATATTTATATAAAAGAAAAATAGATGATGATTTAATTAAAGAATTTGAAATTGGACTAGCTATTAAAAACAGTAAAGCCTTATCTAATCTATTAGAAAAAAAGGGATTTAAAGAAAAAGATTTAATTGATAGTGGTTTAATTGTTAAAGATGAAAGAGGATTTCATGATTTCTTTTATGATCGAATTATGTTTCCCTTACATGATATAAATAATAAGGTAATTGGATATAGTGGAAGAATATACACTAATATTGATGCTCCTAAATATATTAATAGTAAGGAACATGTGTTGTTTAAAAAAGGTGAGTTTGTTTATAACTATGCTCAAGCAAAAAACGAGTGCCGAATGAAAAACACTGTTATCATCATGGAAGGATTTATGGATGTTATAAGAGCTCATAGTGTTGGTGTTAAAAATGTAGTAGCTACATTAGGTACCGCTTTTACAAAAGAACATGCTAACATAATAAGAAGATTAGCAAGTAATATAATTATTTGCTTTGATGGTGATAAAGCAGGATCTAAAGCGACTATGGCTTGTAGTGACATATTATTGCAATATAATATCATACCTAAAATTGTAAGACTAGAAGAAGATTTAGATCCGGACGAATATATTTTAAAATATGGTAAAGATAGATTTTTAGATAAAATAAATAATCCAATAAGCGTTATGGATTTTAAATTAAATTATCTTAAAAAAAATAAAGATTTAACTCAAACAGTTGATAAAGCAAAATATGCTAAAGAAGTAATAGATCAACTTAATTCAATTGATGATGATATATTAAGAGAAATAACATTAAAAAAATTAAGTAAAGAAACTGATTTGGATGTTGAATTTTTAAAAGATAAATTAACAAAAAAAGAAGTTGTTAAAATAAATAAACCTAAAATAGTACAAACTAATAAATACGATATGGCACAACTAGGACTATTATTTTATATGTTAAGAAGTGCTGATGTAATTAAGATGTTTGATAATAGGACAATCTATTTTCCAACTAAAGAATATCGAATGTTAGCGCATGAAATAAGTTATTTTTATAAAAATAATAATTATATAAATGAAGCGGATTTCTTATCTGATTTGGATAGTGAATTAGTACCTGTAGTTGGTAAGATTGAATCCTTAAATTTAAATGAAAATTATAGTAATAATTTAATAATTGATTATTTTGATGCTATTGAAGAAAAAAACATTAACGATGAATGTGATAGATTAACTAAATTGATGAATGAAGAAACCGATTTAGAAAAAAAAGCTAAATTAGGCCAAAGAATATTAGAATTAGTGGTAAGGAGAGAGAAAAATGTTTAATGAAATTAAATCGTTTGCAGAAAGAAAAGAAGAATTAGTAAAATTAGGAAAACAACAAGGATATCTAACATATGAGAATTTAGCCAATGCTTTAAAAGGACTAGATTTAGATGCGGATTCATTAGATGATTTATATAATGTACTTAATGAAAATAATATACCTGTTGTATCTGAAGAAGAATCAGATGGTGGATCAGAAAAAATATTATTAGATGATAATACATTAACAAAAGATTTAAATATTAATGATCCAGTTAGAATGTATTTAAAGGAAATTGGACAAATTAAGTTGTTAACAAATGAAGAAGAATTAGATTTAGCCGATAGAATATTAGCAGGGGATGAACAAGCCAAAACTATATTAGCTGAAGCTAACTTAAGATTAGTTGTAAGTATTGCTAAAAGATATGTCGGTCGTGGTATGTTGTTTTTGGATTTAATTCAAGAAGGAAATATTGGTTTAATGAAAGCAGTTGAAAAGTTTGATGTATCAAAAGGATATAAATTTTCAACTTATGCAACTTGGTGGATTAGACAAGCTATTACTCGTGCTATAGCTGATCAAGCAAGAACAATTCGTGTTCCTGTTCATATGGTTGAAACAATTAATAAATTAGCGCGTATTCAAAGACAATTAACTTTGGAATTAAATAGAGAACCATCTGAAGAAGAACTTGCTAAAAAAATGAATACAACGGTTGATAAAATAAGAGAAATTTATAAAATAAGTCAAGAACCAGTAAGTTTAGAAACTCCTATTGGCGAAGAAGACGATTCTCACCTAGGTGATTTTATTAAAGATGAGCATAATATGAGCCCAGAAGAATATGCAACAAATGAAATGTTAAAAGATGAGATAAGTGATATCTTATTAACTTTAACTGAAAGAGAAGAAAAGGTAATTAGATTAAGATTTGGTCTAGAAGATGGAAAAGCAAGAACATTAGAAGAAGTAGGTCAATTATTTGGTGTTACTCGTGAACGTATAAGACAAATTGAAGCTAAAGCCTTAAGAAAATTAAGACATCCTTCTCGTTCACGTAAATTAAGAGATTATTTAGATAATTAAAATTGTATGCAAATACAATTTTTAATTTGACAAAATATTTATTTTAATGTAAAATGAGTGTACGTCGAACACAAAGGAGTAAATTTATATGAGTAGTACAAAAAAAGATTATAATCAATTATTAGAGACATTAATTGGTATTTTTACTGTCGATAAAGGAAAAATTAAAATATTATTGATGCATAAAAAAACAGAACCTTATAAGGGATATTGGGTATTACCAGGAGAACTTTTAAGTAGTAAACAGACATTAGAAGATAATATAACAGATGTAGTTTGTGATACGTTAGGTTTGCCAACGTTATATATTGAACAATGTTATACATATAGTAATCTAAATAGAAATCCTGATGATAGAGTAATCGCAACATCATTTATTGGGTTAATAGACAATATTACATTAGTGTTAAAAAGACAAGAAAGAGAAGAAATAGAATTAGAGTGGTTTGATATAAATTCTATTCCTAAAATGGGTTATGATCATGATAAAATAATAATAAAATTAATTGATTATTTGAAAAAAAGAATCATTAATAGCAATATTTTAAAAATATTATTTCCAAGCGATTTTACATTGCCAGAATTACAAAAGGTTTATGAACAAATATTAAATATAGAAATAGATCGAAGAAACTTTAGAAAAAAATTAGTTAATTTAGGTTATGTAGTTGACACTGGTGACGTTACTGAAGGATGTATGGGAAGACCAGCTAAATTATATAGATTTAATGACGAAATAGAAGAAAGGAATATATTTTAATATGAAATTAAATAATCGTGGCTGGGGATTACAGGCAATGTTAGCTGGTGTTTTAGTATTAATGATAGCATTAGTTATAATTGCTGTATTAGTAAACAAAACATTTGATAATATAATGCCTTCAATCAATGATGAAAATAACTATGAAAGCGTAAATCAAGATACTGAAACAGATACAAAATTAAAATATAGTGACTTAGAAGATAAAGTTTTAGAAGCTGCTAAGGTTTATCAAAAAAGGTATTATAATGATATACCTAAAGGTGATGCAATAACTGTTAGTATAAAAAAATTACAAGAAAACGGATTAATAGATAATATTGCTGATATTAAAGATCCCAATATTAATTGTTTGGGTTATGCAACATTTGAAAAACAAGATGATATTGTTTATAGAGCCTATATAAAATGTGGAAGTAATTATCAAACAGTCGGATATCAAAATTATGAATAAAAAGGCTTGACAAACATATAATAAAATGATAAAATTACTTTGTTTTAGATTTGCTTAGGCAAGTCTTAAATTAACAAGTAAAATGAGACACCTGGAAGTGTGTAAATGAAAGGAGGGTAACAATGCCTACAATTAACCAATTAGTTAGAAAAAACCGTAAGAACAAAACTAGAAAAAGTAAATCACCAGTTTTGAATATTGGATATAACAGCAAAGATAAATTAAGAACTAATCAAAATTCACCTCAAAAACGTGGTGTTTGTACTCGTGTAGGAACAATGGCACCTAAAAAACCAAACTCAGCGTTACGTAAATATGCTCGTGTTAGATTATCTAATGGTATGGAAGTTACAGCTTATATACCTGGTGAAGGACACAATTTACAAGAACACTCAGTAGTTTTAATTCGTGGTGGACGTGTTAAAGACTTAATCGGTGTTAGATATCACATTATTCGTGGTACTATGGATACTGCTGGAATTGAAAAACGTCGTCAAGGACGTAGTAAATATGGTAGTAAAAAACCAAAAAATAAATAATGAAAGGAGATAGTTATGCGTAAAAGACGTGCAGTTAAAAGAGACGTATTACCAGATCCATTATATAATTCTAAATTAGTTACTAAATTAATTAATAGATTAATGGTTGATGGTAAAAAAGGAATTGCTCAAACAATTTTATATGACTCTTTTGAAATAGTAAAAGAAAAAACAAATCAAGATCCAATGGACGTTTTAAATAAAGCTTTAGAAAACATTAAACCAGCTTTAGAAGTTAAATCACGTCGTGTTGGTGGAGCAAACTATCAAGTTCCAATTGAAGTTAGACCAGATAGAAGTCAAGCTTTAGGATTAAGATGGTTAGTTCAATACGCTAGATTAAGAGGCGGACATTCAATGGCTGAAAATTTAGCAAATGAAATAATTGATGCATCAAATGGTGTTGGTGCAGCAGTTAAAAAACGTGAAGACACACATAGAATGGCAGAAGCTAATAAAGCATTTGCTCATTATAGATGGTAAGAAAGGAAATAATATATGGCTCGTGAATATAGTTTAGAGAAAACACGTAATTTTGGTATCATGGCCCATATTGATGCTGGTAAAACAACTTGTACAGAACGTGTATTGTTCCATACAGGTAAAATCCACAAAATTGGAGAAACTCACGATGGTGAATCTCAAATGGACTGGATGGCTCAAGAACAAGAAAGAGGTATTACAATTACTTCAGCCGCTACTACAGCATTCTGGAAAAATCATAGATTAAATATTATTGATACTCCAGGGCACGTAGACTTTACAGTTGAAGTTTCTCGTTCTTTAAGAGTATTAGATGGTGCGGTAGCATTATTGGATGCTCAAGCAGGTGTAGAACCACAAACTGAAACAGTATGGCGTCAAGCTACAGAATTTAAAGTACCAAGAATGATTTTCTGTAACAAAATGGATAAAATGGGTGCTAATTTTGAATATAGTTTATCAACTATTGATTCAAGATTGGGCGTAAATGCTAAACCTATTGAATGGCCAATCGGAGCAGAAAACGAATTTAATGGTATTATTGATTTAGTTACAAGAACAGCTTATCAATATGATGGTGAACAACATGAAAATGCTAAAATAATTGATATCCCTGCTGATATGGTTGATTTAGTTGAAGAAAAACGTAATGAATTAATCGAAGCAGTAGCTGAATTTGATGATGAATTAATGACTAAATACTTAGAAGGAGAAGAAATTTCTGTTGATTTAATTAAAAAAGCAATTAGAAAAGGAACTTTAGCAGTTGAATTCTTCCCAGTATTATGTGGTACTGCTTTAGGTAATAAAGGTGTTAAATTATTACTAGATGCAGTAATTGATTATTTACCAAGTCCAGTTGATATTGAAGCTATAAAAGGTGTAGATTTAGATGGTAACGAAATCGAAAGACACCCATCTGATTCTGAACCATTTGCAGCTTTAGCATTTAAAGTTATGACAGACCCATTTGTTGGTAAATTAACATTCTTTAGGGTTTACTCAGGACACTTAAATAGTGGATCTTATGTATTAAATGCTACTAAAGATAAAAGAGAAAGAGTTGGTCGTATCCTACAAATGCATGCTAATCATCGTACTGAAATATCTGAAGTATTTGCAGGAGATATTGCGGCAGCAGTTGGATTAAAAGATACAACTACCGGTGATACATTATGTGATGAAAAGAAACCTTGTATCCTAGAATCAATGGAATTCCCAGATCCAGTTATGGAATTAGCTGTTGAACCTAAATCAAAAGCTGATCAAGATAAAATGGCTGTTGCATTACAAAAATTAGCTGAAGAAGATCCAACTTTTAGAGCTAGTACAAATCATGAAACAGGACAAACTATCATTGCTGGTATGGGTGAATTACACTTAGATATCATCGTTGATAGAATGAGAAGAGAATTTGGTGTTGAAGCTAATATTGGTAAACCACAAGTATCTTATCGTGAAACATTAACACAAGCTGGTGAATGTGAAGGTAAGTATATTAAACAATCTGGTGGTCGTGGACAATATGGTCACGTATGGATTAAATTCGAACCAAATCCTGATAAAGGTTATGAATTCGTTGATGCAGTAGTAGGTGGTGTAGTTCCAAGAGAATACATTCCTGTTACTGATAAAGGATTACAAGATGCTATGAAAACTGGTGTTTTAGCTGGTTATCCAATGATCGATGTTAAAGCAACATTATTTGATGGATCATATCATGATGTTGACTCATCTGAAATGGCTTATAAGATAGCTGCTTCAATGGCTTTAAAAGAAGCTAAAAACAAATGTAAACCAGTTTTACTAGAACCAATTATGAAAGTTCAAGTAGTAGTTCCTGATGAATATTTAGGTGCTGTTATGGGTGAACTTACATCAAGAAGAGGACGTCCACTTGGTCAAGAATCAAGAGGAAATGCATTAGCAATTGATGCAATGGTACCTTTAGCTGAAATGTTTGGGTATGCTACAAGTTTAAGAAGTAATACTCAAGGAAGAGGAAACTTTACAATGGTATTCGATCATTATGAAGAAGTTCCAAGAAATATTGCTGAAGAAATTATCAAAAAAAATGGTACAAATTAATATAAAAGTCTTGAATTTTTATGTTAATTAGTATAAAATTAAATATGAAGTTAAATAAGGAGGAAAAATAATATGGCAAATCAAAAATTTGATCGTTCAAAACCACATGTTAACATTGGTACAATTGGACACGTAGATCATGGTAAAACTACTTTAACAGCTGCTATTACAAAATATCTAGCTAGTAAAGGACAAGCTGACTTTGTTGATTATGCAAATATCGATAAAGCACCAGAAGAAAGAGAAAGAGGTATTACAATTAATACTTCACACGTTGAATATCAAACAGATAACAGACACTACGCTCACGTAGACTGCCCAGGACATGCTGATTATGTAAAAAATATGATTACAGGTGCAGCTCAAATGGATGGAGCAATCTTAGTTATTGCTGCTACAGATGGTCCTATGGCTCAAACTCGTGAACACATCTTATTATCACGTCAAGTTGGAGTACCACGTATGGTAGTATTCATGAACAAATGTGATATGGTTGATGATGAAGAATTATTAGACTTAGTTGAAATGGAAATTCGTGAATTATTAAGTGAATATGGATATGATGGAGATAATACTCCAATTATTAGAGGATCTGCTTTAAAAGCATTAGAAGGTGATCCAGCATACGTTGAAAAGATTAAAGAATTAATGGATGCTGTAGATACTTGGATCGAAACTCCAGTACGTGATACTGATAAACCATTCTTAATGCCAATTGAAGACGTATTTACAATCACAGGTCGTGGAACAGTTGTTACAGGACGTGTTGAAAGAGGTATGTTAAAATTAAATGACGAAGTTGAAATCGTTGGTTTAAAAGATACTAAGAAAACAGTTGTTACTGGAATTGAAATGTTCCGTAAACAATTAGACTATGCTGAAGCAGGAGATAATGCTGGTGTATTATTACGTGGTATTTCTCGTGACGAAGTTGAAAGAGGACAAGTATTAGCTAAACCTGGTACAGTTACTCCACATACTAAATTCAAAGCTAAAGTATATATCTTAACTAAAGAAGAAGGAGGACGTCATAAACCATTCTTTACTAACTATCGTCCACAATTCTATTTTAGAACTACAGATGTAACAGGTGTTATTGAATTACCACAAGGAACTGAAATGGTTATGCCTGGTGATAACGTTGAACTTACTGTTGAATTAATCGCTCCAATTGCTATCGAAAACGGAACTAAATTCTCTATCCGCGAAGGTGGACATACAGTTGGTGCTGGTAACGTTACAGAAATTATTAAATAAGGTTAGGAAAAAATCCTAACTTTTTTTATTAAAAAAACAAGTTATTTAACTAACTTGCTTTTTATTAGATTTTTTAAAGGGACATAATTTCTATATAAATTATAATTTCTTTTATGAGTAACTAATTCAAAATCACCAGCGTATTCATACATTTTAGCTCCAAAGTTTAATTTGAATTCATCTAATCCAAAATATTTTTTGTCATCGATAGAATAATTTGACATGCCACCTAGATTAAATTTAACATATCCTAATTTTTTATAGATATCAATTATTTGCCATATTAATAAATGTTTAGAGTTAAATTTTTTAAATCTTTTATCATAACCATCAATTAGAATAGTTATTTCTTTATCTTGTTTAATTAAGATTAAACAAGAAGTAACAACGCCTTCAGGGTATTGCCTTAATAATTGTGTGGCATTTACTAATTCTATTTTATATTGGTTTAAATATTTATCAATACTTATTTTTTTTCTAATGATTTTACTATTTTTATTAAGTTGTTTTTTTATAATGATACTATTTAAATAATTACTTTGTTGGTCATAATAATTAAGTTTTTTTTGTATAATTTGTAAATATGTTTTTGTATCTAATTTTGTATAATATAAATCTACCATATTTCTTTTAGAATAAAAGCCATAACAATCTTGAAAATAAGTAAGTGGTCTTTCATATCTATCTTTAGTAAATTCGTATAAATAATTTAATTGATTAAAATCACCTTTATATACCTTTACACCATTTCTAATAGCACTTCTAATTTTAGTTCTATATTCTTTTTTGACATTTTTAAACAATTCATTAATTGATTTATTTAAATCTATTATTGCTTCAAATCTAGGTTTTAGTGCTTCAAAGAAATTATTGTATCCTAAATGGGTATAATTACATTTTTTTAAGTTATTAAATATCAAATCATATTTAGGATTTTTATCAACAATTTGTTTATCAAAATCATAAATTGATTTAATAATTAAAGGATTAATTTTTATTCCCATTACACCTTTTTTTTCTAAATATTCTTTTATTTTAATAGAAAAAGTTTTAAATAGATCTAAATTTTCATAATCTAAAATATATCCTCTTGGTACATAAGCATATTTAAATCCTTCTTCTTTAGCAATTATTACTAAAGAAGCTGCCTTAACAATGTGATCTTCTAATAATCCTACTAGAACTGATTCATATTTTTGATTATGCATAACAAATCCATATTCTGGTGTTTGATATATTGATTTTAAAGGACAATTTGTAATAAAATTGATAAATTCTTGATTAGTTAATTCTCTAAATTCCATAAATTTCACCTATTAAAATTATATCATATTGTTTATTAAAAGTCATATAAATTGTGTTTAGTAAATATAATTTGTGTAGGTGATTAGAATGAAAATTGGACTACCTAAGGGATTATATTATTATTATTGTACGAAATGGATTTATTTTTTTAAAGAATTAGGTATCGAAGTAATTAGTTTTGATACAAATAAAGAAATATTAGAATTAGGTAATAATATAGCTACTAGTGAGATGTGTTTATCTTTAAAAATATTTTTAGGTCATGTTGCTTATTTAAAAGATAAATGTGATTATATTTTAATACCTAAATTAAATTATGGCATTAAAAATCAAATGTGTTCGAACTTTGATTGTTTATATGATTTATGTAACAATTTATTAGATATTAAAATATTAACATTTAATAATATTAAAGAAATAAAAAATTTTATTAAAGTTGGTAAAGAATTAGGATTTAAGAAAAAACAAATAAAGAAAGCTTATAAGATAGCTTCAATTAAATATAATAAAGAATTAAAAAAGTTAAAAATTGATAATATTAACAAATTAAATAGCTCAAATAAAAAAATATTGTTAGTAGGTCACTCTTATAATATTAGGGATAAGTATTTAAATGAAATAATTGATATAATAAAAAAATATGATGTTGAAATAGTTTATAGTGATTTATTTGATGATGATTATTATTTTTATTTGTCGAAAGACTTATATTGGAAGTATAGTAAAAAAAATGTGTCTAGTGTTATTTATTGTAAGGAAAAAGTTGATGGAATTGTGTTTTTAACAGCTTTTCCATGTGGATTAGATAGTTTAGTAAATGAGTTAGTGATGAGAAAAATTGATAAACCTTATTTAAATTTGGTCATTGATGACTTAGATTCTTTAGCAGGAATGGAAACAAGAATAGAAAGCTTTGTTGATATAATTGAACAAGATTAAAGTATCTTTCCCACATATGGGAAATTATTATATTCCTGCTAAATATTTATTAAGTCATATAGTAGATGTTGAAATAATTATACCTCCTTTTATAACTGCTAAGACAATCGAGCTAGGTAGTAAATATAGTCCGGATTTTGTATGTACTCCTTTTAAATATACTTTAGGAACAATGATTGAATCTTTAGAACAAGGTGCTTCTATATTAATTCAATTTGGTGGTGGATGTAGGTATGGTTATTATAGTGAATTACAAGAACAAATATTAAAAGATTTGGGATATAGGTTTGAACTTCTTAATTTAGTTACTAATGGTAAAGCAAATGTTAAAAGAATATATAAAATGATTAAAAGAATTGATAAAAAGTTTAATATTATTAAAGGTTTATATTATTTATATATAACTAAAAATATGGTTAAATATATGGATAAAATAGATGATTACATAAGAAAAAATATTGGATTTGAAGTAAATAAAAATAGTTTTAATAATTTAAATAAAGAAATGTTAAATAAATTTAGTAAAGTTAACAATCCAATCAGTTTATATATTTTATATAAAAAATATTTTAAAAAGTTTAAAAAAATAAAAATAAATAAACCTAAAAACTGTTTAAAAGTTGGGGTAATAGGTGAATTATACACTTTAATGGAACCTTTTAGTAATTATTATTTAGAAAAAGAACTAGCGTCATTTAATATTGAAATTAAAAGGTTTACTAATGTAAATTATTTGTTATTTAAAAATAAAAAAACAATAAAAAAAGCTTTAAGAAAATCGAAAAAATATATGAAATATAAAATGTGTGCGGATGCTTCTAGTAATATATATTGGACTAAATATTTATGCGATAAAAAATATGATGGTATTATTCACATCAAATCTAGTTTTTGTACTCCTGAAATTGGTTCAATGCCAATAATCGATAAGGTAGCAAGCAGTTATAATGTACCTATAATATATTTTAGTTTTGATGCGAATACGAGTGAAGTAGGAATAAAAACTAGATTAGAAGCTTTTTATGATATGATAGAAATGAGGAGACAATGAATTGTTATTTAGGTATTGATATAGGTAGTATTTCTACTAAAGGAGTAATAATTGATGATAATAATAAAATTATTACTTCTTCATATATATGGACGGAAGGTAATCCTGTTAATTCTGTAAAAAAATTAATTAATATATTAAAAAATAATTTAGATAAAAGATATGTTGTAAAAGGAATAGGAACTACGGGAAGTGCCCGTAAATTAATTGGATTATTATTAGATGCTAATGTAGTTAAAAATGAGATAATGGCTCATGCTATAGGAACATTATCAATATATCCAGATGTTAAAACAATATTAGAAATAGGTGGTCAAGATTCTAAAATAATTTTACTTAATAATGGAATAATAACTGATTACGCAATGAATACTTTATGTGCGGCAGGAACAGGTTCATTTTTATCTAGTCAAGCAAAAAGATTAAATATTAATATAGAAGATTTTGGGCCACTAGCTTTAAAAAGCAATAATCCTGTTAAAATAGCAGCACGTTGTACTGTATTTGCTGAATCAGATTTAATTCATAAAGCTCAAGTGGGATATAAAAAAGAAGATATTGTAGCAGGTTTATGTAAAAGTATCGTTTTAAATTATTTAAATAATGTTGGTAAAGGTAAAAAAATAAAATCACCAGTTATATTTCAAGGTGGTGTATCCAAAAATTTAGGTGTTTTAAAATATTTTAAAGAAATATTGAATACCGATGTTATAGTTGATCCCAATAGTCATTTAATGGGCGCTTTAGGAATAGCTATTCTTTCTAAGAAAAATAGTTCTAATAAAATATATGATTTAAATATTCAAGATGTTTCGTTTGATACTAAGGCTATAGATTGCGGTGGGTGTAGTAATAACTGCGAAATATTAAGAATTTATAAAGATAATAAATTGATTGATATATGGGGCAACAGATGTGATAAGTATATCAAAAATTAATTAAGTCACAAAATATAGAAATAAAATACCACAATTTTTGGAAATAAAATGCCACAAGTTTTGGAAGTAAAACACCACAATTTTCGGAAATAGAATTGCTTTAATTAAAAAAAATTGATATAATATTATCGGAGATGATTAAATTATGGAATATATTAAAAGAATTGTCGATGAAGAAATAAAAAATAAATTACAAATAACTGGAGCGATACTTATAAAAGGTCCAAAGTGGTGTGGAAAAACAACTAGTGCTAAACAAATTGCTAAAAGTGTTTTGGAAATACAAAATCCTGATTTACAAGATAATTATTTAGAACTTGCTAACACTAGACCATCTTTATTATTAGAAGGTGATAAACCAAGATTAATAGATGAATGGCAACTTGCTCCTAAATTATGGAATGCAGTTAGATATTCTGTTGATAATACAGGCTTACCTAATCAATATATTCTTACTGGATCTGCAACTCCGAATGAAGATTATTCACTTCATAGTGGTGTTGGAAGATTTGGATTTGTAACAATGAAACCAATGACACTGTATGAAAGTGGTGAATCTAATGGAAAAATTTCTTTGTTGGATATATTAAATGGTAAAAGAGATATTGATGGTATAAAAACTGATTTAGTTTATGAAAAAATAGCTTATGTTTTATGTCGTGGTGGATGGCCAAATTCTTTAAAATTAAATGAAAATCAGGCTTTAGCAATACCTAAAAATTATATAGATGTTTTATGTGATTCTGATATTTCAAGGGTTGATGGTGTAAGAAGAGATCCATCTTTAGCTAGGGCAATTTTAAAATCGTATGCTCGTCAAGTTTCAACAATTGATTCAAATCAATCTTTATATAATGATGTTAAAGCTAATTATGCAGATGTAAGTGAAAAGACAATTTTAGATTATCTAAATACTTTAAAAAAGTTATATATAATAGAAGAAATTGAAGCTTGGAATCCTAATATTCGTAGTAAAACAGCAATAAGGACAGCTTCTAAAAAAAGCATGATTGATCCATCTTTAGCAGTAGCCGCTTTAGGGTGTTCGCCTAAAGAAATTATGATGGATATTAATACATTCGGATTATTGTTTGAAAACTTAGTTAATAGGGATTTAAGTGTTTATGTTGATTCGATTGGCGGTAGTTTGAAACATTATCGTGATCGTTATGGTTTAGAATGTGATAACGTTATTCATTTTGATAATGGTAAATATGCTTTAATTGAAACAAAATTAGGCGGAAGCAAAATAAAAGAAGCAGAAGAACATTTAATTAATTTAAAAAATTTAATTTTAGAAAACGAACCAAAATTAGGCCAACCAGAATTTATGATGGTAATTACAGGAACTGATATGGCTTATACTACTGATGATGGAATATTAATTGTACCAATTGGATGTCTTAAAAATTAATATGAAAGTTAGATGATCAAATTTATCTAATTTTTAATTTGTCCAATTTTTGTCAATTATATAATATGATAAAAAAATATAGTAAAAATATGATATAATGATTTAAGTGGTGATATAAATGAAATTTAGTATTAATCGAATTGTATATGCAATTATTACTTTTTTATCTATCTTATTTTTAATCTTTGTTACCTTTACTAATATGGTACCATTGAAATTTTTAATATTATTATTTGTAATATTTATTTTATTTGATGTTGGATTATTTTTCTTGTTATTTAAAAAACATAAAATAAAAAATATAATAGGCTATGTTTTAAGTGGTATTTTAGTTATTGTAATTGGTATATTATTTTATTATATAAATGTTACATTAGGATTTTTTAACGGTTTTGGAAGTAATAAATATAAAGAAGAAAACTATTTAGTATTAGTTTTAAATGATAGTAGTTTTAATAATATATCAGAACTAAGTAATATTGGTTATACTACTAACGAATTATCAAATATTAATGAAGCTTTAAATAAATTAAATGAAGAAGTTACAATTGAAAACATAAAATATGATCAAAATGATGATATGTTTAAAGATTTAATAGATAAAAAAATAGATTCTGTTTTAATAGAAGAATCATCTTTGTCATTAATATATGAACAAAATGAAGAATATAATGGAATGTTTAGAACAATTTATACTATAAATATTAAAACTGAAATTGAAATTACTAAAGAAACTGATGTTACTAATCAACCATTTACAATTTATGTAAGTGGAATTGATTCATATGGTAGTATTGCTACTGTTTCAAGAAGTGATGTTAATATAGTTGTAACAGTTAATCCAAAAACAAAACAAGTATTATTAATTTCTGTTCCAAGAGATTATTATGTTCAATTAAGAGGAACAACTGGTTACAAAGATAAATTAACACATGCTGGATTATATGGTGTTGAGACATCTGTTGGAACATTAGAAGATTTACTAGCTACTGATATTAACTATTATTATCGCGTTAATTTCTCATCTTTAGAAAATATAGTTGATGCATTAGATGGTGTCGATGTTTATTCTAAATATAGTTTCACTAGTTCACAAGCAACAGGAGGAACATATTATTTTACACAAGGATATAACCATATGAATGGTAAACAGGCATTGTCATTTTCTCGTGAAAGAAAAAGATTACCAGGTGGTGATAGAGCCCGTGGTATTAACCAACAAGCAGTTATTGATGGTATTATAAGAAAAGTAACTAGTCCTGCTATTATAACAGGATATAGTAAAATATTAAAATCTTTAAATGGTACTTTCCAAACTAATATGAGTGATAATGATATCCAAAAATTAATAAAAATGCAATTAAATGATATGGCAAGTTGGAACATTACAAGTTATAGTTTAGATGGATCTGATGGTAGTGAATATACATATTCATATCAAAATCAAAAATTATATGTAATGATTCCTAATGAAGAAACAGTTACAGAAGCTCAAAGTTTAATTGATAAAGTTATTGCGGGGGAAATGTTAGAAAGTAGTTATGACAAAGAAGTAACTGATATTAATGATCCAGTTTATGTTGCTCCAAAACCTGATCCTAAACCAGAAGAACCAACTACAATAGGTGAATTACCAGTTATTTCATTTGATGAAACACCACTTATCATAATTAAAAATCAAGTTGTTGATTTATTAAGTGATGTAACTGTTACAGATAAAGAAGACGGAATATTAACACCAACTATAACATTTAATGGACTACCATTTACAGATACTAGTGTATTATTAGAAGGAACTAATATAATTACTTATACTGTTACTGATAGTGATAATAATACAGTAACTAAGAATAGAACTATTGTTGTTAAATTAGATTTGAACGGTGATGGTATACCAGATGTATCTACACCTTCAGAATAATTATATAAAATAAAAAAAGTTATAACTTAATTGTTACGACTTTTTTATTTGTTTTTATTTAATAATTCATTAAATATTTTTAAATGTATTTCTTCATCAATTATTATTCTTTTTAATAATTCTTTAATATATTTATCATCTATTACTTTAATTAAATTTTGATAATTTTTAATGGCTAATGTTTCAGCATCAATATTTATTTTTAATATATCTTTTAAGTTGGTATTATAGTTAACATAATTACTATTCCATGGAATATCATTAGATTTATATTTTGGTTTTAAACCTAACATATTAATTGTTTTTGCTAGTAATTCTAAATGTTTCATTTCAACTATAGCAATATTTTCTAATATTTTACCTATTTCATCATTTAAAATAAATGATTGATACATATATAAATGAGTTGCAGTATCTTCACTTACCATACTAGCGTATGGATACATTAATAATTTCGCATATTCAATATTTTCTTTTTCAACCTTAATTTCAGGATAAGGTAAAGTTGACTTATAATACATAATTAATCACCTAATTAATTATATTAAAAAAAATAATTAAAATGTATCTTTTTGGGATATAATAGTTATAGGAGAGTGATAAAATGCAAGAAAAGTATGCGGAATTGTTATTAAAAAGATGTTTAAATATATCTAATCAACCTTTATTAATATCATGTCCAATTGAAGTTTATGATTTTGTAAGGATATTAATTAAAAAGGCTTATGAAATAGGTGTTAAGGATATATATATTGATTTTGAAGATGAAGAATTAAAAAAATTACAATTAAATAATTTAAGTGAAGATGAATTAAAAAATAGTAGTTTCTTTAATAAAAAAATATTTGATGAATATGCGAAAAAAGATGCTTGTTTTTTAATGTTATATGCTTATGAGGATTTTAGTGGAATAGATAATAAAAAATTAGAATTAAGTTCTAAATTAGTAAGAGAAACTAAACCTATTTATAAAGAAAGACAATTAAAAAATGAAATTGTTTGGTGTATTGCTTCGGTTGTAACTAAAACATGGGCTGATAAGTTATTTCCAAATGAAGAAGATAATGTAAATAAGTTATGGAATATTATTTATAAAATGTGTTTAATTGATAAGGATGATCCAATTAAAGAATGGGATAATAAGATTAAATTAAATAGTAAAAAATCAGAATTTATGAATAATAAGCAATATAAAAAATTAACTTTTAAAAATAGTTTAGGTACTGATTTAACAATAGAATTACCAAAAGATCATATATGGGCTGGTGGTAATACAGTAATAAACGGAATAGAAACAATTGCTAATATGCCAACGGAAGAAATATTTACATCACCTTATAAGTTCGGTGTTAATGGTATTGTTTATAGTTCAAAACCATTAGTGTATAATGGTAGTTTAATTGAAGATTTTTACTTAGAATTTAAAGATGGTGCGGTTATTAATTTTGATGCTAAAGTAGGCAAAGACACATTAAGACAAATAATTGAAACTGATGAAAATTCTAAATATTTAGGAGAAGTTGCTTTAGTTGATTATGATTCTCCAATTTCTAAATCTAATTTAATCTTTTATGAAACTTTGTATGATGAGAATGCGGCTTGTCATTTAGCGTTAGGCTCTAGTTATTTAGAATGTATAAAAGAATCTAATTTTGATATAGTTAATAAAAGTAATACGCATGTTGACTTTATGATAGGTACTAAAGATTTAGAAGTTATTGCTGATGGAGAAATAATTATGAAAGATGGTAATTTTATAAAGTAATTGTATTAAATATCTCTTTTTATATCATAATTGATATGAAAGGAGATTTTTTTATGGCACGTCATAGAGTAGAAATATGTGGCGTGAATACTGCGAATATTAAAGTTTTAAGTAATGAAGAGATGGTAGATTTATTTAAAAAATATCAAAGTGGTGATATGTTAGCAAAAGATGATTTAATTAATGGTAATTTAAAATTAGTTTTATCTATTTTAAGAAAGTATAATAATAGAACTGATAATTTAGATGATTTATTTCAGGTTGGATGTGTTGGATTAATTAAAGCTATTGATAATTTTGATTTATCGCATGAAGTAAGATTTTCGACTTATGCCGTTCCAATGATATTAGGAGAAATTAAAAGATATTTAAGGGATAATAGTTCTTTAAGGGTTACTAGAAACTTAAAGGATATTGCTTATAAGGGATTAAAAGCAAAAGAAGAATTAACTAATAAATTAAATAGGGAACCAACTATTAAAGAGATTGCCGAAGCATTAGAATTAGAAGAATTAGATGTTATGCAAGCATTTGAAGCTGTTAAGGATGCTGTTAGTATCCAAGAACCTATTTATAGTGATGGGGGAGATACTATTTATTTAGAAGAACAAATAGCTGATAAAAAAGATAAAGTTGGATTAGATATGAATATTATGTTAAGAGAAGCTATTAATAATTTAAAAGAAAAAGAAAAATATATTATTTATAAAAGATATTTTGAAGGAATTACGCAAATGGAATTATCTGAAGAAATTGGAATATCTCAAGCTCAAATATCTAGAATAGAAAAAAATTGTTTAGATAATATGAAAAAATTATTAAAATAAGTCATAAATTTTATTAGGTGGTAATATGCGGTTAAGTGAACTACAATCTAAAAACATAATAACAACCGATGGTAAATTAATTGGTAATATTATTGATGTAATAATTGAAGATGGAATAATAAAATATTTAGTTGTTGAAAAAAGTAAATTTTTAATATCGATGTTTACCTCAAAAGATGAAATAGAAATTAAGTGGAGTCAAATAAAAACAATTGGTGATGATGTTATAATTGTAAGTTGTCAATGAAATGGTAAATTATACCAATTTTATTGACTCTTATTTTTTTTATGTGATATACTGGAGGTCCCGCTAAAAAATGGAAAGGAAAGTTTTATGTTTGAAAAGATACCTTTAAATAAATTATACGTAGCAAATTATGTGGATGAAACATTAGAATATGTGTATGGAGGTATATATAAATCTACTTGTGTAATTCATCACTTTGATGTAAAAAAAGATAAAAGTATATTTATGATTGTAACTGATCAATTTAATAATGTTATAGGTTATATGAATTTATTTGATAATAAAATATATCATCCTATTAAATCCTCTTTAGAAGATTATCAAGTTATAACTGATAATCCAATCATAGATATGACTACTAATGATGGTTATATTAATTTTGAACAATTATCCAATTATTCTTCTAAATATATTAAACCTTTTATGTCATTAAGGTTGGCCAAAAAAGCAATAAATGATATAAATAGAAAAGAAGATGTAAAAGTAAAATCACTAAAACTGGACTAATTCGTTATTTTTTGATATAATTAATTAGTCTTTTTAAATGAAAGGAGGTAATAAAATGATCAAAATTTTTGCATTAGGTGGTTTAAATGAAATAGGTAAAAATATGTATGTCATTAATGTTGATGATGAACTATATGTATTTGAAGCTGGATTAAAATATGCTGATGATAAAATGTTAGGTGTCGATTATATAATTCCTAATTATGATTATTTAATTAAAAATAAAAATAAAATTCAAGGTATATTTTTATCCCATGGTCATGATGAACAAATAGGAGCTATTCCTGATATATTATATGATTTACCTAATATCAAAATATATGGAACTAAATTTACTTTAGATTTACTAAAAGAAGAATTAAAGCAAGAAAAGTTAAAAGCTGATTTAGTTGAAATTAAACCACATAAAAAAATAAAAGTAGGTAAGAATTATATTTTTCCTATTAGTTTATCGCATTCAGTACCAGATGCTGTAGGATATGTATTATATACGAAAGATGGAGCAATATTTTATACTGGTAACTTTGTTTTTGATTCTGCTATGCAAGGAAACTATAAAACAGATATTGGTAAACTTGCTTATGTTGGAAAACAAGGTGTATTATGTTTATTAAGTGAATCATTATATGCTGATAAAATAGGTTATACTTCTCCAAAACATAGAAGTTATAATTACTTAAGAGAAATTATTAATAGTTCTAAAAACAGAATCTTAGTTAATATATTACAAGGACAAATATTTAGAATTCAAGAATTATTAAATGTTATAACTGAAGCTAATAAAAAAGTTATTATTTTAGGTAAAAGATTAGAAAATACTTTAATCAATTCAATTAATAATGGTTATATCAATTTTGATAAATCAAGAATTGGTAATATTCATCATTTAGAAAAAGATTCAATTATTATTGTATCTGATGAAAGAGAAAAACCTTTTTCTAACATTAAAAGAATTGTTAAAGGATATGATAAATTTATAACTTTAAATGAAGATGATACAATTATTTTTGCTTCACCTGTTTATGATGGCATGGAAAAAAGTGCTACTATGGTATTCGATGATATAGCTAAAAAAGGATGTAATTTAATTACAATGTCAAGTAAACAATTTAATTCATTACATGCATCAAGTGAAGATTTAATGTTGATGTTAAATTTGTTACAACCTAAATATTATTTTCCAGTTAATGGGGAATATAGACATCAAGTTGCTAATAGTGAAGTTGCTAAACAAATGGGAATGAAAGACGAAAATATTATACTTAAATTAAATGGTGAAGTTGCTACTTTTGTTAATGGTAAACTAACTGATGATAAAGAATTTATTAAAGTAGATGATATTTTAATTGATGGTAAAACATTAGGCGATGTTGGTGATTTAGTTATCAAAGATCGTGAAATGTTAGGGGAAAATGGTATTGTTTTAATTTTAGCCATAATTGATAAAGCTACTAAACAAATTTTATCAGGTCCACAAATTGTAACTAAAGGTTTTGTTTATGTTAAAGAAAATATTGATTTAATTAAAGAAGCTAGTAATATGTCTTTAGAAATAATTAAAAATAATACTAAAGTATCTTATATTGATTATGGTAAAACTAAAAATGAAATAAGAGATAAAGTAGGTAATTATTTTTATCAACAAACAGAATCAAAACCAATAATTTTAATTATGATTCAAGAAATTTAAATTGTACTTAGTTACAATTTTTTTCTTGAAATAATTTACTAAATATGATATTATTTATACCTAGGAAGTGGTTTTAATGAATCTACCAAATTTAAATGATGCAAGAAGAAGAACAAAAGAAAAAGTTGAAATTCTAGATAATTATAAAATAACAGAAGAACAAAAAACATTAGGGTTAAACAAAAAATATTTTGTTAAGACTTATGGTTGTCAAATGAATGAACATGATTCAGAAAATATTAAAGCAATATTAGAAGATATGGGATATACTGCTACCGATAATATGGAAGATGCTAATTTAATTATTTTAAATACATGTGCAATAAGAGAAAATGCTCATAATAAAGTATTTGGCTTATTAGGTAGAATTAAACATATGAAACAATCTAAAGAAGTTATGGTTGGTTTTGGTGGCTGTATGGCTCAAGAAGAAGTAATTGTAGATGAAATACTAAATAAATATAAATGGATCGATTTTGTTTTTGGTACTCACAATATTTATGATTTACCTAATATAATAGAAAAATCAAAAAACAAACAAGAAATAGATGTATTTTCTATTGAAGGTGATGTTATTGAAAATATTCCTGTTAAAAGGGATAGCAAATATAAAGCTTGGGTTAATATTATGTATGGTTGTGATAAATTTTGTACTTATTGTATAGTACCTTATACTAGAGGAAAACAAAGAAGTAGATTACCTAAATATATAATTGATGAAGTAAAACAATTAATTAAAGATGGTTATAAAGAAATAACATTAT
Organism: uncultured Bacilli bacterium; assembly: GCA_944371325.1. Lineage (GTDB taxonomy): Bacteria > Bacillota_I > Bacilli_A > RF39 > UBA660 > Faecisoma. Next base: position 26,239 of record CALVXO010000001.1, on the reverse strand, counting down.
TAGGTCAAAATGTTAATGCTTATGGTAAAGATTTAGATATCGATTATAATATGGCTAATTTATTAGAAGATGTAGCTAAAACTAATATTGAAAGAGTTAGATTTGTAACTAGTCACCCATGGGATTTTAATGATGATATGATCGATGTAATAAGTAAATATAAAAATATTATGCCTTATATTCATTTACCTTTACAATCAGGGTCTGACAAAATATTAAAATTAATGGGTAGAAGATATACAAAAGAAGAATATCTAACTTTATATAATAAATTAAAATCTAAAATACCTAATTGTTCAATTACGACCGATATTATAGTAGGTTTTCCAAATGAAACTAAAGAAGATTTTCAAGATACATTAGATGTAGTAAATATTTGTAAATATGATGGCGCATTTACTTTTATCTTTTCTCCTCGAATTGGAACACCAGCATGTCGTATGAAGGATGATATAACTTTAGAAGAAAAAGAAGAAAGATTACAAACATTAAATAATTTAGTAAATAAATATTCTAAAGAAAACAATGATAAATATTTAAATAAAATAGTACCTGTTTTATTAGAAGATTATAGTAGTAAAAATAGTAGTTATTTAAAAGGATATACTGATACTATGAAATTAGTAAACGTTAAAGCAGATAGCAATTATTTAGGTAAAATAGTAAATGTTAAAATTACTTCAGTTAAAACATGGAGTATGGATGGCGAAATAATATAATTTTATCAAGAATGAGGGAGAGAATTAGCTCAGTGAACTCATACCAACCTATTAAGTTAGGTGGTAAAGCTAATATCGATGAAAGAAAAGGCTCTTTCACGGAGTCTTTTTTCATATAATGTAATGGAGGTAATTAAAATGAAAAAATTGATAACAAGTGAATCAGTAACAGAAGGTCACCCAGATAAGATATGTGACAAAATAAGTGATAAAATTTTAGATATGGCTTTAATGGAAGATATTAATAGTCATATGGCTGTAGAAGCAACAATTAAAGATAATTTTATTTTAATATATGGAGAAGCTAATACAAAAGCAAAATTAGATTATGAAGAGTTAGCTAAAGATGTCCTTAAAGATATTGGTTATGATGATGATTTTGAAGTGTTAGTTAAAGTAAGTGGCCAATCACAAGAAATAAATAATGCTGTTTCTAAAAAGAAAATATGTGCCGGAGATCAAGGAATAATGTTTGGTTATGCAACTAATGAAACAAAAGAATTTATGCCTTTACCTATTTTACTTGCTAATAAAATAACAAAACAACTTGCTTTAGTTAGAAAAAAAGATAAAAATTCTATTTTAATGCCAGATGGTAAAGCTCAAGTTACAGTAGAATATGTAGATAATATTCCTAAAAGAATTGATACAATAATTGTTTCATCTCAACATAAAAAAGATGTTACTCAAGAAGAATTAAAAAAATATATAAAAGAAAATGTAATCGATGAAGTTATACCTAAAGAATTAATGATAGATACTAAAATTTTAATTAATACAAGTGGTTCTTTTGTAATTGGTGGACCATTTGGTGATAGTGGTACAACTGGAAGAAAAATAGTGGTAGATACATATGGTGGCGTTGGTAAAGTAGGTGGTGGTTGCTTTAGTAGTAAAGATCCATCTAAAGTAGATAGAAGTGCTGCTTATTATGCAAGATATGTAGCTAAAAATATTGTTTATCATAATTTATGTGATAGATGTGAAGTAGAAGTATCTTATGCTATTGGATTAGAACAACCTATTAGTGTTAATATTGAAACATTTAATACTAATAAAGTAAGCATGGAAGAAATAAATAGCTATGTTAAAAATAGTTTTGATTTTTCAGTTGATAACATTATAAAAGAATTAAATTTATTAAGACCAATTTATTATGATATAGCAAGTTATGGTCATTTTGGTTATGATAATTTACCATGGGAACAAATAAAGTAATTTATTTGTTTTTTAATAATAACAATAAATAACTAAACTATGATATAATTATTATGTAGTATATTTAAGAGGTGATTTTATATGCCTAATGCAAGAAAATTAGTTGAACATATAGTTAATTTTATTATGATATGTTTAGTTTCATCAGTTATAGGAGGAATATTTAATATATTTTTTGATTTTGAATCAAATAAAACTATAGTAATATCATTTATATTTGTTATTACAATGTTTATACTAGCATTTTATTTACAAATATATGAAAAAAATAAAGTAGCTAAATATATTGCAAGTAAATTAGTTAAAAATCCAGATAAAAAATTAACAATAAAAGATATAATAATTATGGTAATCGTGTTTAATTTTATTCCTTTATTTATTGGAATTTTAAGTAATTTCTTTTAAATATATAAAAATTGATTTTGAATAATAAGTTGGGAGAAATAAATGAAAAAAATATTTTTGTGTATAATTTTAATAATATTATTAACCGGTTGTAAAAAAGAAGAAGAATATGAATTGATTTTTGATAAAAATTCAATTGTAAATTGTATTAATTTTGTATATGAATTTGAAGATGGAACAAGAATTTATACTGATTATACAAATATTAAATATAAAAAAAATAATATTGAAATGTCTATAATTGATGCGTTGAATAAAGGATTATTAGATTTTGATGATATAAAAAATTATGAAGAATTAAAAATAGTTAAAAAAGATGAATCTAAACCATTAGAGTGTAATGATTAAGAAGAAAATGATAAAATGGAATTAGTAGATTTATTAAACAATAGAAAATAATTAACAGGTGAAACATGTGAAAGAAATGCTGTGCCAGAGGGGAAATATAGATTATCAATTCATATTTGGATTGTTAATGACAAAAATGAAATATTGATTCAACAAAGAAGTGCAAGTAGAAAAATGTTTCCTAATATGTGGACTAATACAGGTGGGGCATGTATTGCTGGTGAAACTAGTATTGAAACAGTTTTTAGAGAATTAAAAGAGGAATTAAACGTTATTCCAAATATAGATGATTTAGAATTAATTGCATCTTATAAAAGAAAAAAAGATTATGTTGATGTATGGTTATTAAGACAAAATATAAATATAAACGATTTAAAATTTAATGATAATGAAGTACAAGCAGCAAAATGGGCAACTATAAAAGAATGGAAAAAATTATTAATAGAAGAGCAAGCAGTAAAATCTTCTACAGATTATTTTTTAAATTATATAAATAATGAATTCTAAATTTTATAAAAATTTAAATTTATAAAATATTTAAATAATTAATTAAATTATATTGTGTTTGAAAGAGGTTGAAAAGAAATGAACTTAAGGAAATTTGTTGAACACATCATTCATTTTGATATGATGATTATATTGATTTCATTAATAATATTGATACTTGATGGTGTGATTTTCAAAACAAATGATAATTTATTAATTTTATCAATTTTCATTTGTACTATAATTTTTTTCTGTGTTTATGGTCCGGCTAAAAAAAGAAATATTATTGCTAAAAATATTTCTTGCAAGTTAGTAAAAAATCCAGAAGAAAAGGTAAAATCAAAACATATATTATTTTTGATAATTATAGCAAATTTAGTTAGCTGCTTATTACTAGGAATACAATATTTAGTGTATAATTTGTTATATTAAAACATAAATGTTATTAATTGATTTGAACAAATAATTTATTTGTTCTTTTTTTTACAATAAATTTAGATTATATAAAATAATTATGTACAAATGACTACCTATTGCATATATTAAAATGAGAGGTGATATTGTGTCTTTATATAAAGAAATAGTCACTAAGGCAGTTATTGGTAAAGGAAAAAAATATTTTAAAAATAATTATAAAATAACTACTAGTGATCAACCAACTACAATTTTAGGATGTTGGGTAATTAATCATAAGTTTAAAGGATATAAAACAGGAGATAAAATAGGTGTCGACGGATCTTTTGATGTAAACATTTGGTATTCTTATGAAAATGATTCTAAAACAACTGTTGTTAATCAAAAAATTGAATACAATGATTTATTCAATGTAAAATTAAAAGAAAATGCTGATTTAAGTAGTGAAACAGATATAATTGTAAGAACTTTAAGTCAACCAACTTGTTTAGGTGTTAATATATTAGAAAATAATCAAATTTCTTTTGATATTGAAAAAGAATTAGGTGTTGAAATAGTAGGGGAAACAAAAGTAAAAATAGCTATTGAAGAAGATGAAGAACCTTGGGAAGATATAGTAGATGATGATATCGATAAAGAAATAGATGAAATAAATGAAAATTATATATAGTGTCAACCAAAAATAGTTGACACTTTTTAGATTTTATGTTACAATGATTCAAGAAAAGGAGTGATTAATGATGGCTGTTAAATTAAGATTAAAAAGAATGGGAGCTAAAAAAAGACCATTTTATCGTATCGTAGCTGCAGATTCTAGAAATAAAAGAGATGGAAAAGTAATCGAAGAAATCGGTTATTATAATCCAATTGTAGAACCTGCTGAAGTTAAAATTGATGCTGATTTAGCTCAAAAATGGTTAAGTAATGGAGCTATTCCAACTGATACTGTTAGAAACATATTTAAAAAACAAGGTATTATGAAAAAATTCCATGAATCTAAAATGACTAAAGGAGAATAATTATGAATTTAGTTGGATTAACGGAATTTTTAGTAAAAAGTGTTGTAACTGATCCTGATATGGTTTCAGTTAAACAATTTGAAGATGATGAAGATTATATTACAATTCAAGTATTAGTAGATAACAGTGTAATAGGTTCAGTAATCGGTAAACAAGGTACTATTGCTAATGCTATTAGAACTATTGTGCAAGCTTCATCTTATGCTAATGGATTAAAAAAAGTAAAAATTAATATTGATTCATTTTAAGAAGATTTATCTTCTTTTTTCTTGTATTAAATATAAATTTATAATATAATATTAAATAGGAACGATTTGGAGGCATATATGAAAAAAAGAGTTATCAGTGCAGTAGTAGCTTTATTAATAAGTCTTCCTTTAGTTTATATTGGTGGTGTTCCATTTTATTTTTTAGCTATTATTATATCTTTATTAGCGTTTAAAGAAATATTGGATCTTATTACGAATGACTATTGGATAAGATTAGTTAGTTATATAAATTTTTTATTTTTAATTGGAAATAGTATTATTCAAAAGAATTTAAGTTCTATTTTAGATTTTAAAGTTTTAGGAATTGTTTTATTAATATATGGATTATTAATGTTATTTAATCATAAAAATAAAAAATTTAATGTTGAAAAGTGCTTTTATTTAATTGGAGTTACTTTATTTTTAGGTACAGCTTTTGCTACTTTAATAATAATAAGAAATATGAGTTTGTATTATTTTATTTATATATTTTTAATTACTACTATGACCGATACTTTTGCTCATTCAGTTGGCACTTTATTTGGTAAACATAAGATAAATGAAATCTCGCCTAATAAATCTTGGGAAGGATGTTTAGGTGGCGCTTTTTTTGGAGTATTGATAAGTGTATTATTTTATTTAATAATTATTAATTCAGATATTGATTTATTTTTATTAATTTTTATTACTTTATTTTTATCAATAATCGGTCAATTAGGAGATTTATTTTTCTCACAAATTAAAAGAAGTTATAAAATTAAAGATTTTTCAAATATTATGCCAGGACATGGTGGCATGTTAGATAGATTTGATAGTATTATATTTGTAGCTTTAGCTATTATATATTTTATTAATTTTTTATAGGAGATGAGTTATGACTTTAATATATTTTATATTAGTATTAAGTGTTACAATTTTTGTTCATGAATTAGGTCACTTTATATTTGCTAAGAAAGCAGGTATTTATGTTTATGAATTTTGTATAGGAATGGGACCTAGAATATTTATGTTTAAAAGAAAAAATGATGAAACTGAATATGGAATTAGATTACTTCCAATCGGTGGTTTTTGTGCGATGGCTGGTGAAGGCGTAGAAGACGATGAAGATGTTCCAAATGATAAAAAATTACAAAATAAAACATGGATGCAAAGATTTTTAACAATTGTTGCTGGTGTTATGTTTAATTTTATCTTTGCTTTAATTATTTTAATTATTATAGGTTTTATAAATGGTAATCCAAATAATAAACCAATTGTATCTCAAGTACCGGTTGATAGTCCAAGTTATAATGCTGGATTACAATCAGGTGATGTAATTAAAACATTAAATGGTACTAAAATAAATACAATCGATAGATTAATGATTGAATACCAAATGGAGTATGGTAAGACTTTAGAATTAGAAGTTTTAAGAGATGGTAAACTAGAAAAAATTAACATTGTACCAACCGAAAAAGATGGAGTATATTCATATGGATTTTCATTAGATTCAACTATTAGATATGGATTTTTTGAAGGAATTAAATATGGATTTAGTAAGTTCTTTAGTTTAATTGAACAGATGTTTTTAGTTATTACTTATTTAGTTACTGGAAAACTTAGTTTAACTAATTTATCTGGTCCAGTAGGAATTTATAATATTGTAGGGGAGTCTGCTAAAGCAGGATTAATCAATTTAGTTTATTTAACTGGTTATTTATGTATCAATGTTGGGTTCATTAATTTACTTCCAATACCAGCATTTGATGGAGGAAGAATATTATTTTTAATAATTGAAAAATTAAGAAGAAAACCAATTGATATTAAAGTTGAAAATACTATTCATGCTGTAGGACTTGCGCTTCTTATGATTTTGATGGTCGCAATAACTTATAATGATATTGTAAGGTTTATAATTAAATGATAACAATTAGTTGTTGTAAACATTACGATAAAATAGTAAATTTTTTATATTTAGAAAACGATATTATGTCTAAGTTATTGATAGATTATTATCAAGAATATGTTTTTAATGTTAAAAGTGAAAAAAGTAAAATAAAAGTTGATAATATTATGAATTTATACACTGATAAAGAAGATTTTTATAAATATGTTCAAATAAAATTACAAGATGATATATATGATAATTATGATAAAGTAATTAGAAAACTAATTAAAGTTTATAATGAATATGAAAATGATAAATTAAAAAAAGTCAAAAATTCGAGGTGGTTATAATGTTAAAAGTAGATGGAGTAACAAAATATTATGGAGATTTTAAAGCAGTAGATAATTTATCTTTTGAAGTAAAACCAGGAGAAATATTTGGATTATTGGGTGTTAATGGTGCCGGTAAAACAACAACCTTTAGAATGATTATGGGATTACTTGAACCAACAAGTGGTAACATTACTTTAAATGGTAAAAAAATAGATTATGATGTTACAGATAAAATTGGTTTTTTAACTGAAGAAAGAAGTTTATTAACTAAATTAACAGTTAAAGAACAATGTATTTTCTATGGTGTTTTAAAAGGTATGAAAGAAGAAGATATATTAAAAAGAACTAAAGAATTATTAGAAAAATTTGAAATACCACAATATTTAGATAAAAAAATAAAAGAACTATCTAAAGGTAATCAACAAAAAGTACAATTTATAACAGCAATATTAAATGAACCAGAATTATTAATATTAGATGAACCTTTTAGTGGATTAGATCCATTTAATGTTGAAATGTTTAAAAAAGAAATAGTTGAAATGTCTAAAAAAGGAAGTATGATTATATTTTCTTCTCATAGAATGGAACATGTTGAATTGTTTTGTAAAAAATTAGTTGTTTTAATGCAAGGTAAATCAGTTTTATCAGGAGAACTTAAAAAAATAAAACAACAATATCGTAAGAAAAATATTTTAATTAAAGGTGATATTGATACTAAAGAAATAGGAAAGATAAAAGGTGTTGTATCAGTTATTAAAAAAGTAGATGAATATGAAGTTAAAATTGAAAATCAAGATATAGTTAAAGATGTATTTAAATATGTTAGTAAATGTGATAATGTAACTAAATTTTCTGTTGAAGAGCCATCTTTAAATGAAATATTTGTAGCTAAAGTAGGTGAATCTTATGAAAAATAAATTAAAGTTTTTAGTTGGTGTAAGTTTAAAAAGAAAAATTAAAACTAAATGGTTTGTTTTAGCTAATATCTTTTTAGCAATTTTAATAATCGGTGTTGCTAATATAGATCATATTATTACTTTCTTTGGTGGTGATTTTGATAAAGAAACTAAAATATATGTAATAGATAATACTAATACTTATGATGTATTTAAAGCAAGTATTGATGCTGGATTCAAATTGACTGAAGATAGTAAATATGAAATTATTAAATATGATAAATCTAAAGAAGAAATAACTGAAACTATTAAAACAAATGAAGATGAAAAAGATTCTATTGCCTTAGTTTTTGATTATGATGAAGAAAATATTATAAAAGTAGAAATGATTACTAATGGTTTTGTTGATACTTTAAATATGACTTTAATTAATAATTCTGTTAATTCTGTTAAAACTTATTTAGCAGTTGAAAAATTTGAAATAAGTCAAGAAGAGTTGTTAGCATTAAATACTCCTGTTACTATCGATAGAACGGTTTTAGATGAAGAAAAAGATTCAGCCGAAGAAAATATGGATATGATTATGAGTACAGTATTTCCAATTATTATATTACCATTTTTTATGTTAGTAATATTTTTAGTTCAAATGATAGGTGCTGAAGTTAATGATGAAAAAACTACTCGTGGTATGGAAATAATAATTGGTAATGTATCACCACAAATTCATTTTTTTAGTAAATGTATCGCTGGTAATTTGTTTATTTTAATTCAAGCAGGTTTATTGTTGTTATTTGGTGTATTAGGCTTTATTTCAAGAAGTTTCTTTGGTGATGTATCAGGTATTAATGATGTATTTAATCAAGTAACTGGTATAATGAATAATTTATTTACTCCAACTTTCTTAGAATCATTAAGATATATAATACCTTTAGTATTAATACTTATGTTTTTAACATTTATTGGTTATTCATTACTTGCTGGTATATTAGCTAGTATGACTACTAATACAGAAGACTTTCAACAATTACAAACACCTATTATGTTAGTTAGTTTATTAGGTTATTATTTAGCTATTATGGCAGGAGCATTTAAAGGATCTATTATAATTAATATATTAGGTTATGTTCCATTTATATCAGCTATCTTAAGTCCATCTTTATTAGTTATGGGTGAATTTACTGTAATTGATGTATTAATTTCTATTGGATTAATGATAGTAGTTATATTCTTATTAATTAAATATGGCTTAAAAATATATAAAGTTGGAATATTAAATTATTCTTCTGATAAATTATGGCGTAAAATGTTTAAAGCACTTAAAAACTAGATTAATTCTAGTTTTATTTGCACAGATGGTGGAATAGGTAGACACGTAGGCTTGAGGTGCTTGTGAAGTAATTCGTGAGGGTTCGAGTCCCTTTCTGTGCACCAAAATATTAAAAAAGCGAAGATTTTCTTCGCTTTTATTAAGTTTAATTTATTTTAAATTGTAAAGTATAATTTTCATCAAAAATGTTATCATAAAATCTTAATTTCAAATTATTATCACCAATTTTTTGTTCCCAAACTAATACACCTTCAACTTTGCCATTAGGATCTAAGTTTCCAGATGATAATTTAATGTCATCATCACCAGAATAAGTTCCCCAATTATCTTCAACACCATTTTCATCAACTAATTTCCAATCTAGTGCATTATATGAAATTTTTTCATTAGACTTATTTTCAATTTTTATAGTTATTTTGACATACTCATAACCTTCTTTAGGTTTTACAAATTCGTTATTTCCTTGAGTTTTTTCAACTTTTGTTATTGAATATTCAACATCTTTGTATGTAGCAATTTCATTTTGATTAAAATCTTTTTTTCTGCTTTTTTCTTCATTCTCTTCATTAGTCATAGAAACAATAATTGGAACAAAAATAATAATTAAAACTGCAATAATAATCCATTTACTTATATTATTTTGCTTTTTTCGGCAATTTGGACAAATTTTGGCATTTTTATCAATATCAGATTTACAATATTTACATTTTTTCATAACCTTTTACTCCTTCTTATATTAATTATATCATATCTTATTAAAAAATTTCACAATAAAAAATAATTAAATCATTGTTTATATATGAATTATTTTTTATAATAATTATGTATTTTTTAATTATTAATTGCATAAAATAATATAAGAACTTGACGTACGTTAAAAAGTACGTTATAATGTATGTGAGGTGATTAATGTGAATACAATTAATATTACAAATGCAAGACAAAATTTGTTTCAATTAGTATCTGATGTAAATAAAGGGTTCAATCCTATTAATATTATTAATAATAAGGGAGAAAATGCTGTTTTATTATCTGAAAGCGATTGGCGAGATATAGAAGAAACAATTTATTTAAATTCTATTCCTGGTTTTGTTGATACAATAGAAGATGCTCGTAAAGAAGATAAATCTAAATGTAGTGTCTATAATAAAGGTGAAGAATGGTAGAATATAAAATAATTTTTTCTAAATATGCTGATAAAGATAAAAAATTATTAAAACAAGCAGGACTAGAATATAAAGCAAAAGAGTTGCTCGATTTAATTTCTGCAAATCCATATCAAACTCCTCCAACTTATGAAAAATTAAAAGGTAATTTGACCGGTTGTTGCTCTAGAAGAATAAGTTATCAACATAGATTAGTATATGAAATAGACGAAAATAAAAAAGAAATATTTATATTAAGAATGTGGACTCACTATGATAAATTATAAAATAGTATGTAAATATACTATTTTTAAATATATAGTACTTGACAATGCAAGGTAGTTAATATATAATTATGTATGAGGTGAGATATGAACACACAATTTAAAAAAGGCGTTTTAGAGCTAATAGTTTTATTAGCGGTTAATAAAAAAGATATGTATGGTTATGAATTAGTTATGGAAGTATCAAAAGTTGTAGATGTTAATGATGGAACAATTTATCCATTATTAAAAAGATTAACTAATGAAAGATATTTTGAAACATATTTAGTTGATTCTACTGAAGGACCGACAAGAAAGTATTATAAAATAACTGTTTTAGGTAAAGAAAGAGTAGAAGAGTTAAGAGATAATTGGAAAGTATTCGCTAATAGTGTTAATAAGTTTATAAAGGAGAGTATGAAAAATGAACAAAAGTAGTTTTATTAGTAAATTAAAGAAAAATTTAAAAATATTAGATGAAAATGAAGTTAAAGATATTATTGATGAATATAGTGAAATAATTGATGAAAAGATAAAAAATGGTAAAACAGAAGAAGAAGCTATTAAGGATTTTGGTGATGTAAATGAATTAAGTAAAGAAATTTTAAAAGCTTATAAAATAAATCCTAACTATGCTAATAATGAAGAATCTAAAATTGATGTTCATAATTTTATTAAAGACACAGCTAATAAATTATCTAATTTTACTAAAGGTGTATTTGAAGATATAAAGAAGCAAGATGATATTACTTTAGAATTTGTTTTTGAAATTTTAATTAAAGCTGCTATTTTATTAGTTATTTTCGCAATTATTGGATTGCCATTTTTAATTGTATGTAGATTGGGTTATGCAATATTTGAAATTGCTTTCTTTCCTTTAAATATTATTTTAAATGTTTTATGGGGAATGTTAATATGGATTTTATATTTTGTTGTTTGTGTTTTAATAAGCATTAGAATGTTTAAAGATAATATAAAGCAAACTAAAAAAATAGTAAAAAAAAACAAAAAAGTAAAAAGTAATGAAGAAATAAAAAAAGAAAAAATAACAAAAGAAGATAAAGTAAAAAAAGATGAAGTAATAAACATATTAAAAGAAATCGCTAAAATATTTATTTTTATATTTATTATATTACCTTTGATATTTGTTAATTTAGGTATTGTAGTAGCAATATGTTTTACTATTTATTATCTAATAATTGGTATAGATTTATTAGGAATATTATTTATTTTAGTTGGCTTATTAATATTTTTTGGATATATTTCTAATCAATTATCTAATTTGTTTAGTAAAAAGATTCAATTTAAATTATATCCATTTTTAATATTTATTATATTATTAGGTATTGGAATTATTTTATCGTTTAATACATTTAAAGATGTACAATATGTTAGATATGAAAATAATGACACTTTAAAATATTATTATACTATTGATCGAAAAACAAATTTATATTTAAATGGTGATTATGATATAGTACATGATGAAAATATGGAAGATAATAAATTAATAATTGAAGTATATTATAACGATGATTTTGTTACAATAAATGAACAACATTCACAAAATAAAATAGTAATTGATGCAAATGGTAAAGGATTTTCTAACTGGTATAATGATTGTATAAATAATTTAAAAGACAATAAAATAGTTAATTATAATAATGCAAACGAACTATATTTTAAAATATATGGAAATAGACATACTATTGACGATATTCATATTAAATAGAAAGACATATGAAATTTATGCCTTTTTTTATGATATAATTATAATAGCTGCTGGAATAGCTTAGTTGGTAGAGCAACGCATTCGTAACGCGTAGGTCGTAGGTTCGAATCCTATTTCCAGCACCATTTAATTAAGGAGTATGATTATGAAGTTAAGATGGGATAGAATTATAGCAGTATTTTTAGTTTTTGTATTATTAATTGGAGTAGGAGTTTATTTTATATTTTTTAATAAAAAAGAGGAAGTACAATTAGATGAAACTAAAAATCAAGAACCAGTAGTTGAAAAAAAATTACAAATATTAGATTTAGAATCTGATACTAGACCAATTGCAGTTATGATAAATAATCATAAAACTGCGCAACCTTATCAAACAGGTTTAAATGATGCTTATTTAGTTTATGAGATAGTTGTAGAAGGTGGAATTACTAGAATGATGGCTGTTTTTAAAGATAAAGATACTGCAACAATTGGTACAGTAAGAAGTTCTAGACATTATTTTTTAGATTATGCACAAGAAAATGATGCAATATATACACATTTTGGCTGGAGTCCACAAGCTGAAGAAGATATTAATAATTTAGATATTGACAATGTAAACGGAATGGTTGATAGTGGATTTTGGCGTGATCAAGAACTAAAAGCTAATGGTGTTCCTTCAGAACATACTGCATATACAAATATAGAAAATATTTTAAAAGTTGCTGACAAAAGAGGATATGAAACTAAATCTACTAAAGATACATTATTAAATTATAGTGTTGATGAAATAGATTTATCTACTATGGAAGGTGCTATTAAAGCAGATAATGTATTTATTGAATATTCTGGTTATCAAGAAAATACATTTAAATATGATTCCGTTAATAAAGTGTATAATAAATATAGTGTTGATGATTTAAGAAAAGATTATGTTACTGGTGAAGCATTTAAAGCAAAAAATATTATTACTTACCAAGTAAATAATTATAGTATGGATAGTTATGGTAGACAAGAAATAGACAATATTGGTAAAGGTGAAGGATATTTTATTTCAAATGGTTATGCTGTTCCTATCACATGGGAGAAAGAGAGTCCATCTAGTCAAACTGTTTATAAATATTTAGACGGTAAAGAAATAACCGTTAATGATGGAATAACTTATATTCAAATTCAACCAAAAGGTAAAACTTTAGAAATCGAATAATTTTTAGACGAAAGTTATTCTTTTTTTTTACTTACTATGATATAATGTTATAGTTCGGGGTGAAAAAATGATACTAGATGAAGATTACTTAAATTTAGTTAAGCATATATTAAATAATGAAGAATTTTTAAAATTAAAGAATTGTGAACATCATGGTATAACAAGATTCGATCATTCTTTAAAAGTTTCTTATCAAGCATATAAATTTGCTAGAAAACATAATTTAGATTATAAATCAGTTGCTATTGGTGGATTATTACATGACTTTTTTAATGATGAAAATGTTAGTTTAAAAGAAAAGTTTATTTCGACATTTAATCATCCATTGAAAGCTGAAACAAATGCATTAGAAAAATTTAATGTTAATAAAAAAGAAGCTGATATAATTAGAAGTCATATGTTTCCTTTAAATTTAGTTGTGCCTAAATATAAAGAAAGTTGGTTAGTAAGTTTATATGATAAAAAAGTTGCTCTATTAGAATTTAGTTATAAATTAGGTTATAAATTGAGATATGCTTCTAATTTAACTATATTATTGTTATTTAATTTTATAAAATAGATAGTTTTCTATCTTTTTTAATTGTATTAAATAAAAAAATATATTATAATATAAATATGTTCTCGTAGCTCAGTAGGATAGAGCGATAGCCTCCTAAGGGCTTGGTTAAAATAAAAGTTAGTATTTTTAAACCTTTATTTTATAAGCCAGGACAGGATTTTAAGTTAAAATATATTCGCGATTTGTCGCGAAAAACTATCTTTATCTTAAAAAAAACAATTAAATTTTAAAAAATTATCCTTAATTTTAAAAAAATGTTAAAATTAGGGTGTATGTCCTCGTAGCATAATAGGAAAATGCCTTCGCCTCCTAAGCGAAAGATTGGGTGTTCGAATCACCTCGGGGACGCCAGTTTTGAATTTATAGATTTAACTTTATTGTTAGATCTTTTTTTTTATAAATTTGAAAGGAGAATAATTATGTCAGTGTTCAAAATAGAAAAAACGAAAGATTTTACAGTTATGAGTAATTATCATTTAAGAGATAAAAATTTAAGCTATAAAGCAAAAGGTTTATTGTCATTCATGTTATCATTGCCAGAAGATTGGGATTATTCTTTAAAAGGTTTATGTTCAATTAGTAAAGAAAATAGAGATGCTATAAGATCAACTTTAAAAGAACTACAACAAAATCATTATTTAGAAATTGAAAAAGTTAGAGGAGATAAAGGTTATTTTGAATATAATTATTTAATTTATGAAAAACCAAATTATATTGATATTGATAACAAAAAAAGTAGTCCAGATATGGAAATTCCACACCTGGATATTCCAGATGTGGAAGAACACCCACAAATAAATACTAATATAATAAATACTAATAAACAAATAGATAAAGATGATAAAACGATATCATCTTTTTTTGTTGCTGAAGAACATAATAGATTGACTTTGGAATTAATAGAAACAAATTATATAAATGAAGAAGATAGTCAAATATTTTATTATGATAGTTTATTTGAAAAATTATTAGAAGATAATTCCTATCGAGATCTTATGACAATGATACATTATATTGTTCCAAGAGTTATATCAAATAAATTTAAAGACGAAGATGGGAAAGAGATTAAAAATAAATTTGGTTATTTTAAGAATGCAATTAATCAAAGTATATAAAGTATATATAGTATATATAGATTTAATTTAGATGATGATTTATATAAGGAATATGATTACGATGATAATATTGAGAGATAAAATATTCTATTAATGATATAGTTTAAATTGCTGAAGATTCTCGCAAATTATTAAGGTGCGAATCTTAAATAATCATTTGAATATTAATTTTTTTAGTTTCACTAGCAAAAACTTTGCATTTTAAATTTACGCTAACTAATTGGAAATATAATTCCTCATAGCTTGGTAGTGTTATACAAATAGGATAACTTTGTTTTAAATTGTAATCCTCGGGAATATAAACGATATAATGTATTTTCTATATTCCTTTTAATTATATACATTACCAATTGGAAATACATTATTTTCTTCTTTACTTTTTCTAATTTCATTTTATTAGGAAACATATCAAAAAAATTACTTCATTTAAAATTATTTAAAAAGATTTTATAAACTATTGACAGTTGAATAATTATTCATATATAATATAATCAGTTGAGCAAACATTCAACTAAAAACATATAATATTATTGGAGGGAATTTATGTCTAGAAGTGAATTTTCTTGTGATTGTAATGTTATTCATCAAGAAGCTGTAGATGAGGTATTACAAAAAATGCCAAATGAAGACACATTTAACCATTTAGCAGATTTATTCAAACTGATAGGAGATACAACAAGATGTAGAATTTTATTTGCATTAGATCAAAGCGAAATGTGTGTTTGTGATTTAGCAAATGTACTAAATATGACTAAATCATCTATCTCACACCAACTTGCAGTTCTTAGAAGAAGTGGAGTTGTTAAGTGCAGAAAAAGTGGAAAAGAAGTATTTTATACTTTGGATGATGAACATATTGTTAAATTGTTTGAAATTGGTTTAGTGCACATTAACCATAAAGGTTAAAAATATAAAGAAAGAAGGATTAAAATGAACAAATACAAATTTAAAATTAAAAACTTAGATTGTGCAAATTGTGCAAATGAATTAGAAGGAGCATTACGAAAAATTGATATTATTGAGAATGTTAGTATCAGTTTTATGACACAAAAATTAAACTTTGAATGTACTGAAGAAAATAAGGAACAAGCATTAGAGAAAATTAGAAAAATCATAAAGAAAGAAGAACCAGATGTAACCATTGAGGAGGTATAGTTATCATGAGCCGAAAAATGAGTAAGCAATTAATTAAGATAATTATTTCTCTTTTATTGGTTGTTATTTCCTTATTGCTTAAATTTGATACCGAATTATATAGTAATATTTTGTATGTAATTGCTTATATAATTGTGGGTTATGACATTGTATTGAAGGCAGTAAGAAATATTTTTAAAGGTAAAGTTTTTGATGAAAACTTTTTAATGACTGTTGCAACAATTGGAGCATTTTGCATTGGAGAATTCCCAGAAGCGGTTGCAGTAATGCTTTTCTATCAAATAGGAGAATTATTTCAAAGCTATGCAGTAGATAGGTCAAGGAAGTCTGTTGCAAGTCTTATGGATATAAGGCCAGACTATGCTAACGTATATCGAGAGGATGAAATTGAACGAGTAGATCCAGATGAAGTAAATATTGGAGAAATTATATTAGTAAAACCGGGAGAAAAAATTCCTTTAGATGGAATTGTAGTAGATGGCGAATCAATGCTTAATACACAAGCATTAACAGGAGAATCAGTACCAAGAAAAGTAACTGTAAATGATGAAGTATTAAGTGGTTGTATAAACAATGATGGAATTTTAAAAATTAAAGTAAGTAAAGAATTTGAAGAATCAACTGTTAGTAAGATATTAGATTTAGTAGAAAATGCTAGTAGTAGAAAATCGAAGTCTGAAAACTTTATTAGCAAATTTGCAAAATACTATACTCCTATTGTAGTTATAGTATCAGTTGCATTAGCAGTAATTCCTCCTCTTGTTATTAAAGAAGCCTTATTTAGTGATTGGTTATATCGAGCATTGTCATTTTTAGTTGTTTCTTGTCCATGTGCTTTGGTTATTTCTATTCCTTTATCATTCTTTGGGGGAATAGGAGCAGCTTCTAAAATAGGGGTTTTAATAAAGGGAAGTAATTACCTAGAAGCTCTTGCAAGTGCTGAAATTGTAGTGTGTGATAAGACAGGAACATTAACAGAGGGAGTATTTAAGGTTCAAAAAATTAAATCTATTGGATACTCTGATGATGAGTTATTAAGATATGCAGCTTATGCAGAAGGTTTTTCTAATCATCCAATCTCTATTTCATTGAAACAAGCATACAATAAAGAAATTAATGAAAAACTTGTTACTGAAACACAAGAAATTTCAGGTAAAGGTGTTTTAGCAAAAGTAGATGGAAAGATGGTTTTAGTTGGAAACGAAAAAATAATGAAAGAATATAATATTAAATTTCAAAAGAGTGAAGAAACAGGAACAATAGTATATGTTGCAATAAATGATGAATTTGCAGGAACAATATTAATTGCTGATAAAATTAAAGAAGATTCTTATAAAGCAGTAAAATTATTTAAAAACAATAATGTTAAAAAAGTTGTTATGTTAACAGGAGATCGTGATAATATTAGTGAGTCTGTAGCTAATGAACTTAATTTAGACGAGTATCATGCAGAATTATTACCACAAGATAAAGTTTCTTGGGTAGAAAAATTAATGACTCAAAAATCATCTGGAGGAAAACTTATCTTTGTTGGAGATGGAATCAATGATGCTCCAGTTCTAGCACTATCTGATATAGGAGTAGCAATGGGTGGCCTTGGAAGTGATGCAGCTATTGAAGCAGCTGATGTGGTTATTATGACAGATGAGCCATCTAAAATTGCAAGTTCTGTTCAGATTTCTAAAAAAACAATGAGAATTGTAAAACAAAATATAGTATTTGCTATTGCAGTAAAAATTGGAGTTTTAATTTTTAGTGCATTCGGAGTATCAACTATGTGGGAAGCAGTATTTGCTGATGTTGGTGTTTCTGTGCTAGCCATTGTAAATGCTTTAAGAGTTTTAAGAATTAAAAATAATTATAATAACAGATAATTTATATAATATTTAAATTATCTGTTTTTTTGTATAATAGGAAAGTTATAGAGCAAAAGTCAAAACACGTGGTAGTTTGCTATACGCAAAAAGGCAAGATAAAATCTTGCTTGTAATTAACAATTTATTAACTTTTATTTTTCAATATATTTATGATGATAACCGCGTTTAGATACATAATCAATAGGTACACATTTGTTAAAATTACATTTTGAACAAATAATGTAAGGTGGTGTAGAAATAGGTAAACCATTCCATTCATCTTCTTGTTCAAATTCTAAGACGGCTTCAATAGGATCCTTAAATTTGTTTTTACATTTTGGGCAGATGTAATGAACTGTAATTCGACTTAATATAATAAAATATAAAATCAACTTCTAACAGTATAATAGATCTTAAACACATTTTTGTTATATTTAATATAATTAAAAATTGTTTGCAAAATTTAAATAAGTATATTGACGAACATATGTATGTGTGATAAGATTTAATCATGGTGGTGATAAAATGAAAATATATAAAGCATATAAATTTAGATTATATCCAAATAAAGAACAACAAGAATTAATAAACAAAACTTTAGGGTGTACTAGATTTGTTTATAACACAATGTTATATGAAAAAGAAAAACTATATAAAGAAAATAAAATAACTAAATCGAAAAAAGAATGTATAAAAGAATTACCATTTCTAAAACAAACATATCCATGGTTAATGGAAGTAGATATCATGGCATTAAGAACAACTATATTTGATTTAGAAACAGCTTTTAAAAATTTTTATAGAACCAAACATTATCCAAAATATAAAGATAAATACAGTAAAAATAGTTATCGTACAAACTATATAAAAAATAATTATAAAAATAAGATATATGAAAATATTAAATTAGATTTAATAAATAAAAGAATAACATTACCAAAATTAAAAGATATAAAGATAAGAGGCTATAGAAAAACAAAAGAAATAAAAGGAAGAAAAATAAATGCTACAATAAGTAAAGAAATAAATAGATATTATGTATCAGTGTTATATGAGGAAGATTTAGAAGAAAAAAATATAATACCAAAAACAATAGTTGGAATAGATTTAGGAGTAAAAGATTTAGTAATAACAAGTTTTGGTGAAAAATATGAAAACAAAAAATATATCAACAAATATGAAAAAAAGATAAAAAACTTACAAAAATGGTTAAGTAAAAAAGAAAAAGGAAGTAAAAATTATTATAAAGTAAAAAATAAAATAAAAGAAACATATAAAAAATTAAAAAATGCTAGAAATTATACAATCCATAAAATAACAAAAGAAATAGTAAGTGCTAACGACTTAATAATAACCGAAAACCTACAAACAAAAAAATTAATAGAAAAAAAGAAAATGTCTAAATATATTGCTGATGCAAGTTTAAGTGAAATAATAAGACAATTAGAATATAAAAGCAAGTGGCAAAATAAACATTTTTATCAAATAAATACATATTATTCAAGTAGCCAAATATGTAGTCATTGCAATGCCAAAAATAAAGAAATGAAAGACTTGAGCAAAAGAAAATGGACATGTTCAAAATGCAACAATGAAAATGATCGAGATATCAATGCAGCAATAAATATAATGTGGGAAGGGTTAATAAATAATACTAAGTTGTTCACATGAACAAACATCAAAAAAATTTCACTGCAAAAAAATGAAATAAAAACAAGTACGGTAGCGACTATCGGAAATTAGTCTCTGGAGGAAAAAGCAAAAGCCACCGAAGAAGGAGAAATATCTAATCGTGAGATTAGATGCAGTCAAATTTATTTGACTTTTGTTCTTTTAAATTGATAAAAAATGGTAAATAAAAAAACTAAAAATAATTTTAGTTTTAATTACTTTATAATTGCATCAGTTGCAGTGAAATTTTTAAGTGAATTTTCTTTTACTTGGATGCATATGTAAGAGATAGATTCATCATTAGAAGCAAAAAATTGGCGTTCTCCTTTAGGAGAAATTCTTATCCAATCTCCAGTTGTTAAAGTTACTTCTTCATTGTCGATTACTGCCTTACCAGATCCGGATATAATGTAATAAATTTCTTCATTTTGTTTGTGAGAGTGTACAAAAGGAACACCTTCACCAGCTGTAAGCGTATTAACACTAATTTCTGCTCCTGTTAAATTTAACTTTTCGTGCAATTCTACTCTAGGCGTATTTTCTGCACTTACTTTTTTGTAATTTGTCATTTCATATTCCTCCTTTAAATTACAATATTATATTATCAAATAACACATTCAAATAATAGTACGCACTTTAAAGTAACTGCTTGTTGTGTTAGTACTATAATGGTATAATATTAATAAATTAAAGGAGTTTGATTGTTATGAGAAAAATAAATGAACTTCCAGAATGTCCTGTAGCTACTACAATATCTTTAGTTGGCAATAAATGGAAACTGTTAATAATAAGAAATTTAATGAAAAGACCATGGAGATTTAATGAATTATTAAAATCTTTAGAGGGAATTTCTCAAAAAGTTTTAACTGACAATTTAAGACAGTTAGAAAGTGATGGTATTATTTATCGTAAAGATTATCATACGAATCCGCCAAAGGTCGAATACGGAATGACTGATTTAGGATTAAAGTTAATTGATTTGCTTGATTTAATGGCAACATTTGGAGATTTTTATAAAACACAGATATAGTAAAGGGAGGAATTAGTAATGCAGTGTATAAAAGATAATATTAAAAACATAAATATAGTCATTGGGTGTAATATAGGTTGTCCTTATTGTTATGCAAGAATGAATAATAATAGATTTCATACTATAGATGATTTTAATAAACCTGTGTTTTTTGAGAATAAATTAAAAATGTTAGATAATAAAAAATATGGTGCATATCTATTAACAGGGCAAAGCGATCTATCAGGTTGGGATAAAGATTGGTTAAGAAAAGTCTTTGAAAGAATGAAAAAAAATAAAGAAACACAATACATTTTCTTAACGAAAAGACCTGAAAAAATTAAAATAGATAATACACCTGATAATGGTTGGTTTGGTGTAACTATTACTTCATCTAAAGAGAAATATAGGATAAATGAACTTAGAAATAATATAAAAGCAAAACACTATCATCTTACATTTGAGCCAATGTTTGATGATGTAGGAAATCTTGATTTAACTGATATTTCTTGGATAGTTATAGGTACTGAAACAGGAAATAGAAAAAATAAAGGAATTACTAAAAGGGAATGGGTAGAAAATATTTACAACCAAGCCAAAGAAAAAAATATTCCTGTATTTATGAAAGAGGACTTATTTGGAATATTATCTGAGGAAGAAATGATACAAGAGTTTCCCAAAGATTTTGGAGGTAGGAAATGATAGATTTAAAAAACGTAATTATAAAAGAAAAAAAAGTAGATACTATTTTAACAAAATCTAATTTACCAATCGCAGGTTATTCTATAAATCCTTATATTGGTTGTCCTTTTGGATGTAAGTATTGTTATGCAACATTTATGAAAAGATTTACTAATCATAAAGAAGATTGGGGTAGATTTTTAGATGTTAAAATGTGGGATAAAATAAAGACTCCTGAAAAGTACAAAGGACAAACAATGATAGTTGGATCAGTTACTGACGGATATAATTATTTTGAAGGAAAATATAAAAGAACAAGAGCGTTTTTAGAGGAAATGCAAGGTAGTGAAATTAATTTGATTATTACAACAAAATCCAATCTAGTAACAAGAGACATAGATTTAATAAAGAGTTATCCTAATCCTTTAGTAGCTTGGTCTATAAATACATTAGATGAAGATTTTAAAAATGATATGGATGATGCACCATCTATAAAACTAAGAATAGAAGCTATCAAAAAAGTACACGAATCAGGAATAAGAACTGCTTGTTTTATTTCGCCTATATTTCCTGAAATAACAAATGTATTTGAAATTATGGAAGAGATAAAAGATTTTTGTGATTATATATGGCTTGAAAATCTTAATTTAAGAGGAACATTCAAACATAAAATCATAGATTACATAAATGAAAAGCGTCCTGAATTAAAAGAATTATATAATAAGATATATACAAAAAAAGATATGACATATTGGGAAGATTTAGATAAACAGGTAGAAGAATATGCAAATAAATTTGGATTTATGTATGTGATAGATGAGGAACCTTTTCTTAAAAATCCAACTGGTAAACCAATTATAATAAATTATTTTTATCATGAAAAAATACGACAGTCTTCCAAAGATAGATAATTATTATATACCCCTATATTTACAATATACTCAAAGGGGTATATAATTAGCTATGGGTGATTTTATATGGATAATAATAAATGTTGTAAAAAGAGAACAATTAGAAACGAAGAAGAAAAAAAGCTGTTAAATAATAGGTTAAATAGAATTGAAGGTCAAATAAGAGGTGTAAGAAAAATGATAAGTGATGATGCTTATTGTAATGATATTCTAATTCAATTATCAGCGATAGAAAATTCTGTAAAAAGTTTGTCGAATCAAATGCTAGAAAATCACTTATATACTTGTATTGCTCGTGATATGGAAAATGGAAAGTTTGACACGATTGATGAAATAATAAGTTTATTCAAAAGATTTAATAAATAAAATTATAGGAAGGAATTGATTTTAAATGAAAAAAATAATTTTAAAAGTAAATGGTATGATGTGTGTAAATTGTGAAAATAGAGTAAAAAATGTTTTAAAAAACATTGATGAAATTGAAAATGTATTTGCTAATCATATTACAGGAGAAGTTACTATAATGGCAAAAGATAATTTACCCAGTGGAAATATAAAAAAAACACTTGAAGATATTGGATATGAAGTTGTAGGAGAACAATAATGAAAAAAATAATTTTATCTATTGATGGAATGACTTGTTCTGCTTGTTCAAATGGATTAGAAAAATACTTAAATAAACAAGATGGAATTATAAATGCTTCAGTAAATTTAGTAATGGCAAACGCTAGTATAGAATATGATAAATCAAAATTAAATAAAACCAAAATTGAAGAATTTGTTAAAAAAGCAGGTTTTAAAAGTTTAGGTGAATTTAAAGAAATAAATATTAATAAAAAAAATCAAACAGAAAAAGTAAAATTCATTATATTTACTGTACTTGCCATAATTTTAATGTATATTTCTATGGGGTACATGATAAAATTGCCGGTTTTATCTTTTTTAGATCCACATGTTTATACAATAAACTACATGTTTGTACTATTAGGAATTACATTATGTTTTATTATATACGGATTTGATATTATAAGAAATGGATACAAAAATTTTATTCATAAAACACCTAATATGGACACTTTAGTAGGAATTGGTGTTATTACAAGTTTTTTATATAGTCTGTATAATATGTATTTAGTATTAGAGGGAAATTATCAATTAGTTATGAATTTATATTTTGAATCTTCAAGCATAGTCATTTATTTTGTAAAACTTGGAAGATTCATAGATGGTTTAAGCAAAGATAAAACAAAAGAAGCTATACAAAAACTAGTAAAAATAACGCCTAATACAGCTATGATAAAGGTAAATGGAAAATTAAAAAAAGTAACATTAGATGAGATTAAAAAAGGGGATATATTAGTTTGTACATCAGGAGAAAAAGTAGCTGTAGATGGAGAGATAATAGAAGGTAAAGCTCATTTTGATGAGTCATTTATAACAGGAGAAAGTAAACCACAAGCAAAAGAGATTGGAAATAATGTAATTGCAGGAAGTTTAAATTGCGATGGCTATATTGAATATAGAGCAGAAAAAATTGGAAAAGATTCAACTGTATCTGAAATAGTAAAACTGGTTGTAGAAGCAACTAACACAAAAGCTCCTATAGCAAAAGTTGCAGATAAAGTATCGGGA
The DNA here is from genome assembly GCA_944371325.1 of uncultured Bacilli bacterium. Lineage (GTDB taxonomy): Bacteria > Bacillota_I > Bacilli_A > RF39 > UBA660 > Faecisoma. The sequence goes on along the minus strand of CALVXO010000001.1, from coordinate 2,045 downwards.
TTTTTTGTTCCGACTGTTATAATTATAGCAATATTAACATTTATAATATATTTAATTATAGGTCAGAGTTTTGAAACAGCAATAACAACATTTGTAACAATTTTAGTTGTTGCTTGTCCTTGCAGTTTAGGCCTAGCAACTCCTCTTGCCATTATAGTAAGTGAAGGGGTATGTGCAAGCAACGGAATCTTAATAAAGAAAAGTGAGATATTAGAAAATGCTAAAAAAACAGATGTAATTATTTTTGATAAAACAGGAACTCTCACATATGGTAAATTAAAAATATCAGAAATTAGAAACTTTAGCACTATGAAAGAAGAAAAACTTTTACAAATAGTGGGAAGTTTAGAAAGTAAAACTACACATCCTATAGGTAAAGCCTTTGTAGACTACCTAGAAGAAAATAAAATAGAAAAATTAGAAGTTAAAGAATTTGAAAACATAACAGGTTATGGTATCATAGGAAAGATAAACAATCAAAAATTAATTATTGGAAATTCAAAAATTTTAGATAATTATAATATTGAAAATAAATATATAAAAGAAGAAAAAGACCTTGCAAGTAAAGGAAATAGTATTGTATATGTAGTACAAAATGACAAAATCATATCTTTAATAGGGGTAAATGATGTTATAAGAATAGAAGCTAAAAAGGTATTAAGAAATTTATTGGATATGAGAATTCAACCAATAATGGTGACAGGAGATAATGAAGATACTGCCAGAGTAATAGCAAAAGAGTTAGGGATAACTCAAATAATAGCAGGTGTATTACCAAAAGAAAAATCAAGTGTAGTTAAACAATTACAAAAAGAAAATAAATTTGTAATGATGTGTGGAGATGGAATAAATGATAGCCCTGCTTTAGCAATTTCTGATATTGGAGTAAGTGTGAATAGCGGAACAGATATTGCGATGAATTCTTCTAATGTAATACTTACAAATAATAATTTGTTTAATATTATAAGTTTAATTAATATAAGTAAAAAAACTATAAAAAATATAAAGCAAAATTTGTTTTGGGCATTTTTTTACAACTTTTTAATGATTCCAATTGCAATGGGATTATTAAAACCATTTGGAATTTTTATAAATCCGATGATTGCAAGTTTAGCTATGGTATTAAGTAGTATTACAGTAATATTAAATACTTTAAGATTAAGAAATACAATAAAAAGAAAATGATTGTTAATATTTAATTTTTAGTAATTATTTCAAGTATGAAAAGGTTATTTAATAGTTATTAAATTTAATGTTAATATGCATTGCTTGTAGCAACGAACTATTCTTTATATAATATTTATAAAGAAAGGAGAAGTTGTAAAATGTTAAAAGATAATTTAAAATTAGCAAGAAAAGCAAAAGGGCTTTCTCAAGAAGAACTTGCGATAAAATTAAATGTAGTTAGACAAACGATTTCTAAATGGGAACAGGGATTATCAGTACCAGATGCAGAGATGTTAATTTCAATATCAGAAGTTTTTGATACACCTATAAGTACTTTGCTAGAGGAAAATTAAAATGTCCTGAACTAACTATCAAATATTTTTCATTATCTTTTAAATTACTTTCTGAACAAGCAACATGATTTTTAACTCTTTGATCTTCGCAAACCACATTAATTTCTTTAGGTGATTTAGATTCAACATTTTGATTCATTGCATATAAAGTATCTATAGTTAAACTATTATCTTCCAAATGAAAATATAATATTCTTTGAAGTGGAACATAACCATTTTTTAAGTATTTATTTAATGCATTTATATAAGCATCAGAATATTCTGCATTAGCTTGAACTTTTTCTTCAGTTAATTTTGCTCCAACAAAAGAGATAACCGAAATTCTTTCGTTTTTAATTAATGGTAAAGAATTCAATAATGATATAAGAGATGAAAAGATAAAGCAATATATTGACAATAAGTATCCGTTTTTTTAGGAAATAAATATATTTGATATAAATTTAAATAATGTTATTACAATTTATAATGATAAAACACTTAACACTATTGAACTTGATGAATTTTTGTATTATAATTTAGATAGAG